>JBFKEA010000008.1:0-25352 GCA_041619375.1 Spongiibacter sp. | reverse complement strand
TGCCGAGCGCACCGGCAATGGCTTGCCCAACAGCAGGTCGGCATCGGGCATCTGCCGGGCATCGTAATTGAGAAACGGCTGATGGAAACTCATCAAGCGCTTGCTGCCCGACTTGGCCGAGACATATTCCAGCAATTTCATGCAGGGCAGCGACTTTTCAACAATGCGATAGTGCTTACCGGTGCGCGCCAAACTGTCCTGCACCAGCGCCAGATTGTGATCGACGCGATCGAGGTCAATCACCATCACTGGCCGCATCGGTCCGCTGCGTTTCAATTGCTGATTTAAGACCCGAAAATATTCACTGTAGGGGCCGCCATTATCACCGGGCCTCAGCAGAGCGCCGCCCAACCCCGCAACGGCAGTTACACCCGCTGCCGCCAGCACGCGCCGCCGCTTCACGCCGCAACCTCAGCTATCATTATTATTAAGACTTGCATCGTTCATTCCCTCATCGCGACACAGATGCACCCTAGCATAGCGCCACTACACATCCCTATTCTTGACCTGAGCGCCAGCTTGATTGACTCCAGCCACCGGCAAGGCCGCAAAGCAACAGGTGATACGCACCACATCCTGTAGTAAGTTAGCGGTAAGTTCCTCAGTCAGCCACCCATAACACCATGTCCAAGGCCCTCTCAGACAGTGAAACAGACGGCATTCAATACACCGTTGCGGTGCACTTTTTGCGGCTGCTGACTGACTACTGCGATAACCAGTGCCTGCCGGCCGCTCAGCTGCTGGCCGAGCAGGGCCTCAGCGTCGACATTCTAGACAACGCCAATCAACGCCTGCCCTACCTCACCTACGCCAATATGCTGGACCGCGCGGCGGCCTTACTGGATGACCCCCACTTAGGCCTGCACTTGGGGCAACATGTACGCCCTGGCCACGTGGGAATCGGCGCGCTGGCACAACTGGCCTGCGCCAACAGCCAGCAACAACTGCAGCGCATGGTGCGTTATTCAGGTCTGGACTACGACGCCTTTCGCGATGAAATCAGTCAGGAAAACGGCGAGGTCGTGTTGCACTGGCGCTGTTTATTGCCCGACAACATTGTCTTAAGCAACCACCATGCCGAGCTCAACTTTGCCATCGTACAAACGCTGGCTCCGCAGTTCACCGGCACCAGCACCGTCGCCAGCCGGGTCCATTTTCGTCACAGCGCCCCGGCCGACAGCAGTGAGTTAGCGCGTTTTTTCCGCTGCCCGATTTACTTCGATGCCGATGTAGATAGTTTTGTGGTTCCCGAAGCCGCTCTGGATCAGCCCATCCAGATTGCCAATACCCAGGCACTGGCAATTCTCGACCGTATCTGCGAGCAGCAGCTGCAGCAGTTACAGCACCAACAGCAGCCGCAATGGCTGCAGCACTGCAAACGAGCAATCGTCGACAGACTTCAGCAGGGCACACCAGAGCTGCCCATCATTGCCAGCGCCTTGGGGATGCCGCAGCGCAAGCTGCGCCATCAACTGGCGGAACAGGACCTGAGTTTTCGCCAACTGGTCGATGAGCTGCGCAAAACGCTCGCCGAGCAATACATTGCCGAGCCCAGTCTGAGCTTGGCAGACATTGCCTCCTTACTGGGCTTCTCGGAACAGAGTGCCTTCCAACGCGCTTACCGCCGCTGGACCGGCTGCTCCCCGGGTCGCGCGCGCCGCGACGCCGGCATTACTGACTAGACTTACAGCATCAGTCCAACGCTGTGGCCCACCATTGCGGTCAGCGCCATTGCCGATGCCCCCCAAAAGGCGACTCTCGCGGCCGCAGCCACCACCGGGGCACCGCCCGCGTAGGCAGCACTGGCTCCGAGGCCGGCCAAAAACAGCACAATCGCCAGAGGCATCACCTGCAATAACTGCGGCGGCGCGAACCACAGCGCCAACAACAGCGGCAGGGCGCCTCCTACCGCAAAGCTGCTGGCCGAAGACAATGCCGCCAACAGTGGCCGCGCGCGGTGATTGGGCGACAAGCCCAACTCGTCGCGGCTGTGCGCCGCCAGCGCGTCATGCGCCATCAACTGGCCCGCCACCTCGTCGGCCAGACGCTTGTCTAAGCCGCGCTGGACATAAATCCCCGCCAGCTCCTCGCGCTCCTGCAGGGGGTTGCTCGCCAGCTCGCGGCGCTCAATTTCGATATCTGCCCGCTCAATATCAGCTTGCGAGCTGACCGACACATATTCACCGGCCGCCATCGACATGGCACCGGCAACCAAGCCGGCAAAGCCCGTTAACATCAATGTGTTACTGTCTGCCCCGGCTGCCGCCACACCTAGCAACAAGCTCGCGGTGGACACAATGCCGTCATTGGCACCTAACACCGCCGCCCGCAACCAACTGATGCGCGACGTGCGATGGTGTTCATGATGACGTCCGCGATAGAACATCGTCGTCCAACTCCTGTATTGAACCGCAGCCACGCTGCGGCCATCGAACGCCAGCCTATGGCTGCGGGGCCAGCTGCGCCCACCACAGCAACCCCTCGCACTCAGCATAGCTATAGCAGCAATCCCCAGATAAAAAAATAGCGGGCATTGCCCGCTATTTCCGCTTCAGCGTTGCGCTTAACCGCCAAACTCCACGCGCAGCACTAATTCTAGGCTTCTGCCGGGCTCGGCAGCCCGGTCGCGAATAAATGACGCGCTGTTGCGAATTTCCTCATCACCGAGATTGCGGCCGCGAAGCATCGCACTGTAGCGGTTGCCCGTGTGCTCAATGCGCCAACCCAGGGTCGTATCCAGCCGGTGATAGCCGTCGCTGGCACTCTCATTTTCTCCCGGTGCATCTTGCGCCGCGGCATACAGCCAGCTTCCTTGCGCAAAGGCCTCACCGCCGGCTATCGCTTGCTGCCAAGCCAATCTGATGCCGTGGCGCTGCGGAGGCAGACGCGGTATATCGTCACCGCTATCCAGCTCAGCGCGCACGTAATCGCCAAACAACCCCAACTCCACGCTGGCCGATGCCATCAACGGCAGCAGCTGAACTGAAAGCTCGTATTCCAAGCCGCGAAATTCGGCATCCTGCTGGCGGTATTGCAGCACCGCAGCGCCGTCAACCTCGGCGCCAGTATTTTGCAAGTAAATGAAATCGTTGAACTGGTTGTTATACAGACTCAGCTCGGCATTGAAACGCCGGTAGTCACCGCGAAAACGCAGCTCGACATTATCGGATTTCTCGCGACCAAGGTGCTCGTCACCCAGCTCAATTGCCCCGCTAGCGCCGTGTACCAGCCACTGATCGGGGTCGTTGAGCACATTGGAATAGCGCTCCTCAGCGGTCGCCGCACGACGCGACTGCGCCCAGGACAACGACAGCAGCCAGTGCTCGGAAATATCCAGCAAACCGGCCAGCGAGCCGCTAATACCGCTGTAGTCCGCGTCCTTTGCCTGGTTGTCTGTGGTCAGCTCATCGCGATCCAGACGCAGCCCAGCCTCAATTTGCCAGCCCTCACCGTGAAAGTCTTCGAGGACAAAGACACCCAGTGCGCGATTGCGGCTGGGCGGCACAAAGGCCTCTTCGCCGACCGCCTGAAAGTCACTGTCCAAATACTGCAGGCCGACAGCACCGTGCCAGCGACCCAGCGGACTGTGCGACAATTCCACCCGCAGCGCGTGGGCGTCCCGACTAAAGCGCGTTCCTACTTCTCCGCTGGGTTCAACCTCGCCGTGCTGGTATTCACTGTAGGCGGCCCGCCAGCGCAGCAATTCCCAGAAGCCGTCGAGGTGAAAATCACCCGCCACATCCCAACGCTGCTGGCGAATATCGAGGCGAATACCGCCTTCGTGGTGTTCGTCAGCCTCCTCTTCTTCGTCCTCGTCGTGATGCGCGTGGACACCGGCTGGAATGCCGTATTCACTGTCCAAATTACTGTAACTGAGACCAATATAACCGCTCTCGATAGCGTCACTGCTGAAATGGTAGGCCACCCCCAGGCTCTGTTGACGGCTGCGACCACTGGCATTTTCCAGATGGCCGTCGCTGCTCTCTGCCAATTCCTGCGGGTCGTCAACAACCGCCGAGTTGAGCGCGTAGCCCGGAATATCCGGCTCACCCCAGTCCCGGAACAGCCCCTGTGCATTGAACGTCCAATTGCCGGCCCCGCTATCCAGCCGCAGCACGCCGCTGCGACCGTCGTCAACGGAGCTGTGGCGAAGTTCCACCGCGGCATCCAGGCCAGTGCTGTGACGGCTGGGTATGGTGCGATCAATAACATTGACCACCCCGCCAATCGCCCCGCTGCCATACAGCAGGGTAGCCGGGCCACGCAGCACCTCGATGCTGTCGGCAAACAAGGGCTCAACAGAGACCGCGTGATCGGCACTATTGCTGGACACATCCAGACTCGGCAGACCATTGCGCAGTACCTGTACACGCGGACCCTGGTGCCCGCGAACTACCGGCTGACCCACGCCGGGGCCAAAACTTGCCGAACTCAGGCCGGGGAGGTTGTTCAGTGTATCCCCAAGGGTGGCGGCCGCTTGGCGCTGTAGCGCCTCGGCGTCCAAAATACTGACGGGCAATGCGGTTTGCGCCTCTTTTTTATGTGCGGCGACCGATACCACAATATGCTCCATCGGCGGCTTATCGGCTTGCGCCACTGCAGTGTCCGCCGGCTCGGGCAACGGCGATGCAGCCCACGCCAACGGCGAGACTATGGCGCCTACGCTGATCAATATCGACTTCATGTTTCTATCCTGTAAATGCGAATCACACAGCCGCGCGCCACGACAGACGGCGGCGTAACCTTATATGCGTTGGGTTTCAGGATAAAAAAGCGGGAGGGCCTCGAGCAGGCGGGGAGACCAGGGCGGCAGCGCTGCCGACCAACGGCCGATACAGCTCATGCGCTTTTTCGGCAGCACAGCCGCCGCCCAGTTCGGCGTGACTGGATAACGCAGCACTGCCACCTTGGTGGTAAAGCAAGCACTCCTCAACGACACCGTGGTCGCCGAGATGGATATGCTCTGCCTGCAGCCACGCCGACCAGCTCAGACACAGTACAAACAGTGCCAATAATGAGCGATAGCGAAGCTGCGGCAATATCTTCATAAGGAACTAAAAAACTCAGTCGTCAAAATTCATACCGAGGCGGCGGCCGACCAATTCATAGGACTCCACCACATTACCCAGATCTTGACGAAAACGGTCTTTGTCGAGCTTTTCCCGGGTGTCTTGGTCCCAGATACGGCAGCCATCAGGAGAAAATTCATCGCCCAGATAGATTTCGCCGTCGCTGAACACGCCAAATTCCAGCTTGTAGTCCACCAGCAGCATACCAGCGTCTAAAAACAGCGCCTTGAGGATATCATTAACCTGGTAGGTGAGTTCACGCATGCGGCTCATTTGCGCATCAGTGGCCCAGCCAAAGCTGCGAATATGCGACTCGTTGATCATCGGGTCGTGCAGCGCATCATCCTTTAAAAAGGTTTCAAAGGTCGGCGGCGTCAGCTCCAAACCCTCCTCGACACCGAGGCGCTTGACGATAGACCCCGCCGCAATATTGCGCACCACACACTCGATGGGAAACATATCCAGGCGTTTCACCAGTGCCTCGCTGTCGCTGAGCAGCTTCTCAAAGTGAGTGGGCACGCCGGCCTGCTGCAGCTTTTCCATGATGAAGGCATTAAACTTATTGTTAACCATGCCCTTGCGGTCAAGCTGCTCCACCTTCACGCCATCAAAGGCCGAGGTGTCGTTTCTAAAGGTCAGAATAAAACGATCCGGATCATCAGTTTTAAACACCGATTTCGCTTTACCCGAATACAATTCCTCACGTTTTTCCATGGTCTGCCTCACTCGCCTTATGCGATATCCAGCCAGTCAAAACCGGCTTGTTGATCTGCGGACAGCAGTGCTTCGCTGTTCACTAAAATGGGTTCCACCGCAGCTCTTGCTAGCTCCGGCGTATTGTTGTGCTCACTCAGGTGTGCCATGACCACGTGCTGCAGGCGCTCGACATTGACACTGTGCAGCAAATCGGCGGCCTGGCCGTTGTTCAAATGCCCCCAATCGCCGGCTACCCGGCGTTTCAGCGACAGCGGATACGGCCCCTGCTGCAGCATCGGAACATCGTGATTGCACTCTAACAACAACGCGTCACAATCCCGGTATTGCTCCCTGACAAACGGCGTAATACTACCCAAGTCCGTCAACAAGCCGAAGGTCTTTTTTTGGTAACGAAACACAAACTGACAGGGTTCACGGGCATCATGGGGGACCGCCACCGGTGTCACTGAAAACCCGCCAATCGTTACCGCTCGATCCAGTGACAGCGCCTGCCAGTTGTCAAAGTTGCGCATCTCGCGGTAGTCCGCCGTGGCAAAACTGCTGTAAATCGGCAAATTGTATTTGCGCGCCAGCGGCAGTACACCTTTAATATGGTCGCTGTGCTCATGGGTGACCAAAATCGCAGTTAAATCCTCAGGCGTACGCCCCAGCCGAGCCATGCGGCGCTCAGTTTCCTTGATGGTAAAACCGCAATCCACCAACAGGCAGGCCTGCTGCGACTCGATCAGCGTGGCATTACCTTTACTGCCACTGCCGAGCGAGGCGAAACGCATTAGTGCAGGTATCCCATAATCCGGTTAAGCAGGACCTCCCGCTCTTCGCTGCGCAAACGACGGCCCTTCTGATAGTTGAGCAAAATCACTGACTGACCTTCAGCCACCGGCTTTAACTCCACCACGTAGCGACTGCGCTTGGCGCGATTCGCACCGAAGAAGCCGCTAAACCAGCCCTCGTCGAGATCCTCTGGGTCAACATAGCTTAGCCAGTATTTGTTTACCGCCGGCGCCTGGTCTTCTATTTCAAAGCCGGCCTTAGTCAACGCTAAACCCAGCGCCGCCCAGGCGCGGTCATAGGGCAGGTAAAGACGCAAGAAGCGATCTTCGCCCTCGCCTTCCATAAAGATCTTGCCTTTACTCTTGACGCCGCGCTTGGCCAGTATTGATACTGCGCCCTGACTGTCACTGTCGGCCAAAAACTGCGCCAGCACGCGGGCCATCTGCCCTTCGCGCTGCGGATCGGTCGACGTCTCCGGCCAGTCTTGCTGTCCAGCTCCCTGTTGTACCAACAGGTGAATTTCACTGGTGGCCACTTGCACGCCGTGCTCTAAACGAAAGCGAAAGCGCTCCAGAGGCTGGTCTTTTTCAACCTCGCGCCACTGTGTTTCAAGGATGCCCTGCTCGTTGTCGATATGCGCCAAAGCCAAGCCGGTACGCTCCAAAAACACTCTCACCCGCGGCCATACCTGGCCGGGCTCACCGTCGAGCAAAATCCAGTGGTCGTTACCCAGTCGCTGAATTTTAACCTCGGCGGTACCCACATTTTTGGTGAGCTGCTCCGGGCGCGGTACTTCAAACTCGCCAGGCAGTGTTTGGTGGTCGCGAATTCCCGGCACCACATAGAGGTCGTCAAGGGACTGCGAGCGCAGTTCTGCGGGCAACACCAGCGCTTCGCTAAGTTGGGCGCGGCGATAGTCGTGAGAGCGATCGCGAAAAGTGCCACAGGCAGTCAGCGCGATCAGGCTAACGATCACAAGGGGGTAACGGACGGTGCTAAAACGCATTCGCTTATTCACTTATTGGTTGGCGCCTATCACAGGCAGATTTACAGCAGACCAGCCTGCACCAGTGCTTCGCGCAGCTGTGGCTGTGCGCCGCTACTCAACGGCGTCAGCGGCAGGCGGATGCCCTCCTCCATTTTCCCCATGGCGTACAGCGCCCATTTCACGGGAATCGGGTTCGATTCAATAAAGAGTCGCTCGTGCAAGGCCAGCAGCGGTGCATTGGCAGCTTCCGCGGCGGTGCGATCACCGGCCATAGCGGCATCGCAGACCGCCTTCATGGCTGCCGGTGCGACATTGGCGGTAACCGAAATATTGCCCTTGCCACCCTGCAACATCAGCTCCATCGCCGTCGCATCGTCACCCGATAACACCGCCATTTTGTCACCCACGGCGTCAATCAGTTCCTTGCCGCGAGCGATATCGCCGGTGGCATCTTTGATAGCAATAATATTGCGGTGTTCGGCCAAGCGCACAGCGGTGGCGTTTTGCATATCGCAGGCGGTGCGGCCCGGCACATTGTAGAGAATCTGCGGAATATCCACGGCGTCGGCAATGGCCATATAATGGCGATACAGGCCTTCCTGGGTCGGCTTATTGTAGTAAGGCGTCACCAGCAGGCAGGCATCTGCTCCCACTTCGCGCGCGACTTCTGTCAGTTCAATCGCCTCGCTGGTGGAATTGGCCCCCGTACCGGCAATCACTTTAATACGCCCGGCAACCTGATCGACACAGGCCTTGATCAACATTTTGTGCTCGTCCATACCCAGCGTCGCGGACTCACCACTGGTGCCCACGGCAACAATGCCATCGCTACCTTGGTCAATATGCCAGTCGATCAAGCGAGACAGCGCTTGCCAATCAATGCTGCCATCGCTGTGCATTGGGGTAACCAGGGCGACAATGCTGCCGGTAATCATGCCTAAATCTCCAGAATTTTCTGCAAGCCGCCAATGGTACTGGCCCGCGGGGCACAGCTCAAGGGAGATTTCACCGGCGCCCCAGATTCACCGCAGCAAGTGGAAACATAGGCGCTGTGCACCGGTCTAAACGTCGTATAATAGCCTTTGCGGGCGGCCAATAGCCGCTGCTCGCGTCACTTGCGCAAAGAGAGGATAGCCATGAAGTATCTCGCCCCCCTGTTACTCCTGCTGTTTGCCACGGTCGGCAACGCCGGACAGTGGCGAAGCGACCCCCTCACCCCTCTTGATCAACGCTATATGGACGAGCGCCGCCAGGAACTCAACAGCTTGGCGCAGCTATCTCTGGGTCGCAGTTTTGGCCACGGGCGCAGTAGCGATCTGCGCCTAATCCAAACCATTCTCGACCGCAAGCTCGTCGACGCCGACGACACCGCCCAGCTTCAGGCCATGGGCGTCGTCATAGGTGAACATCTGCGCCGCGAAAATGGCCTGCGCTGGGTCGTTTACAGCGACCGCAAGGGGCGCAGCCGCGCACTTGAGGTACCGGGCAAAGACGAGTTTATTTTCCCGGTCACGCAGATTTCCAGCCGCGTGCGGGTCGGCGCCAATGTCGAGGTAGACGAAATATACAACAAACTGGAAAGAGAAATAGCGCGCATCAAAAAGATGATCATCGTGCGCTAGAACTCCCTACTAGCACATGAAGCGACTGCAAGACAGTCCAGCAATGCTCTGTCTGGGTTACGCCACCCAGCCTAAGGGAAGTGTTTAAGACAAGACAGGGCGCCGACAGCAATGACTTTCGGCCTTGCCTGCAGGGCTTAATCACAACCCCAAATAAATCAACACTAGTGGAATACTGATAAAGCTCAGCAAGGTCGAGCTGACCACCATGCCCGCCACGGTGGCGGGCTCGCGACGGTATTGCACCGCCAATAGATAATTGAACACCGCCGCCGGCATCGCCGACTGTAGCAACACGACCTTGCGCGTTAGCCCCTCTAAATCCAAACACCAAACCGTGGCAAAACCGGCCGCCAGGCCGAGCAATAACCTCGCCACGCCGAGCAACAGCGAGCGACCGGCAACCGACACCCGCAGCGAGCCCAATGACACCCCCAGGGTAATCAGCATCAGCGGTATCGACATACCGCCGAGAATCCCCAAGGTATTCGCTGCCGTCGCCGGCAGCTGCCAATCGCAAAACACCAGCAGCGCCGCAAACAAGCCCGCGTAAATAATCGGCGAGCGACTGACCGCAAACGCGGCCTTCGGCCCATTAAGAACCGCCACACCCAGCGAAAAATGACACACCGTGGTGGCCAAAAACAGACCCAGCGCCAGCGACAGCCCCTGCTCACCAAAGGCAAACAAGCATATCGGCAAACCCATATTACCGAAGTTGCCAAATATTAGCGGAATCAAAAAATCGCGCGCCGCTAAACCCAGCAGCCGGCAAAACAGTGCACCGAATACCGCGGTCCAGGCCAACAAAACCAGCGCCGCCAGCAGCACACTGCGCAGCCGCGCCGGCGAAATTTCCAGGCCACCCAGCGTTGACACTATCAACGCTGGCGCACCGACCCACATCACCATGCGGCGCACAAATTCCGCATCAAAAGGCTGGTCAAAACGCACCCAAAGCAGACCCAGTGCCGCGCACAACAGCACCGGCAACATCACCGGTAGTAACGGAGATAACAGAGCGAACATGGCAGGCCTAGGGGTGCAAAAAGTCACTACGCACCACCGACGGCGGTGGTGCGTTTTAGGGGGAGCGCTTAGAAGCTGTCAGGGCGCAACATCGCGTCGTGACCACCATCGACAAACAGCAACGAACCCGTCATGTAGTCTCCAAACGGACCGAACAAGGCGGCGACCACCTCGGCAATTTGCTGCGGCTGACCAATGCTGCCCAGCGGCACGGTGTCACCAAAGTCGCGCATTGCCTGCCCCAGCTCCTTGTCGACCAGCACTTTGTCGGTCAGCGGCGTTTGCACAATACCGGGCGCCACACCGTTAATGCGAATGCCGCGACGGGCAAATTCGCCACTGCGGCGGCGCAGCCAGCAACAGATCGCGTGTTTAGAGCCCGCGTAGGCCTGGTGGGTGTCGCGGCCGTCGGCCAGCTCGCAGGCCTGCTCCTCCTTACCGTCGAGCAATAATTCCACATAGTCATTGTGCTCGACCATCGGCGCCGAGTTAGAGGCAATCATCACAATGCGCCCTTTGCACATCTCCAGCAAATCCAGCACACCTTCAGTCAGGTCGACAGCCGCAAAATAATTAATGCGGGCAATCAGCGAGGGCGGTCGCACCGATGGACCCACGCCCGCGCAGGGAATAAAGCCGTCCAGGCCCTCGGGGCAGAGCTGACGAATACCATCGATCGCCCTCTGGCGCCCGGCGTAGTCGCTGAGGTCGGCGCAAATATCACCGTCTTTTAAGTCGACGACAATAACCTTGTGGCCATCGCCCAGCAGGCGCTCTCGGATAGCGGCGCCAATACCGGTGGCCCCGCCGCTCATTGCGTATGTTCCCATCAAATTATCCCTTTGTTGTCGTGGCCAGACTCACCCGCTGGCAATCAGTTCTCGCTTACTGCGTTCGTATTTACTCGCCGGCGTATTTACCGTCTGCTGCAACGCCGCTGCGCGGCGTGCGCGTTCGACCTGCCCGACATCCGCCGGCCCATAAAGAGTGTTGCGCTGCCAGGGCTGACGGCCCATGGCAACAATGCGCTGCTCCATCTGCTGCGGCTTCGTCTCCTCGCCGTGACTGGCCCCGGCAGCGCGAGTAATGGTTTCGTTCATCAAAGTACCACCGAGATCATTGACCCCGGCGTTGAGGCAGGCCAACACCCCGGCCTCGCCCAGTTTCACCCAGGAGGCCTGAATATTGTCGATCAGACCGTTAAACACCAGCCGGGCGACCGCGTGCATCAGCAGTGATTCGCGGAAGGTGGGCCCGCGGCGGGCCCGCCCCTTCAAGTAGATCGGCGATTCGCTGGCGACAAAGGGCAGCGGCACAAACTCGGTAAAACCACCGCTGCGCTGCTGCAGCTCGCGGATGGCCAGCAGATGTCGCGCCCAATTATGGTAGCCATCGACGTGGCCAAACATAATCGTCGCCGTGGTCGGCAAGCCGACCCGGTGGGCCGTCTCCATCACTTCCAGCCACTGTGCGGTGTTGATCTTGTCCGGGCACAGTACCGCGCGCACCTCATCGTCCAGCACCTCAGCCGCTGTTCCCGGCAGACTGTGCAGCCCCGCCGCTTTCAACTGTCGCAGATAATCTTCCAGCGGCAGCCCCAGCGTTTCGGCACCCTGCCAAACTTCAAGCGGTGAAAAAGCATGGATATGCATTTGCGGCGTCGCCCCGCGCAGCGTGGCCAAAATATCCAGATAGGTTTGCCCACTGTACTCGGGGTGAATCCCCCCCTGCATACACACCTCAGTGGCTCCGCGCTGCCAGGCCTCAGTCGCACGGCGAGCAATTTCCTCGGCACTGAGGTCATAGGGCCGGCCGCGCAGGTTTTCGCTCAGCTTGCCCTTAGAAAACGCGCAAAACTGGCACTTGAAGTAACAGACATTGGTGTAATTAATATTGCGGTTGACCACATAGCTGACACGGTCGCCGCAGCGCTGCTGGCGCAGCGTATCGGCGGCCCGGCACACCGCTGCAAAATCCTCTCCGCGGGCCTCAAACAGGTGCACGATGTCCGCTTCTGTTAAGGCTTGCTGCGCCTCCGCGCGGTGTAGAATATCGGCGATAACTGCGCTGGCGCGCGGCTGCGCCTTGTCCAACAGCGCCAACTCTTGCTGCGGCGCTTCGGTGCCCTGGCCGGTCAGCCAACCGTCAGTTCGCGGCAGACCCTGGGCGTCGACGCTGCTGAGCAGCTTCGGCAGTATTGCCGCATCTAGCCAGTGCGCGCCGTCACGCACATAGCGTGGATAGATGGTGAGCCGCTCATGCAGGAGCTTGCCACTCAATGCCGTTTCTTTCGCCAGCCGCTCCACGTGGGGCCAAGGGGCTTCGGGGTTGACGAAATCCGGCGTCACCGGCGACACCCCACCCCAGTCATTAATACCCGCAGCAACAATCTGCGGAAGCACCCCGGGGCTGAGATTGGGCGGTGCCTGGATACTCATCTGCGCACCAAAAATCAATCGCGCAACGGCAATCGTCCACAGCAGTTCATTGAGATCCGGCTCCGGCGCCGACGCCATTTTGGTGCCTTGTTTGGCGCGAAAATTCTGGATGATCACTTCCTGCAAGTGACCGTGCTCGCGGTGCACACTGCGCAGTGCCAGCAGCGACTCGATGCGCTCGCGCCGCGTTTCGCCGATACCGATCAAAATCCCCGAGGTAAACGGCACCCGCGCCGCGCCGGCTCGTTGCAAAGTTGCCAGACGCGCCGCCGGGGCTTTATCTGGAGATCCGTGGTGCGGCATGCCCTTTTCGCAAAGCCGCTCGGCCGCAGACTCCAACATGATGCCCATCGACGCCGACACCGGCCGCAGCATGGCGATTTCATCGTCAGTCATACAACCGGCGTTGATATGCGGCAACACCGACGTTTCGGCCAACACCCGGCCGGCAACATGCGCCAAATACTCCAAGGTAGTCGCAAAGCCCATCTCCGCCAGCGCATCACGCGCTGCGCGATAGCGCAATTCTGGCTTCTCACCCAGGGTAAACAGCGCCTCCTTGCAGCCCAGCTTTTCCGCCTCGCGCACCTGCTGCAATACGCTATCGACGCTTAAAAACGCCTGTTCAATGCGCTTGGGAGTTTTTGCAAAGGTGCAGTAGTGGCAGACATCGCGACACAGCTGGGTCAAGGGGATAAACACCTTGCGCGAATAACTCACCATATTGCCAAAGCCGCGATCGCGCAGCTGCGCGGCCGCGGCCGCCAGCACCGCCGTATCGTCACAGCGATGCAGCGCCAACGCCTGCTCGTCAGTCAGCTCGCCGCTGAGAGCCACATCTATCAGGGGCTGAAATTCCATCGCATTCACAACTCAATTAGCTTCATTATCCACCCAGCTCCCCGGCGCGCTGATCCGCGACCGGGCTCATCTGCTTGAGCCGGCGAGCAATGCCGCTGCTATGCAGATAACGCATGGTCTGTGGTGCCACGCTCTGCTGCTCACCGTCGCCAGCTGCGCGCGAAACCAAGGCCAACAGGTCGTCGCGAGTATCGATATCACTGGCCAGGCCTTCGCTGCGCTGTACAAGTAATTCAAGACCGGCGCTCTGCGCAGCGCGGCGGTGGGCCATCAAGCTCTGCTCGCCATAGTGAAGGGATATTCGCTGGCGCAGCGGCATCAACAACACATTGCTGCCGCTACCGTGGCGATCGGTGGCAATGGCAAGGGCAGGCCCGCCAGTCTCTGCCTGCCTCGCCACCAGTGTCGACAGCTCCGCCGCATTAATCAGCGGCAAATCACCGTGCACTATCATCACATTCTCCGGCGCCGACGGCAGGCTGGCGATGCGCGCCAAGGTCGCCTCCAACACCGCATTCAAGCCCTTGCCAAGTTCCGCCTCCGGCCAACAATCCGCGCCAAAATGCTCGGCGAGAAGATGCGCAGCAGGGTCGTCGGAGACGATCAGCAAGCGTTCACAAGCCGGCAGCGATGACAGCACCGCCAGCACGTCTTCTACCATATGCTGAAACAAGGTGCGGCGCTCCGACACACTGAGACAGCCCGAAAGGCGCTGTTTGGCCTGGACAAAATCCTTGAGCGGTAAAACCAACCACATAGTGTTACGCCAGCTCCTCTATCAACGCCAAGGTAGCGGATGCCAGCTGCACCTTGGTTTCTAGATCGCTCATCATACTCTGTGCGGGCCGGCACACGACCCCCATCCGGACGATCTCCTCACACTGTTCTCGATCACCGTCGTCAACAATATAGCCGTCGAGCAACTCACCATAGTAGCCGGCCACCGCCGCCGCCCGGCTGGGGATATTCAACTCACTCATCATCTTTGCCGCCGGCCCCTTGACCGCGCGACCAGCAACGATCGGTGATACTGCCACTACCGGCACCCCGGACGCGGCGATAGCCTGGCGACAACCTGGTAATGACAAAATGGGATCGATACTTAAAAAAGGGTTAGAGGGGCAGATAATAATGCCGCGCAACTCCGGATCGACCAACGCCGCGACAACCTCGGGGTTGAGTTCGGCCTGGTCGATCCCGGCAAACTCGACACGCTGCACAGCCGGGCGACATTGCTCACGAACAAAATACTGCTGAAATTCCAGCTCACCGATATCGGTAAACACCCGAGTGGCGACCGCTTGCTCAGTCATCGGCAGCAGGCGTGTTGCACTACCGAGACGCTGCAACAGCTGCCCGGTGACCTCCGTCAACGACTGGCCGGCGCGAAGCGCCTGGGTGCGAAAGATATGCGTGGCCAAATCGCGATCACCGAGCTGAAACCACTGCTGCTCGTCAAGCCGACGCATCGCCTCTAGCGTTACCCAGCTTTCCTCGCGCAAGCCCCAGCCGCGCTGCTCATCGTTAAGGTCTGCCAGCGCATAGCTTATCGAATCGAGGTCGGGGCAAATGCGCAGCCCCCAGTAATCGAAATCGTCTGCGGTATTGGCAACCACCGTGAGTTGCTCGGCATGCAGACAGCCGGCGAGCCCGCGTACCAGCTTGGCGCCGCCCACACCGCCGCTCAGCGCAACAAACTTGCCCGGCACAGCTGGCGTAACCACTAGCGAAACATATCCCGCTCGCGATCGCGCAGCAGCGCTCGCGAGCCATCGTCAGACGGCCGCAATTTCGCGCCGCGCAACAGTACCACCGGACTCCCTTCATCAGCCTGCCCCATCACATAGGAGGCCGCCGCTGCCAATTCATCGGCTACCGCAATTTCGGTCACTTCCAACACGCGACCGAACAAGTCGGCATCGCCGATGCGATTCTCCACCACTTCAAAACCAGCGGTGCCCAGCGCAAATCCCACTGTGCCACTGCGCCACGCGCGGCCGGCACTGTCGTTGATAATCACCGCCACCTCGACACCGCACTGCACAGCCAGGCGTTCACGCAGCAGGCGGGCACTGGCGTCGGGGTCTTCTGGCAATAACAGCAGCTGTGGATCGTCATCACAGTTGGGGATATTGGACTTGTCGATACCGGCGTTGGCATGCACGACGCCCAGCCGGTGCTCAACAATGACCACACCGGGGCGCGCGCGCAGCACCTCGCTGGACTCCCGCAACACCAGCTCCATCTGCCGGGGGTCTTTGTCACAGCGCTCGGCCAGCTGCATGGCCTCCTCACCCGGCTCGACGTCAGCCAGGCGCACGTAGCGCCCCTCGGCCTTGGAAAAAATCTTCTGCGCGATCACCAGTACGTCGCCATCTTGCAAGCTGAGCTGATTGGCTTGCAGCGCGTCAGTTATCAGCGCGGTCAAATCATCGCCCGGCTCTACCAAGGGGAAATGCTGTAGAGCGATAAGCTGAAGTTGCGAACTCGCCATTTTCGCCGCGACCGCTACTGATCAACGCCGGTGAGTTTGATACCGGCGTGGCATTTGTACTGTTTGTTAATAAAAATCAGCAGTGACGTCATCGCCTCTACCGCCGCCGCATTGGCGATACTGCCGGCGTGAAAGCCGCGCAGGCCCGCCGCCTCCACCAACTCAATCACTGTCGCGCGCGCCTCTTTGCTGTCGCCGCAGACCAGCACATCGCAATCCAGCTCAGACCCTTCCTGCAAGTGCACCGCTGCAACATTCTGGAAGGCCGACACTACTTTGACGCCATCGCCGAGCAACTGCTGAGCAACCTGGCCCGCTGAACCCGCCTCTGGCAGCTGCACACGGGCGACCTTCGGCGGCACCAATGGCACGGTTACATCGATGAGAATCTTGCCCTGCAACGCGCCCCGCAGTGACTCCAGAGTACTGCTGTGGTGGGCAAAGGGCACTGTCAAGGCGGCGATATCAGCCGCTTCAGCGGCGGCTTGATTGTCCATTGCCTCAACCGCTACTGCGTCGACACCGCGCTGGCCCATCAACGCCTTGAGCTCAGCCACAGCCTGTTCGGCTTTTTCCTGCGTGCGCGAACCAATAATCACCCGGTAACCCGCCTGGGCCCAGCGACGGGCCAGACCGGTACCCAGGTTTCCAGTACCACCAAGAATCGCAATTACTGCACGGTTGGACATATCAAACACCTTTCAATTATTTGTCATGGAGCCGCTTTGCGCAGGCCGCAGCGCGACAAGCCTAGCTTTAGGCATAAGTGTATACAGTGCGCCATTGGACTGGCACTAACAAAAGCAGTCATTTACGCATAAAAATACGGTCATATTAAAACTCAGACTAAAGCGCTAAACTATCGCCCGGAAAATTTGCCGCGCACAATGTCATAACACGCTTTCTGCGCGCAGCAGCAAACACTAACAGACTGGGTACAAGGTAGGTAAGCAACAATGCACAGCGCACTGGATTTTACAGGTAAGGTAGTCGTCGTCACCGGCGGTGGTAAGGGCGTCGGCCGTGGTATTAGCGAGCGCTTTCTCGCCGCCGGTGCAGTGGTCGCAATTTGCGGACGCAGCGAACCCGACAGCCTGCCCAGCGCCGGTGGCCGGGACGCCTGGTTTCGCGCCCTGGATGTCCGCGACCCCGACGCTGTACAGGGCTTTGTCGATGAGATTGTTGCCGAATTTGGCCGTATCGATGTACTGATCAACAATGCAGGCGGAGCACCCTACGCTGACGCCGCCACGGCATCACCGCGATTCTCCGAGTCGATCGTGCGCCTTAATCTACTGGCCCCGCTGTTCTTTGCACAGGCTTGCAATGCAGTGATGCAGCAGCAAAGCAGCGGTGGCAGCATTGTCAATATTGCCTCGGTCAGCGCCCAGCGCCCGTCGCCCGGCACGGCTGCCTACGGCGCCGCCAAAGCCGGACTGCTGAACCTCAGCAGTTCGCTGGCGGTCGAATGGGCACCCAAAGTACGCAGCAACACCATTATCGCCGGACTGATTCGCACCGAGCAATCGCACCTGCACTACGGTGACGAGGCGGGCATCGCCGCGGTGGGCGCGACCATTCCGCTGGGGCGCATGGCCGTACCGAACGACATTGCCGAGGCCTGCCTGTTCTTGGCCAGCGACATGGCCAGCTACATCAGCGGCGCGGCACTTACTGTCCACGGCGGCGGCGAAAAACCGGCGTTTCTGGACGCGGCCAACGCCAGTAACGACAAATAAGCATTGCGGCCGCCGCGCGGCCGCAAACACTACAACACGCGAACTATCTTAAGTGTATTGGTGTGGTTATCCACACCAATACGATCTCCCATTGTCATCAGTATCAAGTCCCCCACCGCAACATGCTCCGCGGCCTTTAACGCCTCCACACAATCTTCAACCGTCGGCGCCGGACTGCGACTAGACATGGCGAATACCCCCCGGTAAAGACTCACCCGCCGACAGGTGGCGCTATTGGGACTGAAGGCGAAAATCGGAATGCCCGAGGTCAGACGCGACATCAGCAATACCGTGCGGCCGGTTTCAGTCAGCGACACAATAGCCTTTACGCCGCGCTGATGGTTCGCCGCATACACCGCACTCATCGCTAGCGTTTCCTCAACAGAGTCAAAGCTGCGCTCGATTCGATAACTGGATTTACGTGCTGACGGATAGCGCTCAGCGCCCACGCAATTGCGCGACATTGCCCTAACCGTCTCCAGCGGATACTGACCAGCGGCGGTCTCAGCGGACAGCATCACCGCATCGGTACCGTCGAGCACCGCATTGGCCACATCGAAGACCTCGGCCCGCGTCGGAATGGGGTTGCTGATCATCGACTCCATCATTTGGGTCGCCGTGATCACCGGACGATTGAGCACCCGCGCACGCTTGATAATATGCTTTTGCAAACCAATCAGACTGGCATCACCAATCTCGACACCAAGATCCCCGCGGGCCACCATTACGCCATCACAGGCACTGATCAAATCATCCAGGTGCTGATCGTCGGCAACGGCCTCGGCACGCTCGATTTTACCAATGATATGGGCGTAGCAACCGGCGCTTTCCAGCTTGTCACGGGCATCGATGATATCGGCGGCACTGCTGGGAAAAGAAATGGCAATAAAGTCGAGATCCATCGCCGCCGCGTGCTGAATATCCTCCATGTCTTTCGCGGTCAGTGCCGGGGCCGACAAACCGCCGCCGAGGCGGTTAATCCCTTTGCGCGAGCGCAGCACACCAATACTTTCTGCGCGGCAGCGAACTTGATCACCGCAGACTTCCAATACCGATAACTGCAGACGCCCGTCGTCGATCAACAGCGTGTCACCAGTGCTCACCGAGCGTGCAAGCGGCTCATAATCCACGCCGATATGGCGCTCGTCGCCCTCGCCATCGGCAAGTCCAGTGTCGAGAACCAATTCAACACCCGGCTCTATAGCTATCGACTCTACCGCCAGCTTTCGCAGACGGATTTTCGGCCCCTGTAGATCGCCTAACACGGCGACATGGCGGCCCTCACGGGCAGATATTTCACGAATCCATTCACAGCGGCTGCGATGCTCGGCGGCGCTGCCGTGGGAAAAATTCAAACGGAATACATTGACGCCGGCAAGAATCATCTCGCGCAAAAGCTCTGCGGAATCACAGGCTGGGCCAACCGTGGCAACAATTTTAGTACGACGCATAGCGATATCTGCTCTCTCCTTTTTGCGACGCCTGTCGTCGCTAGCCTATGTTACACCGGCCACCACAGCGCTTCGACGCCTAGCAAGAAGAAATACAAATTACTCCATCACCGACGTCTCTCTTCCGCCATAAACGGGCCCGACAGCCGAATCGTGGACACCACCGCGCAATAAGATTACCTCTACACGGCGATTTCTAGCCCGCCCCTCGACGGTATCGTTACTATCGATTGGCCGAGTGTCGGCATGCCCTGCCAATCTGAAGTGTTCGGGCGACAGACCACTGCCATCGACGATACGCTCGAGCACCGTCGCCGCGCGGGCCGAGGAAAGATCCCAGTTTGAGCGAAAGCGCGGGGTGCGAATTGGCAGGTTGTCGGTGTGGCCGGCAATCACCACATGGCCACCAATTTCCTGCACCAGCGCGGCGATTTTATTAATCACCGGCAAAAAATCCAGATCCATATCAGCGCTACCCGAGGCAAAAGAGCCCATCTCGCGGATACGGATGGTAATCACCCGTTCACCGTCGTCATCAACCTCGACTAGGCCCTCTTCAATTTCTATATCCAGAAACTGTTTCACCTTTTCTAGGTCGGCCGCTAACTCCTCCTCACTGATACGCAGGTCGTCATCAATCGGCATCTCTGCATAACTGCGCATTTCCTGAGCTGCCGCTTGGCGCACTTCATTATCGACAGTGGGGGTAGGCCGCCCGGGGCTAAAATCCCGAGCAATTATACTGGTGCCTATCGGCGGGTTAAACGCCGGCACCTCCCGCTGCACGCCGAAGGCGTCGCGCATAGAACCGGACAGCTCTTTAAACTTTTGCTTGTCCATTTCTGAAAAGGAGAACAGCAAAACAAAGAACGCCAATAACAGCGACATCAGGTCGGCAAAGGTCAGCACCCACGCGGGCGCTCCCGGTGCCGCCTTCTTCTGTGGCAGATCGTCCACTAGGCCTCCTCGGCACTGCTCTCCTGATCGCGCTTATTGTCCGGCAGATAAGCCGCAAGCAGAGACTCCAGCACACGGGGATTCAAACCTTCCTGGATACCATCTACCGCCTCTAAAATAAGGTGGCGATTACGCCGCTCTTCCTGGGTGCGAAAGGCCAGCTTGTCGGCCATTGGCAGCGCCACCGCATTGGCAAGAACAGCGCCGTATAAGGTGGTGAGCAGGGCAACAGCCATGGCCGGGCCAATGGCCTTGGGATCGGACATATTCGACATCATTTGCACCAGACCGACCAGCGTGCCGATCATGCCCATCGCCGGCGCGGAATCGCCAAAGCCACGAAAGATCGCCTCGCCCATTTCCTGACGCTCGATGGTGAGATTAATTTCCTTATTCAGTAGTCGCTTAACAAATGCGGGGTCGTGGCCATCGATGGCCATCTGCACGCCCTTGTTGAGAAATTCATTGCTAATTTCTTGGGACTCCAGCCCGAGAAGCCCTTCTTTACGCGCGATACCGGCGAGCTCCACACACTCACCAATCAGCTCCAGCGAGCTTGTTGGCTTGTGAAAAAAGGCCCGCGATGCCACTTTAAAACCGCCGAGCGTCTGCTCCAGAGGGAATTTCACCAGATTGGCGAAAGTCGCCCCACCAATTACAATCAGGATGCTCGGGATATCGACAAAGCCACCAGCACTACCACCAAAAAAAATGGCCGCAATAATCACGCCGAGCGCGCCAAACATTCCCAGCAGGGTCGCTATATCCAAAATATTTCTCCGCTACACCTTCACTGCCGGCAGCGCCAAACAGCGATCCGTCTCTTCAGCTTATCGGCAGAAGCCCACAGACCTTTAATGATCTCGACATAGCTTGCTTGTCAGCGCGGAGATTTTCTATACGGGTTTGCCCTTGCCGGCCGCAGCCCAGAAACGAAAAAGCCCGGCATAAACCGGGCCTTACAGAACAGCTAACAGGCCTATTAGATAAAGAAGTCGCCGTTGTCCATGCCCAGCGAAACGCCGCCAAAGTTGCGCGCAAAGCTGGTCGGGTTATTGGCCACGTGAGCACGGGCAGTATGCACATCGCGGAAGCGCTGCTGAATCTCGCTGTCGTTGAATACCGAGTGTCCGCCGGCTACTTCGTACAGGGAGTCGACGATCTCGATACTCTTGCTGATGACCAGTGAGGCCTGATAGCGGTAGCGGATACGATCTTCCAGAGGAATTTCTTCGCCGCGCTCGATTTGCTCCAGCATCACGTCAAAGTTGCGGAACAGTATCGCTTCCATTTCATCGATGCCGTTAAGGGCTGCCGCAATGCGCTCAACTACCTGAGTGTCACCGGCCAATTTGGTCGGGTCACCACTGGCCTTGTTCAACACCGCGTGCTTATACAGATCAACGGTCGCCTTACAGGCACCGATAGCCGGCGTCGACACCACGCGGATAAAGCTCTGCGCCCAGGGCAGGCGGTAGAGCGGCGCGTCGTTCACCGCCAAACCGGGGTTAGTGCCGGCAAAGCCGTCACTCTGCTTGTGGGTCATATAATCCGGCACGAAGACATCATCAACGACAATATCATTACTGCCGGTGCCTTCCAGACCCATCGACTGCCAGGTATCAATGATTTGATAGTCGCTGCGCGGTACCAGGAAGGTGCGGTAGCCCTCGCCCGGCACAATGGCGCCCAGCAAGACCCAGGTGCAGTGATCACTGCCGCTTGACCAGCCCCAGCGACCGCTGAGTTTGAAGCCACCTTCGGCCGGCGTCACTTTACCCATGGGGGCGTATGAGGAAGAAATGCGGGTGTGAATCGAGTCGTTCCACACCGCCTGCTGTGCGCGGTCATCCATCATAGCCAGCTGCACAGCGTGAACTGCGATAATTCCACTCGCCCAAGCGGTAGACATACAGGCTTCAGCAATGGCGATCTGCAGCTTAAAAAACTCCTGGGGCTTCATCTCCAGGCCGCCGTAGCGCTTGGGCTGCAAGGCCAAGAAGAAACCGATTTCTTGCAGGGCATCAATAGAAGCCTGGGGCACCTTGCGCTCTTGGCGCGTTTGCGGCGCGCGCTCGCGAAATACCGGTTGCAGCTCTTTAATGGCCGCCATCATAGTCTCAAAATTCATATCAGTGTTATCTGTTGCAGCTACTGCGCTCATCGCCGCTCTCCTGTGTTTTCTATTATCTGTATTGACTGCTTCATCTACCAATTACTTACGTTTAGCGATGAGCAAAGGATTTTATGCCCGCGCCTCAGACGTCAGGCATATTGAATTTGTGCCCCCACAGGCTGGGCAAACTGGTCACGGTAGGGGTGAAATCGTCCCAGTCCACTTGCAGGCCGCCGGTACCAAACTCCATCGCAAAACCCGTCGGCGTCGCCATATAGAAAGATAGCATGCGATCGTTAGTGTGACGGCCCAAGGTCGACACAATGGGAATACCCGCCGCCTCAACGCGATCCAGACAGTAGCCCACTTCGTCAGTTTCCAGCACTTCCAGCATCAAATGCACACAGCCCACCGGGTTATTGGCGTCCTCGTAGAGGGCTAAACTGTGGTGACGCGGGTTATTCACATGCATGAAATTCAACCCCTGCCCCGGATCATTGGGATCCGGCGAGAAGTGAAAATGCATGTAGTCACTGTCGCCAAAGCCCAACACTTCTTTATAGAAGCGATGCGTTTCGCCGAGCTTGCCCGCCGGCAATACCGCGTGCCCCAGCCCCATATCGCCATTAAAGCCGGTCTCGAAACCGCTGATACCCAGCGGCGACACAAACTTGGCGAAATCCAGCTCGCCCCCCCAGTAGAGTTCGAGCTCGTTGCCCGAGGGGTCGCGCAAAACAATTAACTCGCGAACACGGCGCGCCTTGGCCAGCTCCGCGGAGCCTACCTCAAAGCTAACGCCGGCGGCATTCAGGCTGTCCTTGGCGGCGGCAAAATCGTCCGCGTCGCGAAGTTCCCAACCGCAGCGCGCCAAGCGCTCGGACTCACCCTTTTCAATCGCAAAGCGGAAAGGCCGCTCGTCGAGCTTCAAATAAACATTGCCATCATCCGGCATGGTCGGTGCCGGCATCAGACCGAGAATATCGCGGCCGTATTCCAACCACTTTACCGGGTCGGCAGACTCAATTACGACGTAGCCTAAACTGCGTACATCCATGAAGTATTCCTGTTGTCTTTAGAATTTATTGCTCACAGCACTGCGATCAGCCATTGCGGATCGCATAATCCACTACGTATTCACGGCGTTCATCGAACACCGCCGGCACATCAGCGCGGTCAACATAGAACTGGTTATACCACTGGCGCAGGCGGTTGATCGGGCCATCGCCATCACACAGCACCGGGTTGTCTACGCGGGTCTTGGTGTGCCAGATATGCACATCCTGGAAAAACGCCGCGCGATTTTGCTCGGTGTACTGGCGAGCCATTTCGTTGTTTTGCTCGTCGCTCATGCCGGGGATTTTTTTCACCGCCACGCCGAAACGCAGATCAAAGCTGTTTTGGTCAATAGGCACGTGGGTCACCAGCAGGCGTGACTCAACGTTCATTCCCTCAACTTGGCCAGTCATATAGGTATTCATATATGCCGGACCAAAATACTTGGCACTGGAGGTCAGCTCGCCATCTTCGGCAAGCAGCTCACTGCCGCCCACCAACACCTGCTCATAGGTGTGTTTCTCAACGATGTTCTTAAATTCTTTGATCGGCGCACCGTGAATCGGCGCAAAATGCGCAACGTCGGCCATATTGTCGACCAGCTCGCGGCTATTGGTGTTGATGGTCATCAAATCCATCTGCCAGATGGTCCACTCAGGACTAAACAGATCATCGATACGCGGCGGGCGCTGCTCTTCAATGGGCGGCAGACCTTCGGGGTCGTACCACACAAACAGCAGGTGGTTTTCTTCCAGTGTCGGGTAAGAGCGAATCACCGCCTTGGGAGGAATGCGCTTGGCATAGGGGATTTCGTCGCAGACACCATCGGCACCCCAACGCCAGGCGTGGAACGGACAGCGAATGGAGTTGCCTTCGACACAGCCCTCGCTGAGGTCTGCGCCCATATGAGGGCAGTAGCCATCGAGGATATGCACCTCGCCGTCTTCACCGCGAAAGGCGACTAAACGGGTGCCAAAATAATTCAGTTTGACCGGCTTGTCGGTATACTCACTGGCTAGGCCAAGGCAGTGCCAGCCGCGGGCATAGCGATCCGGTAATTCTTTGGCCTCGATGATATGGGGCTGACGCTTCACTTGCGCGAGCTCACTCATGGTTCTCTCCTCGTTTATTCGGCACGCCCTCTAATCGGGGCCCTGCTATCACGGTAAAAATTCTCACACAGCCACCGCAAGCTAGCTATAATCCGTTTAGACGACCAAAAAAATATCGCAAATTATTGTTTTTATTAGACTTTTCATTGATAAGACAGCGCTCTTTCACGCCCATTACAGAGTGTTTAACAGCCCCGGAGGCTAGGTCTAATCCCTTACAGGAAAATCCTCAGCAAGCGTTAATATACACTTATAGAAATTTGACCCAGACCAAGCCGTCAGCGGCGAGGCCATGCCATGCAAGTACCCCAGATTCCAGACAATGAAGAACAGCGCATCGCCGCACTGACCATGCTCAACATCCTCGACACCCCCGCCGAAGAGCGTTTCGACCGCCTTACCCGGCTGGCGAGGAAACTTCTCGACATCCCGGTAGCTCTGGTCAGCCTGGTCGACACCGACCGCCAATGGTTTAAATCGGCAACTGGCTTAAACGCCACCGAAACGCCACGCGACATTTCTTTTTGCGGTCATGCCATTCTGGAAAGCGGCACCTTTATCGTCAACGACGCCAGCAAAGACGAGCGCTTTGCCGACAACCCGTTGGTTGTCAATGAACCGAGCATTCGCTTTTACGCCGGCTTCCCACTGTCGGCGCCTACCGGCGAAAGGTTGGGCACATTCTGCATTATCGACCGCAAACCCCGACAGCTGAGTGACGACGACCAAGAAACACTCGAAGATCTCGCCCGTATAGCCGAGCGGGAATTGTCAGCTAGCTACTTAGCCACGACCGACACCGCCACCGGCCTGTGCAACCGCTCCGGCTTCGAGTTACTGGCCCAGAAACTCATGAACGCCTGCTCGCGGGTAGAATTACCCGCCAGCGCAGTATTCTTTCGCCTGCTCGCCCCCAAAGACCCCGACACCGG
>JBFKEA010000007.1:0-28001 GCA_041619375.1 Spongiibacter sp. | reverse complement strand
GAACTGGCCTCGTCAAACTGCAAGCGCTGCAAATTGGCCTGCATGGACGCACTGCGCTGGCCGGCGGGAATGGACTGCAACAAGGCAATTGCTTCGCGGCGCTGCCCCCGTCCCGACAGATACAGCGCGTGGGCAAAGGCCATATCATCACTGCTATCCGCTCTCGCGGCATCTGCCATATAGCGATCGGCGCGACCGACCTCGCCGAGGGCAGCCATAGCCTGGGCGACCTCACTCTGCAGCCAGGGAGAGCGGGGCTTGACGCTCAGTAATTGCTCAACGATCGCCGCCATGTCCTCCCGGCGCCCCGCCGCCGTCGCTGCGCGCAATTGCGCCGCTAATGTCTGCGACTGGTACGCTCGACGCAACTCCATCAGCTGCCGGCGCTGGGCAAGCGAATAGCGTTCATACTGCCGCTCGGCAGCTCGTTCGCCACCGCTTTCGCGCGCAAGCTGTATGCGCCCCCACAGCGCATCAACGTTGAGCGAATCACGCTGCAACACTTGCTGGAAGTAGCGCTCCGCGCCGGCGGGATCGGCTTGCCGGCGCGCGATTTCAGCCAACCGCAGCAATGGCTCCAGAGCACTTTTATCCAGTGTCTGAGCCTCCGCCAACGCCCGCTTCGCCGCGGGGTATCGCCCGGCCTCCAGCAGGGCCTCCCCCCGGCGTAAAGCCTGCCAAAACCGCGCCGTGTCGATCAGTGATTGCCAACGCGACTGCTGGTCTGGGTCGCGGTTGTAACGCTGCGCATCCTTAAAATAACGCTGCGCGCGCGCGTGCTCACCGCGACGCATATACAGCAGCCCCAAGCCCCCCAGCACTTCAGTGTCGCGCGGCCGCCCAATCAAGGCGTAACGCAGCTTTCGCTCGGCTTTGGCTAAGTCGCCACTCTCCAGTAAGGCAATCCCCACACTGCGCGCACGGTAGAACGGGTCGCGCATCAACCGGCGCTGTTCGGCATCATCGAGTCTTGCGCGCTGCCAGGCATCCTGCAGCGCAATGTTCTCCGGAAATTGCTCCGCCAGCATCGCGTGTTCCGCCAGCCGGGCCGCTGAAAATGGCTGACGCGCCAGTGCCGAGAGCCAGCGCTCTGCGGCCTGTGTCGCCAGAGCGGGATCGCGAAAAAGACCGCCTAGCAATTGCCGCGCTTCAACGCTGGCGGGGTCAGCTGCCAATAACTGATCGGCGAGTTCCAACTGCAGTGGCGGCAGCTGTGGATATTGCTCGTTGAGTTCACGCAAGCGGCGAATCACCTCATTGCGCCGCCCGTCAATGCGGGCCACCACACGCAAATATTCCAGCTCACTGGCACGCAGCGCAATGCCATGCTTATACAGCGCCTCAAATTGCGCGGCGGCTTCCTGTTCGCGACCGGTTTTTGCAAGCAATCTGGTCTGCAATAAACTTGCGCGATTATCGGTATGCGCCGACAAGTAATCGGCCAATTGCCGACTTAACAGCGAATCTCCCTCACGGCTTTGCAGAGCGGCCAGATGCGCTCGCGCCGCCGTTTCGTCAGTTGCGCGCAGCGCCAGCCAGACCCCGTAAACGTCAAGCAGTGGCGCACCGGGGTTGACCGCTTTCAAGCGCTGCAATTTCGCCCGCAGCAAATCCTCACGGCCCAACAACTCGGCTTCCAGCAACTGAGCTTCAATACTGCGCTGAAGACCCGCAGTTGCTGTAGAGGGACGGTCATTGTGGCCGTCAGTCGCCGCGACGCCAGACGGAGAAGGCGCTGGCTCAACATCCTGCGTGGGGGTGGGGTAACGCTGCCAAATCATTAGCACCAGCAGCAAAGCGAAAATCAGCCACAGGCCACCGGAGCGTTTCACGAGCAGCGACTCCAATTCACCATTAATTTTCCATCGCCGGCAAAGCGTAAACGGCCGCTGCGCCAGCCGTCGGCAAATAGATCCAACACGCGGTTATAGTAGTCGCGGCGACCGCGGCTACGCTCTCTAGCGGCAAGCACTCGCTGCTGCTGGGCGTCCAGAAAATCTGACTCGCCGCCCGTCATTAACAGCGGCAACAGCGCCGCAGAAAACCCCCACGGCCCCTCGCCCCCCGCGCCCCCGGAATAGGCGTTGACCCACTCCGGCGGCTCGCCCGCCGCACGCGCAAGCGCCAGCATCGGCGAAAAATGCGCTAGTAGCTCCTCGCGCTGAGGAGAATTCGGGTGCAACATTCCCAGCCATAAATAAACACGGATAGCGTCGTAACTGCCACGCCCTGATGTCTTGCCGCCGCCCTGCCAGCCCTCTGCGTTGCGAACGCTCCAATCTGGGCTGAGGCCGCGAGGGGCTGTCTCGACCAGCAACTCGGCGGCGGCATCAGCCAGCGCAGGCCAATGCGAATGCGGATACAAACTGGCTAGACGGTAGAACAGTTGCGGCATCCAGTAACTGGGATTGACCGTCAGCTGCCCCTCGCTAACAAAACCCGCTGGGGCCGGCAGTAGCAAGCGACGGCCGTCGTCTAAGATCGCGCTCTCTTCACTGGCGATTCGCTGCGCGAGAAAATAGCCCAGCGTGCGATAGTTGTGGTTGCCCCACAAACGACCAGCTTCGGATAAGGTAAACGCCAGCCAGCTGTCGGCATCCGCCGCCGCATTGTCATCGAGCACGCGCTGCAGGCCGTCTTCATCTCGCCCCCACAGCCACGCTGGAAGCCTAGCGGCGAGATCGCCCTGCGCTAAATATTGCTCTGTCCAATTCAACAACTCAGAAAAGGTTTTGCGGTCATTGGCTAACAGGGCAAAAAAAAGTGCGTAGGCCTGCCCCTCGGAGGTGCTTATCTGCCGGGGATCACTGCCATCAATGACGCGCCCAGCGTCGATATAGCGCTCGGAAAATTGTCGCCACGCCGGCCACTCACAGGTCGCCGAAAACGCCGTCGAAGACAGCGTCATCATCACCAAAATGGCGCAGCCTCTTATCACTCACCACCCCGGCGTAAACGACGGCGTGCGACGCCACTGAGCAGACGCCAGAGCACGATTGCAAGCATTAGCGCTACCAGTACACTAATCGCCCCCAGCAACACGGGGTAGCGGGAGAAGTGGTACCAAATTAAGTCCCAGACGGCGAGTTTACCGACGTAATATTTGTCCCCGACATTAAAGCTAGCCTGACTGCCATCGCGAAGTGTCACTACCGAGCCGTACATGCCCGCAACCTTACCGGCATCGGCCAAGGCGTCGCGCAGCAACACCATGTCCTTTGGCTGGGCTGCCAGCATGGCCACTACGCTGCGATCATTACTATAGGGAGAGCGCATTCCCAGCAGCGCGGCAAACCGCCCCTGCGCCCTGATATCAACACTGGCCGCAACGGTCGACTTGCGGAGATCCGCTCCACCCCAACTATCGGACATCGCATCGAGGTTGGCGCGCGGTGTTTTCAGTACCCGCCGACTCTCGTCAAACAACAGTGGCAAATCCTTGCCCGCCTCAATATCGCCGCTGGCGGCAATCAATAAGATATCGCGATTGCGCAGTCTCTCAGCGGACCACTGGTTGTAGAGCTCAACCCCTAATGCGGGGTAGCCAGCGCTGGCACCGACGAAACCCATAATCTGCAAATAGGTTTGCAGTATTTGCGGGTGCTGACTGTCGGGCAGTAACACCGCCGTCTCAGACAGGTCTGCCATCCGCGTAAAAGGGAAACCGGCATTGGCAAAGGCCCGCAAATTCGGCATCTCGATATAGTGGGCAAAACCGCTAAAATCCAGTGTGGAACTGGCATCTACTGCCGCGTAACGGCGACCCGGAGACACGCTCTTACAGGCGCCGCTGGTGATTCCGGCAAAATCAAATTGAAACTGCAGCTCATTGCGACTGCCTACTTTAAATGCCGGTATCCGCAGCTGCTGACTACTGCTTAGGAAGCCGTCATTCAACAGTGGCACCCGCAGCCGTTTTGCTTCGCCCGAAAACCCCTTGCGAGTGAGATTGAAAGCCTCGACGAACTGATTGTTGATGCTCAGGCTCATCTGCGACCCACTGCCGTCTTCCACTGGCGGTGAATAGCGGTAATCCAACTTGACGGGAATTCCCCGGCTGCGCCAAGTGAACAAATCCGGCGGCAACTGGAAGGCAACTTTGACTGGCGAGGGAGTCCGCCCCTTAACCTGCAGTTGCATGGGGCTATCTACCAGTTCACCGAGCCGCACGGGGCGGTCGGTGGGCAACCAGTTGGGTGCGTCATAGGGCTTGCGCGGCATGCTCTGCACAGCATCGCTAATCTCCGCCACTGCCCCGGATAACAAATCACTGCCAAGTGCCAAGCCCTTAACCGCGCGCAGCAAGTCGGCATCGTCGCGCCCCTGAATCAATAACAGTTTGGCGCCTGGGCTTTGCGGGTGGCCGATAATTTGCACAGTGGCGGCCTCCACCTGCGGAAAATCCTTCAGTGCCTCGGGGCGCTGGCTGTTCGTCATAAACACCAGCGCATGCTGTGGCGGCAAGCGGCCATCGGACAGCGGGAAACTCGCGCCGCGCCAAGCGGCTAGAGAACCGAACCAGGAGGCGGCGATACCCGCGGCGCGCAAACGCTGCAAACTGTGCTCACCACTCATCACTATCGGTAATTGCAGCGGCCGGTAGTCCCGACGGTCAAAAAAGGGGGCGGGCAGTAATTGTAAATTATTGGCCACTGGCAGAACCCGGCTGCGCAATTGAAGGCTTGTTTGCGCGCCGATCTCTGTCCAAATGCTAAAGCTGTCAGGACTGAAACAGGGGTCGGGCAGCTCGCCTATCAACTCAATTCGCAGCTGATTGAAATCAGCCAAATACCGCGTCTGCAGAGCGATACGTATCGACTGCTGCTGACGCTCGCCGTCACCGATATCGACAATCCCCATCAGCTCGTCATTGAGGTAGACCTTGAGATGAGACTCCCTTGCCTGTAAGGCTGGCGACACTGAATAGTGCAGCTCCAATTCGGCAGCTTCGACGATTTCATCTAACCGCGAACCAAAACTGAGCAGCGCTGAACTTTGGCTGCCCTGCAGCGCCACACTGTGGTCGTGACCCAGCTCACTTAAGCTGTAGCGGTATATACGCTGTTCGCTGGCCTGCCTCCAGTTATCACTATCGGCCATCGCCGCCTGCACGGCCAGCGGAAAAAGCGACAGCAGCACAGCCAAACAATGCCGCGACAGCAAATCGACGCAATCCATTGTTCGTTTAATCATAATTCTTCCACCCTGACGGTAATCGGCTGAGGCCGCAAGCTGCGCAGCATTGCCACCAGCGCTTTAATAGCATTTAACAATTGTGGCAGTGGCTTGGGAGCCGAACGCAACAGGCGCCGGTAGCCCTGAACGCTAATACTCATCACCGCTGCCATACTGCTCATAGGTTTATCAACACTCATATTGCTTTGCCAGCGCACCCAATTGTCCGCCCGGGCAAATGTACACTGAACATAGTGAATCATGTTGCTGGGCGTTTGGTCACACAAACGCAAGCCGACAAGCTCTCGACCTTTAAAAACGGCAGTCATGGCAAAGCTGTATTCACGCCCCGCGCGATCCATCACCAAGTGCAGGCGCTGACCGATCTGCTGCATAGCATCTGGCGACAACTTTAAACGCACACCACTTAAGGAAAAATCAATCAGTTCTGCCTGCAGCACATGCCCGCTCGGCAGTTTTACCATCGCCGGAAAGCGCACTTGCACCCGGTGGTCGTGGCGCAATTGGCGAGCCTCTGCCGCTACCGCCACCGCGCCGCCGAGAATAAGTAGGTTATACACCGCCCAAAACAAATTCAGTAGCACTGCACTGATTTCGTTCACTGGCCCGACAAATAGACGCCAACAGCCAATCAACAGGCCAAAGATATTGAGCAACACCAATAGAATATAGGGTCTGGATATCACCCAATCGAAATATTGCTCATGGATCAATCCACCTTTTTCGGTGACATTAAAGCCACCTTTGTTTGGCGAAATCAGCGCCGCAGTCGTCGGTCTGGCGATATACCAGGACAACACCGTTTCATAAACCTCCCCCCAAAAAGAATGGCGGTAGCGTCCCTGAATATTGGCATTGACCACCGACGAGTAAAGCATATGCGGTGCGACATAGAGCAAAATCATCAATGCCGGAGCGTAAATGATGTAGGTGTGCAGCAGCAGGAAAGCCAGCGGCGCCAACAAAAATATCAGCCGTGGAATCCCCGACAGAAAATGCAGCATTGCATTGAAATAACACAGTCGCTGCTGCAATTTCAGGCCCGGGCCGCGCAGCGGGTTGTCCAAGCGCAGTATCTGCGCCATTCCCCTTGCCCAGCGAATACGTTGGCCAATGTGAGCCGAGAGGGTTTCTGTCGCCAGACCGGCGGCAAGCGGCGCACGAAGATAGGCTGAATTATAACCGCGGCGGTGCAGTCGCAGTGAGGTATGCGCATCCTCGGTGACTGTTTCCACCGCAACGCCGCCAATTTCCTCCAGCGCCTGTCGGCGCATAATCGCACAGGAGCCGCAGAAAAAAGCGCCATTCCACAGATCATTACCGTTCTGAATTAAGCCGTAAAACAAGCCTCCCTCATTCGGCACTTTGCGAAAATTGCTCAGGTTGCGCTCAAAGGGATCGGGCGAAAAGAAATGGTGGGGGGTTTGCACTAAGGCCAATTTCGGGTCATTAAGAAATCCCCCCATCGCCAACTGTAAAAACGCCCGCGTTGGGATGTGGTCGCAGTCAAAAATAGCAACAAACTCGCCGCTGGTCTGGCGCAGGGCATTGTTGATGTTGCCAGCTTTAGCGTGGCGATTATCTGCGCGACGGATATAGTGAACTCCCACATCGCGTGCAAAGTCGCGAAACTCATCGCGACGACCGTCGTCGAGCAAATAGATATTCAACTTGTCGCTGGGCCAATCCAGCCCCATACAAGCATAGATAGTGGCGCGAACCACCTCGAGATTTTCATTGTAGCTCGGCACGAAAATATCAACGCTGGGCCAGCGACCGCTATCGGCGGGCAGCGCTTCGACGGGGCGGTTTAACGGCCAGATATTCTGAAAATACCCCAACAGAAGCACCAGCCAAGCATAGAGTTCAGCGAGCAACAATACGATGCCGAGCGCCAAGCCCAGCGGGTCATCGAAGTTCAGCGTTGAACTACAACGCCACCAGATATAGCGGCAAGAAGCCAGTAGTGACAAGACAATCATTAACATGCGGGGAAAACGCCCCGGCAAGCGATTACATACCAGCAGCACCACAAACAGCGAGCCGCCGAAAATAAACTGCGCCATTGGGTCTAGGGGAACTGTAATACAGAGTATCGCTAGCACCGCTGCCAGCAACAGCGTTAGCGGCACGCGGTGACGCCCGGCTACAGCATCATCGCGCTGCTGCAAAAACAGTCGGCGCTGCCACACGCTGATTAAGCTGTCTTGCCAACGCCGGCCTTTAGCGGCAATTCGACCATGCCAATAAGTCTTTATTTGCGATGCTCTCGGTACACGCGTCGCCCGTGGCCGCATAAACAAAAGCCAAAATAATTGCACGACAAAGCGCAGCGGGTCGGCGGCGCGCGGTCGCGCCAAGTCGATATGCGGAAAGAAAACTTCCGGCAGGCGCCAACTCTCATGGCCCGCGATACGCTCGCGCAGGAACAGCGCTGAAAACACCAACCAGCACCACAGCAGTGTATGTCCAGCAGAAGTGACCAGCTGCACACCGGCGTAGTGACGATAACGCGCCCGCAGGATATTTACACTGCGCGAATTGTTCATTCCCGCTGCCTCATTCGCAGCGCAGAACACCATACCGCCAATCGCTGAAAATCTTGGGTCGCCTGACTGTCGGGCGCGCTGACAATCACCGGCTGCAGTTGCGCCTCAGCCTCGGCAATCACCAAATCTTCATGAATAACACTGGGCAATAACAGAGCAGCAAAATCATCTGCCATCAATTTGGCAATATCGCTGTTCAATTCCACCCCAGACTGCAAGCGGTTAATCAATATACGGCTAGTAGCGGACAGCAAAGAGTCTCCTCGCTGTTTAAGCAGGGTATAACTGGCCGAATCGGGCGCCGCGACAACTATCTGGCAGTCAACAGCCAAACTGTCGAGATTTGGCAACGCGGTGACTACCGGCGCGTCTATCACCATACAGTCCATGGGGAGTTCGCGCAGCTGCGCCAGCAGCGCAGGCAAGGGAGATTCGTCATTGAGTAGCCGCCGCCAAACTTCGCGTAATTCACTGGCATTCAACTCGCCAAAGGGAAGCAGCCAACGACCGTCGGCATGCTGCCAGGCGGCGTCGCGCCAATCCCCGCCATCGAGCATCGCTCTGGCCCACCCCGCCGGCTCTTCTGGCCGAGCCGCCAGCGAAAGGCGCAGCGTATTATCTGCGTTGAGATCTAGGCACAGGCAGCGTAACCCCTGCCCCTGCAGCGCAGCGGCAAGATTAGCCGCAACCGCAGTGGTGCCCACGCCGCCGTGGACACCACTCAATAACAGGGTAAACACGGCGGCACCTCATTTACTTTTGCTTGCGTAGACAGTGCGCGCACTAAGCTTCTCCGCCTGTCGCGTTAAGCGCCGCCAACAGCGGCCAACGCGACAACAATTTACCGCGCTCAGCCGCTCGATGGGACTCTAGATAGGGGAAGGAGTCTCCCGCACCGAGCGATGACATAACTTCCCTTATATCCTGGCTAAGCAGTTCTACCCGGCGCTCTTTGGGTTTTTGCCCCCCCGTTTGGCGCTCTTTTAACTCCATATTCATTTCCTGTACAAAGCGCCCACTGCAAGGCGTATCGACGATTTCTGTCGACTAATAAAAATTGGCGGCGAGCATAGCAACAGTAGTTATAGTTCTAATATGCGAATAACCCACAATAACGAATACCTGCAGCACCTAGTAGCATAAGCTATTGCAGGAAACAGAGCAGGTGATGCTGGCCAGTGCGATTCCCCCTCGCTATAGTACATTCACCGCAAAATAACATAACTACGACCGCGCACAATGTGGAGTATGGCAGCTGATGAGCGAAATAGGTCTGCAGCAAGGTCTAAAACAAACGCTTTGGCAAGACGGCATGTTTTGCCTGCTCGGCCACTCCCGCGCAGATTTCATTCCCAGTTTGAAGCTCGCAACTGAAAGCCACCACTGCTTTGTCTTCCAGGAAAGCCAGCAAGAAGTTTTCACCCCACTAGAGCGCGCAGATAGGCAATTACTGGATACGCTCTGCCAACAGCGCAGCCTCGGCTGCTTTTTTGGCCAACGCAACCGCTCAGCAAATCTTCAGCAATTACTGCGCGACGTACGCCGATTGTCCATCCCCGCCGGACAGGGCATTTGCCTGATACTCAGCGAAAACTGCTTTAATCGTTCATCACCAGAAGCACTGGAAGCAGACCTATCCGCCTGGCGGCGCTTTTGCCGCAAAGGTCGATACCGGTTACTTTTTTGTATCCACGGCCCAAGCGAAACGCTGCGCCCGCTATTGTGTAACCACAGCCGAATCCTGTCGGGGATCGCCACACAAACCAATATATCGCGGCAGCACTACTCACTGCTGGTCGATCACTGGCTCACCCCCAAGGGATTCATTGCCCGCCGGGAGTATCAAGTTGAAGTCGATGAAAGCCTACAGCTAATTCGCTACCAGGAGGTTGCTAAGCCCAGCATTGGACAACAGCATGCCAGTAGTGACATCGACACGGTATACACCCTCAACAAATTTGTTGAAGAACTATACCCGCGAATGAATGTCATTGCCGAACAACACAGCAATGAAGAATTAATCGCCCATCTCGATGGTGTCAGCGCCGCCACGGTTATTCTCGATTGCCCTCAGTCAGAAAGCATCGAAACATTGGCTACCATGATCTATCAGTTGCGCTGTGCTAGCGGCGAAAATCTTAAAATTCTTGCCAGAGAATCCCAGCGCTGCCTTCGCGCAGCCGATGAAGCCTATCTGCTTCGCGCCGGCTGCAACCTAATTATTCCCTACAGTTTACGCGGCAGCGCAGTACGCAGTTTGATCGCTGCCGCCCAGGGGATGCTTTTCCAGCGCAGCCTGCCCACCAGCCTTGCCAAACTGATTGAAACCCGCCCCTACTCCAACGACCATGGCTACACAGACCCGAAAACCTTTTCGCGCTATGCACGCCGCGCTTTCGACAATGCGCTATTTAGTGAATTACGTCATGTCATCGTCGCGCTAGAACCTTTGCATGGCATTACCATTGAGCAAATACTTGGCCTGTGTCGCCTGCGCCGCGAAGGCGACTTGCTAACCATTGTTGATGGCCAGCTGTATTTATTTCTGTACGCCTGCGATCTCAGCGATGTCGATACCGCGTTAAACAACAGCGTAGACCTGCCGATCAATGACCTGTTCGCCTCGCGACTGCTCCACCACGCCACTGACGATATCGAAGAACTACTCGAGACCCTCGCGCATGCCGAACCGTGCATTGACCACGGACGTGCGCGAAAATTACTCAAAGGCTTAGCGCCAGGCCGCCGGGCGGAACCGGCACCACGGTCTAGCGGCGAGATCGTTTTTGCCCAGCGTCGGCGGTTAGACGCCGCGCACTGCAGCGCTGCGCCGGAGTAAGCAGATATGAATATTCACGATTTTTTACTCACCGCCTCTGTGGCTTTAGTTGTAGGGCTGTTGCTCGGCTACTTTATGCGCACTGTACTCAGCGGACTCGGAAATTTTCTCCATCGCCATCTTGAGCCCCGTCATCTGCGCCGCTATCGCCCCGCCGCCACCGCAAAAGTGGATCCAACTCAGGCTGACAAACCTTGATAAGCAACAACGCCAATTTCGCACGCGCCCGACAGCAAATAGCTGTACCCGATTTCACGCTATGGAACATCTATTTCGCCATCAAGCTGCTGCTGTACTACCGCGGCGACCTGCAATTCCACGCCATTGAGAACCTCGCTCTGGCCGTTTTTCTGTTGATCCCCCTACGCTGGACAGTGCTGCGCATTGCCCGTCAGGTCGTTGCCGTCATCGCCGCTCTGTGGCTGCTGCAGCTCGATGCCAACCTGCCGCCACTGCAGCGTCTCGTCAGCCAAATGGGACAACTAGCCAGCTTTGAAAGCCGCTACCTGTGGGAATTAGCACTGCGCTTTTTACCAGATATCAATCTGTTGGCCGCGCTGCTTATCGCCGCCACATACTGGCTGCTAAACAAAGTTTTTCGCACCACTTCAATTGTCCTGATCGCTCTGCTCACCACCTCTATTCACAGTATTACGCCATCGCTACCAATCCTCGGCAGCGCCGCTCAAACTGCGTCTGTTGCCAAGACCAAGGCAGAAACTAGTGTCGACTTAAACAGCCAGCTACGCAGTTTCTTTAACCGTGAAGCCCAGCGCCAAGTACGCTTTCCTCCTTACAGCGCCGAGCGCCAACCCTTTGACATATTGTTTCTGAGTATCTGCTCACTATCCTGGCATGACCTCAGCTTGATTGACCAAACACAGCACCCGCTGCTGCAAGACTTTGACTTTGTGTTTGAGCAGTTTAATTCAGCGACCAGCTATAGTGGCCCGGCGCTACTGCGCCTGACCCGGGCGAGCTGCGGGCAGGCTCCGCATCAACAGCTTTACCAAGGCAGTGCGCCGGAGTGCCGTTTAATTGAGCAACTGCAGCAACAGGGCTACCGGCCGGCATTACTGATGAACCACGATGGGGCTTTTGACAGCTTTCTGGAAAATACCCGTCGATACGGCCATATCGATGCCGAGCTAGAGCCCCTCGACGGCCTCCCCCAGATACAAAAGGCCTTCGACGGCTCACCAATTTACAGCGACCTTGCCGTACTGGAGAACTGGTGGCAACAGCGCCAAGGTAGCAGCGCCGACACTGCAGTGGCGATCTATAACAGCACCAGCCTGCACGACGGCAACCGGGTGATTGGCGGAGAGCAAAACCGGGGTGGCCAGTACAACTATCAGCGGCAAGTTCAGCGCTTGTTTGGTGACCTTGAGCAATTCATTGACCGCCTGCAGCAGAGCAATCGCAATGTGGTCGTGGTATTGATCCCCGAACATGGCGCGAACCTCAGCGGCGATGCCATGCAGATTCCTGGTATGCGAGAAATCCCCACTCCGGCACTCACTCGGGTGCCGGTGGCGATCAAACTTATCGGCCCCAATCTGCGCCGTCAGGGCCCGTCTGCGCGCATCGAGCAACCGACTAGCTACCAGGCACTGGGTCAGTTAATGGCAGACTTTCTAGCTGCCGATATCTTTGCCCAGTCGCAATTTGATCCCAGTGATTGGCTTTCGTCGCTGCCAACCACCGAGACGATTTCTCAGAACGAAGGCAGCACTGTTATCACCATCGACAACAACAGCTATTTATCGCTGGGCAACGGCAGCTGGACCCGCTACTAAATCAGTAAAACAATCGCGTGTTGCGATCGTTTATTTGCTGGTTCAAGGTCCAGTAGTCGTAAATTACCCCGATCAGAAAAAGCCCGCCGGTCAACAAATACAAAAGGCCGGTAATCCATTTTCCAAGATAAAAGCGGTGAAGCCCAAAAATCCCCATGAAGGTCAGCAACACCCAGGCAATGGAATAACTGGCGGTACCTGAGGTATAGCGCAGGTCAGCGTCGCGCTCCATTGAGGGGATTAGCAGCAGATCGACAATCCAGCCGACCAGAAACAGCCCGAGGGTAAAAAAATAGATAGTACCGCTTACCGGTCTGCCCAAGTAAAAACGGTGCGCCCCCATAAAGCCGAAAATCCACAATACGTAGGCAATGACGATATTGTGACTGTCATTAACACTATTCCCCACCGCGCTCGTGGCCATCGCTTTTTATCTCCTAACAAATTGATACCGCACAGATAACTCTGCCCCGAAACAACCCTTATTGCGACACACGCAGCTCAAATATTATCGACAGCGGCTCGCCACCGGGCTCCGCCGCAGGCTCCTCGATTCGGCTCACAATAAGCCCCGCCTCGGCAAACACTGACAGCCAATCACTGAGGCGGCGAAAGTACCACGGCGGCGCCTCAGCAAACCGCTTGCGTACATCTTCCGGCAAGCCCTGCCAGCTTCCCGCTAACCAGCCACCTTGGTACTTACCGCTGTGCAGGTAGGCGCAAGGGTGCAGTGTTTGCACCAATATCCGCCCTGTGGGCCGAATCAGTGTTGCCAAGTCGCTCAGCGGCCCGGCTACCGCTTCGCCTAATAACGAGAAGTTACACACCGCGAGATCAAAGGGCTCAGGCCAACGGTGTTCTGCCAGTTGCGCGTAACTCAAACAATGGCAATTCATCGAACCCATTTGCCGAGCCGCCTCGACCAGTTCAGCAACGGCATCTACCCCTTCAGCAGCGATGTCCAGCGCGGCCAATTCCCGCAATAACCAGCCTTCACCGCAGCCGACATCGAGCACGCGCTGTGGCGTCAGGGCGGCGATAGCACTGACAATCGCCTGATTCGTTACCGCAACACGACTTGCAATGGCGCCGCGCTGCAGCGCAACTACCCAGGGCCGCGCATTGCGCCGCCAACTCGTTATTATCTGCTGCTCGCTGCCCACAGTCATCGTGCGCTCCCTGCAGTAAAAACGCTATTCTCGCAATCCGCCTCCGCAATGAAAAGCCCATGACAGCCCAGCCGTCGCTGCGTAACATCAACACTTCACTACTGAGGTATCCACAGCGTCGACGACATGCCCGAGATTCTATTCAACGGCCGCCACTTCAATTTGGCGCCCAACGAAACGCTACTGCAGTGCTTACTGCGCCATCGTCAAGCCATTCCCCATGGCTGCCAAGCTGGGGTTTGTCAGAGCTGCAGCCTGAAGCTGGTCGCCGCAGATGGCGCGGTGGACATTGCCGCCGCTCAGTCCGGCCTGAACGCCACACAGTGTGCCGAAAACCTGTTCCTGAGCTGTCAGCTGCAGCCTAGGCAATCTATAGAGGTTGCCCTTGCTCACAACGGCCAAGACTGGCAGCCAGCCACCGTGACTGAATGTCAGCAGATAAGCGATACCGTGTGGCAGCTCAGCCTTGCCACCGCGCTGCGCTGGCAGCCCGGACAGTACATCAACCTCAGCCTTAACGGCGTCGACAGCCGCTGCTATTCGGCCACCAACCTCACCGGCAGTGGACAGCTGCAACTGCATATTCGCCGCTTTCCCGGCGGACAAGTCAGCGATGTGCTGTGTCAAAGCCAAGCTGGCAGTGAGGTGCGTATCATGGGGCCAGTGGGCGAATTTTTACTGCGTGACGACCGCCCCGCAAAACGTCTGCTGCTGCTGGGTAGCGGCACCGGTCTCGCCCCCCTGTTAGCGATCGCCCAACACGCTCTGCTGCGCCTGCCCGACATCGCCATCACCCTTATTCACTGCGCGCGACACTCCAGCGAACTGTATGACTGCGACCGCTTGCAGGCCCTGCAAGCACACAGCGCAATCACCGTGCACCGAGCTCAATGGGGGGAAAACGCTGGCGATGGCAACCTACCCACGCTGGATACCCTGCTCGACGAACTCAGCCCCCAGCGCAGCGATCAGTGCTACCTCAGCGGCAGCAAGCCCTTTGTCCAGCATTACCAACGGGCACTGTTTATGCGCGGCGCCTCCCGCGCGCAGATCTTTAGCGAGGCCTTTCTAGACTTCAGCCAACAGGCCTAGCTAAAAACCCGCGACCGTAAACCGGGCAAGTGCCACATCCCATAACGAAAAAGGGCCGGCTTTCGCCGACCCTTTACGTCTCCGCTAAGCCCAAGGCTTACAAAAAGAGCTCACCACTCGCTGCGCGCTGCTCCAGCAGTGCCGGTACCGCGAACACCTCGCCGTAGCGCTCGTGCAACTCCTTCGCGCGGGCAACAAACGCCTTTAGGCCATAGGCATTAATCGCCTGGAAGGCACCGCCAGTTTGCGCGGGGAAGCCAATACCCATGATAGAGCCGATGTTGCCGTCGCCGACAACCGTCACCACGCCCTCTTCCATAGCGCGCACCGCCTCCAAACACTGACAGAATACCAGGCGGTCCTTGATGTCCTCATAGGGAATCTCGGTATAGCCATTGGGTGCATAGGCGTCTTTCAAGCCCGGCCAAATATGTTTTTTACCACCCTCTGGGTACTCGTAGTAACCACCGCCGTGCACCTTACCGCGACGCCCGAACTCATTGACCATGCGATCGAGAATCCGCGAGGCCGCGTTGTCTTCCCAAACCTTGCCCTGGGCTTCGGCATCGGCCTTAGCTTGCTGACCGTTCTTGTAGGCTGTTTCCTGGCTGATTTCATCAATTGCGGCCAGCGGCCCTACTGGTGAGCCATTGTCACGCGCGGCGGACTCGATCAATACCGGATTCACTCCCTCTTCCAGCATTGCCGCACCTTGAGATACGGTGGTCGCGATCACGCGCGTCGTAAAGAAGCCCGGCGCGTCATTGACGACAATCGGCGTCTTGCCCAATTGTTGGGCCAGATCAAAGGCCTTGGCCAGCGCTTCGTCGCTGGTTTTCTCGCCGCGGATAATTTCTACCAGTGGCATTTTCTCGGCAGGCGAGAAAAAGTGCATGCCGATAAAGTTTTCGGCGCGGCTGCTGGCCTGCGCCAGTTCAGTGATCGGCAGCGCCGAGGTATTCGAGGCGAATACCGCGCTGTCTGCCAACACCGCTTCGGTTTCCTTGGTTACTGCAGCCTTGATCTTGCGGTCTTCAAATACCGCCTCGATCACCAGTTCACAGCCCGCCAGATCGGCGTAGTCGGCACTGGCTTTAATACGCGCCATGCACTCGGCTTTCTTTTCTTCGGTGACTTTACCCTTGCTAATACCTTTGTCGAAGTAGGCTTCAGCATAGGCCTTACCCCGGTCGGCATTTTCCTGGCTGATATCTTTCAGTACAACGTCGATACCTTTCTGCGCGGCCATGGTGGCAATGCCCGCGCCCATTTGACCGGCACCAATAATGCCCAGTTTAGAACAGCTGAATTTCGCTGGCCCCTGCGGACGGCTCGCGCCACGGTTCAAGGCTTCCATCTGCACAAAGAAAGCCGTCATCATATTGCGCGCCGTTTGATCCAGCAGCAGGCTCAGGAAGTAGCGGCCTTCAATCTTCTGCGCAGTATCAAAATCAACCCGCGCCGCATCCACCACACAGGCAAAGATCGCGTTCTGCGCCGGCATCAGATTTTTGGTTTGCACCATGACATTGGCCGGGCCGAAGAAAGTCAGGCCCTGATTTGCTTCATCGTCGGGGCCGCCGCCCGGCATTTTATAGTCGTCGCGATCCCAAGGTTGTTTGACACCGCCCTCTACGCCGGCATTTTCCTTGATCCACGCCTTAGCCTGGGCGTGCATATCGTCTTCATCTTTGGCCAGCGCGTGCACCAGGCCTTTTTCCAGCGCCTTGTCCGCTTTCAGGCGACGCCCCTGGCTGATCAGGCCAATGGCCTCCTGCATACCCAACAGGTAGGTCATACGCACGACACCACCCGCGCCCGGCATCAAGCCAATCATCGCTTCAGGCAGACCCATTTGAATACCCTCTACCGCCACGCGGTAGTGAGAAGCCAGGGCAATTTCAAAGCCGCCACCCAAGGCCGGGCCATTCATGCCCACCGCCACGGGTACACCCAGTGTTTCCAAGGTGCGCAGTGGCGCCTTGGTGGCCATAATGCCGTCGTACATTTCAGCCTTTTTATCCGCTGGCGGATTCAGGTCCATCTCCAGCATTTCTTTAATATCGCCGCCGGCAAAAAACTGATTGGGCTTGCCACTGCGCAGGTAAATACCGGTCACACCGCCGGCCGCAACCATGCCCTGCAACTCGGCAACCGCTGCACGCATCGCCTCGTCGTACTCTAGGCCCATGGTGTTTACCGTTTTACCCGGCTGGTCGAAGATCAGCTCTACGATGCCATCTGCGTCTTTTTCTAAACGAATATATCCCATTGTTCTGTATCTCTCTGTGCTGCTCAGCGCTGGGCGCCGAGCCAAAATTCACTGTCTGCGGTTTTTACACGCGCTCGATAATGGTAGCGATGCCGATACCGCCGCCGGCACACAGGGTGACCAAACCGCGCTGCAGGTCACGGCGCTCCAGCTCGTCGAGCAAGGTACCGAGAATCATCGCACCAGTGGCGCCGATGGGATGACCCATGGCAATCGCGCCGCCGTTGACGTTAATTTTGTCATCGGGGATACCCAGCCGATCTTGGTAGCGCAGCACCACCGAAGCAAAGGCTTCGTTGAGTTCAAACAGATCGATATCGTCGACGGTCAAGCCGGCCTTTTTCAGCGCCTTCTGGGTAGCCGGTACAGGGCCGTCCAGCATAATAGTGGGCTCACTGCCGACCAGGGCACAGCTGACGATGCGCGCGCGCGGCTTCAAGCCCTGCTCTTTGCCAGCGGCTTCGCTGCCGATCAACACCAGCGCAGCGCCGTCAACAATACCCGAAGAGTTACCCGCCGTGTGGACACATTCGATGTTGTCCAGCTCGGGGTACTTGAGCTTGGCAACACCGCCGTGACCGAAGTCGTTAAACATCTGGAAAGCCGGCTTCAGTTTGGCCAAGCCTTCGGCGGTGGTTTCAGCACGAATCAGCTCGTCTTTATCCAGCACGGTTACGCCGTTCATATCGCGAACCGGCACGATAGACTTAAAGTAGCCGTTATCACGGGCGTGGGCCGCTCGCTGCTGCGAACGCGCCGCGTAGGCATCGATCTGCTCGCGGCTAAAGCCGTCCATGGTGGCGATCATATCTGCGCCCAGGCCCTGGGAAATAAAGTAAGACTTCATCGCAACCCAAGGGTCACCGGTGGCACCGCCACTGGCACCAATACCCAGGCGGGACATCGATTCAACACCGCCGGCGGCAACCAGCTCCTCAAAACCCGAGGCGACTTTAGCGGCCGCCATATTGACCGCATCCAAACCGCCCGCGCAGAAGCGGTGCAACTGCGCACCGGTGGTAATGTCGTCCCAGCTGGAGTAGACCAAGGCCGCTTTGGCAATATTCTGGCCCTGCTCTTTGACCGGCTCGCCACAGGCGAGAATCAAGTCTTCAACCTTGGTGGTATCCAGGTCCAGGCGCTCTTTCATCGCCTCCAGGAGATTGGTGACCAAATCAATGGGTTTAACCTCGTAGAGCGAACCGCCCTGCTTGCCTTTGCCGCGCGGGGTGCGAATCGCATCGTAAATAAAAGCGTCTGCCATGCTGTGTCCTGCCAAAGTAGATTGGGATTACCTAGAATAGGCAGAGCATGGCGTCTGAGCCACAAGACAGGCAATAACATATCCGGTCAATGGACTGACATATTTGATATTAATCTTTAATTTACAATAAGTTAGGAAAAACCCCTTGCAAAACTAAAGCTCGGCGTCGCGCTCACGCTGGCGAAATTCGCCGGGGGTAATGCCCGTCCACTTTTTAAAGCAGCGGTGAAAGGCAGAGGGGTCGGTAAAGCCCATCAACGCTGCCACACCGTTTATCGACAGCTCTGAACTGCTCAGATAAGCCATCGCCGCATCGCGCCGACACTCATCCTTCAACTGCTGGAAGGTGGTGCCTTCTTTCTTTAGTCGGCGCCGCAGAGTCGGCGCCGACATATTCAAGGCTTCGGTAATGCGCTCAAAACTGGGAAAGCCCTGGGAAAAATCCTGGCCAATCATCGCCCGCACGCGAGCGACTAAGCTGCCATCATCTCTACCGCTGCTAAGCACCATCAGGGGATAGGGGGCGGTGCGCAAAAACTCCTTCAAACTGCGCTCGTTTTGCACCAGAGGAAAGTTCAAATAACGAGTGTCAAACACAAATTCATCGCGCAGCTGGCCGTAGTAAACCGGGCATTCAAACAGCTGCTGATAACGCGCTACACGCGCCCGCTCGCGCGGCGCCTGACCGGCGAAACGCACTTCCTTCAGCTCAATATTATTACCGACCAACCAGCAAAAAAACCGGTGCCAAATCATTAACCCATATAAATCAGACGCTTCAACCTCATCGCCAGCAAAGCCTTTTTTAATGCTGCCGTAACCGACAATCGCGCTGTCGCGGCGCGTGTCGAGATGAATTTGTGTATCGACATCGTAAAAGGTGCGGTAAAACTCACAGGCGCGCTTGACTGCCTTTCCGAGGTTGTCGCAACCCAAAAGGCAATAACACATCATGCGGAAGGCACCGGGCGTTACCCGGTGGCCCAGCATCAGGCCAAAGGCTTCATCCTGCAGCAAACTCATCACCTGCTGATACAGGTGGGTATATTGCATTGCGGTGATATGAGGTTGATACGCCGGACTGCGACTTTCGCGCGGATCAAAAGGAATCTGCGCGTAGCGCAGAATCTTGTCCGGGTCGTAGCCGCGTTCGACAGCCAAATTTAGCAGTGAGCGGGCAAAGCGGCTTGGAACGGCTTCAAGATCCATAAATGTCGCCAGTCTCTCCGATCACATCACAAATTAGACGCAGAATATTAACACCCCGTCCCTCAGTCTGCTAAGTTGAGGCGCTAAGGTAATGAAAACCACGACAAATAGCCACCGAGGGCACACCGTGCAACAGTGCTATGGACAAACAACTTTTTGACCTTTTCCTCACTGGCCACCTCGCAGTAGGCGGCGACCGCGATCGCGCGGTTCGCCAGCTGGCTGCACTATTCAAGCGATCTGAAGAGCAGGTCGAAAAGCTATTACAAGGGCGCAGCAGCCGCATCCGCAAGGCCATCGGCAGCGCTGAACTGGAGCGCCTGCAGCGCGGCTTCGACAAGCTCGGCATTTTGACCGAATCGCGCCCCTGCCCGGCGGGCAATCAACAACAGCGGGCAGTAGCCGAATACGCCAGCGCCGCCAACGAGCCACTAACACTGTGCCCCAATGGCAGCCCAGTACTTCGCGAACAAGAACGCCAGCGGCTTGCCCCCCTCAACATCGACACCAGCTCACTATCATTGGCAACGCCGGGTAGCAGGCTGCAAGACCCGCAAGCGGTAGAGGCGATTGTCCCTGACACTGGGCACCTGCAGCTGCTTGCCCCCGGTGACCAGGCTCTAAGTGAGACACCACCTTTGCCCACACTCGACCTCGACGAACTCTGCGGCAACCTGAGTATCGCCGAACTCGGCAGCGAGCTGGGCAGCAGCACAGCCCAACCACCAGCCGCCGCGCCGCGCACTGATCACTTAAAGCTCGGCTGAGGCCTCACGCTCTCTGCTGCGCCTTACTGTGGCGTGGCAGGCGGATCACCACCCGCAACCCCGGTTTATTATCCTCCAGGCTAATCGCTCCCTCGTGCAGCTTCACCACCGCTTGCACCAAGCTGAGTCCCAAGCCATTACCAGGGTGACAGCCGCGACTGCTCTCGACGCGGAAAAAGCGCTGAAAGACTTTTTCGCGGTCATCATCGGGAATACCAATGCCGGTATCAGCGACATAGATACGATAGCAATCAGGCTCCACAGACAAGCCCACCTGAATTTCACCGCCATCGGGTGTATATTTGATGGCATTGTCGACCAAATTAGCCACTGCCTGAAAAAGCAGGTTGCGATCTCCGGTAAACTTGCCGACTCGCGCCAACGCCGTGCTGAACTGCTGCTGTTTTTCCGCCGCCAGCGGCTCATAAAGCTCAATCACATCAGATACCAGCGTACACAGCTCGATATCGGCAAACCCCGAGCGGCGATTACCAGACTCCACTTGAGCAATGCGAAGTAATGCACTAAAGGTGCCCAACAGCCCGTCTGCCTCTTCGATCAAGGCCTCTACCTGCTCACGGTTCGCGGGATCTCGGCAATCATCATGCAGCTCTGAAAGGTTGTTTCGCAAGCGGGTTAAGGGGGTACGCAGGTCGTGCGCGATGTTATCCGACACCTGCCGCACGCCGGTCATCAACACCTCAATGCGATCGAGCATCTGGTTGACGTTTTCCGACAGGCGGCGAAAATCCCCGCTACTACCACTGATATCGATACGCTCGGAAAAATCGCCAGACATGATGCGGTGCAAAGTGGTATTGATATGCTCGATGCGCCGCAAACTCAGACCCGCGGTAATCGCACCACCGATAGTTCCGAGGATAATGGTTGCCACCATTGAGCGCGTCAGCGCCCCGGCCACCAACTTAGTGCTACCCAACACATCAGCGTAGTGACGAGCCACCAAAAGCTTTTCACCACTGGGCAATACTTTCGAGCGAGCGAGAAATTCATTGTTCCCCACCGGGTCGGCAATATTGGTCAATGACTCAAAGTCAAAGCCAATCCAACCATTGCGATACTCTCTAGCGTCGGGCCACTGAGTCAAATTACCGGCAATTTTGTTGTGATCCGAATCAGCAACAAAATAAAAGAAACGGATTAACCGCTCGGGGCCACCGCGTACCTCGACAAAGTCATCGACGGCTTCTCGACCGTCTCGCTCATACACCTCGCTGAGGGCCTCAAGCTCCAGCTCAATCGAGCGATGCACATCGCTAAAAAAGTCGTAGGCGATTACGGCATAAATTAACCCCAACACCATAAATACCGAAACACTGAGCCAGGCGACATAGCTGACCAAAAAGCGGAAGGTGAAGCTGGTGAAAATCTTACTCAGAATCATCCAACATATACCCTGCGCCGCGAACAGTATTAAGCAATTGGCGATCAAAGCCCTTGTCTATTTTTTGCCTCAGCCGACTGATATGGACATCAATCACATTGGTTTGCGGATCAAAATGGTAGTCCCAGACATTTTCAAGCAGCATTGTCCGGGTCACCACCTGGCCGGCGTGACGCATCAAATATTCCAGGAGCTTGTACTCACGGGGCTGCAAATTAAATGTCTCGCCCCCGCGGGTGACTTTGTGGGCAAGTAAATCCATTTCTAAATCGGCGACTTTGAGGCGAGTAACTGCCGAGCTGGATTCGTGGCGGCGCAGTATCACCTCGATACGCGCCAACAGTTCAGCAAAGGCAAAGGGCTTAACCAGATAATCGTCGCCGCCCGCCTTGAGGCCTTTGACGCGGTCGTCGACCTCGCCCAGCGCGCTCAGAATCAGCGCCGGAGTCGTATCATTGGCAGCACGTAAAGTTTGAATTATCGTCAGGCCGTCAACATTGGGCAGCATGCGATCGACAACCAGCGCGTCGTATTCCTCGGTAGTGGCTTTAACCAAGCCCGTCTTGCCATCAGCCACGTGCTCAACCTGATAACCGCTCTCTCGCAAGCCCTTGACGATATAGTCCGCGACACTATGGTCGTCCTCGATCAGTAAAATGCGCATCGATTATCGCTACTCCCATTCATTATTTGTGATCCAGCACACAGTTTTTTATTGACGCTGCCATTGTCGCTAAGAGGGTATGGCAATACCCCTACGGTACATTTACGGATTATCTGGCAACTGCCAAATCGCTAACCTAACTCCAAGCTCAACAAACATAAATCAACCGGGCAAATGGAGTAAAAGGCAATGAAAAAGTCGCTGCTAACATACGCTGCAATCCCCTTCCTGCAACGCGCGCTGTTGGCCGCCTCTGCGGCATTGCTTTGCACATTGGCCCAGGCCGAAGCCAAAAACTTCAACGACGGCGAGCTTACCCTGCCCGCCGACCACCGCCCCGGCTACCAGCCTACCCTGCGTTTCTGCATAGAGAAAGATGAAAACTCTGGCAGCTTTATCGCCCACAGCACCACCCAGGCCCGCTTCAATCGCATCTGGATGGATCAGCATCAAGCTAAAACCGGTGATGCCGCAAAAAAAGAGCTTATCAAACTCGCCGCCAAAGCTCTCTACCGCTCCTTACATAAACGCGCATCGATGAGCTTCCTGCCCGACGAAGAAGGCCGGGTGAAAATTGGCAAACGTAACAAGCACTTCGCCGTGGACTACAACCTCCACCTGCGCAGCAGCTCGCTCGCCCTCGGCGTCGCAGTTAACTTTTAACAGGGCCGAGCCAAAGCCCGCCAGCAAAATATCACTCAAGCGCATTTGCGCCACGACGGCCGCCATAGCTCTGCTACAATGGCGGCCGTTTCTATATGGATCGCAACCAATGTCTGAACAGCCACTTCCCGTCGCCGGCGTTTGGCGACGCCTTGCCGCCGCCCTCTACGACGGTTTTTTAATGTTTGCCGTGCTCTTTGTCGCTTCGCTGCTACCTGCGCTGGCGCTAAACACCGACAGTCTGGCAGCATCGCCAGCCACCGACAGCGTCGTTCACGAGCTCAATGCACCGCTGCAAGGATGGGCTTACAGCTTCTACTTATTGCTATTGATTTTCGCCTTCTACGGCTGGTTTTGGCGCAAAAATGGTCAAACTCTCGGCATGCAGGCCTGGCGACTAAAACTCGAATCCAATGACGGCAGCCCAGTGAGCTGGCGCCAGGTTGGCATCCGACTGCCAGTGGCCGCCCTGGCCTTCTTTCTGTGCGGGGCGGGCTACTGGTGGGCCTGGATCGATCGCCAGGGACGCAGTTGGCAGGACATCGCCTCCGGCAGCCGCGTCGTTCAGCTCCCAAAAGAACAAAAATAAAGCGCCGCTATGTGCGCCGCGCCATCAGCAATGTGCCCACCGCAAAGCAAATCACAATCGGGCAGACACTGGCAAAAATGGGATCGAAGCCATACACCAAACTTGATGGGCCGAGAATATCCTGCAAAGTACGAAAAACAATACCGACCATCACCCCAACAAAAATACGAAAGCCCATGGTGACATCACGCAACGGGCCGAAAATAAAGGAGATGGCCACGAATACCATCCCCAAAATGGTGACCGGCTGCAGTAGCTTATTCCAGAATGCCAGCTCATAGTCACCGGCGTTCAGCCCCTGCTTTTTCAGGTAGCTGGCATAGCGCCACAAGCCGCTAATCGACAAATCCTCGGGGTCTAGCACCAGGACATTGAGTAACTCCGGCGACAGGTCCGAATCCCAGTCCAACTCACTGTATGTCTGCTGTTCGGCCCCCCCCTCACCAAATTTCACCTGCCGCACATCCTCTAGCGCCCAGCTACCCGCCAGGTAATTTGCCCGGCTGGCATAGGTGCTGCTCAGTAGCCGGCGGGTGTCGTCGAAGCGGTAAATACTCACGCCGTACAACACACCATTAGGCTGCACGGCATTAAAATGCATGAAATCACTACCCTCCCGGTGCCACATGCCGTGCCGGGAATGGCTGCTTGCCGACTTTTGCAAAGCAATAGCGCGCTGGCTTTCAGCGATTTGTTGGGCGGCCGGGGCAATGTATTCGGCAATAAACAAGCCGACGAAGGTAATAAACAGGGTCGGCCGCACGACCGCCATCACCAACTTTGTCGTGGACACGCCGGCGGCGCGCATAACCACCAGCTCACTGCTGCTCGCCAAACTTCCAAGGCCGGCCAGGCATCCCACCAGCGCCGCAAACGGCAAATATTTGTACAAACTACCCGGCGCCACCAAACCCACATAGGCCAGCACCGAGGTAAAACTGTAGTCACCGCGAATCTCTTTCAATTCATCGATCAGCGATGCCAGCAAATCAATTCCGACAATCACCAACAACACCAGCAAAATTGCGGCGGCGACTGTGCGACCAATATAGCGATTCAATTTACGCATTGTGCTTAACCACGGCTTCGCCTCCACGCCAGCCACCAGTGGCGCAGCACGCTATCCCAATACAACAACACCAAACCCAGCAGTAGAAACGCACCGTGAATCACCCACATGCCGGGCATTACGGGCCATGCACCCTTCGCGATCGCATCGCGCACCGCATTGAGACCAACCAGATAGAACATATACAGCATAAAAGCTGGAAACATTTTCCCATAGCGGCCGCGGCGATGATCGGTTTTACTCATCGACACCGCAATCAGCGCAGCAATGGGCACCAGCACACTCAAGGAAATACGCCATTGCACGGCGGCGATGTCTTCCAGCTCCTCACTGTTCCACAATTCCGCTGTCGACTTGCCGTCAATTTCCTGGCGATAGGTTTTCACTTCGGGATCGCGCATCAGCTGACTGAGGCGCTCAAAGCTGGTGAACTGATAGTCAGCCTGCCCCGGCTCCCCTACGTAGCGCACACCTTTATCCAACACCAGATGCCGCTCGCCGCTTTGCGCATCAACCTTGAAGCGGCCAACTTCGGCAGTCACCAATGACACCAGCGGGCGCTGCTGATCCGCCTCGCCGCCGGGTTCAGCCTGCGCCAAAAACACCGCACGCATGGTTTGCGAGTCGCGGTCTGTTTTCTCTATATAGGTCACCCGACCACTGTTCTTATCAATGCGAAAACGCCCCTCCAGCGCCGCTTTCACACCGATTTCTGCACGGCTCTCGGCCAGCTTGGCGGCATAGGCCTGAATCCCTGCCGGGCTCACCACCATGCTGATATAAGCGACAATTGCCGCAATAAACAGCGCTGGAATTTGCGTGTAAAGCAGCAGGCGACGGCGGCTCATGCCACAGGCACTCATCACCGTCATCTCACTGTCGACATACAAACGGCCATAGGACAATAAAATACTGATAAACAGGCCCAGCGGCAGTACCACTTCAAGAAAGCCGGGCAAACGGTAGAGCATAATCAGAAACAACACATCGGGAGAGAAGTCACCCGAGGCGACTTGAGCGAGATACTTGACAAAGCGACCGCTCATAATGATTGCCAGCAATGTCAGCGTCACCGCGAACACCGATTTAAGAATTTCGCCGGCGAGGTAACGAAAAAGAATCACAGCTCCCGAACTCCTCTACTGGCAAATGGTTTCACGCGCTGATAATACCCTTTACACTAAATACATAATACGTTGGATGCGCGCCTAGCTCTAAGCTAGGCTGCGTGTCATTGTTGTTCCGGCGGCATTATCGCTTATCGCGACGCCCTCTGCGAATATTTGTCAGTGAGAGTATCGATGCAAATCAGCCTAAAACCCTGCAAAGACCCCAGCACTATCGCCAGTGACTGCCTAGTAGTGATCAGCAACGGCAAGCTTGACGGCGCGCTGTCACAACTGAACGAGGCCAGCGACGGTGCGCTCGCCGCACTGCTCAAACGCGGAGACTTTAGTGGCAAGCTCGCCGAAACGCTCTACCTGCCATTTATTACCGGCCTGCGCGCTAAACGCCTGCTGCTGGTCGGCCGCGGCGACAAGGAAACACTCAGCGCGGCGGATACCGACAAACTGTTGCATGCCGCCATTGCCCTGTTGAGCAAGCAAAATTGCAAGGACTGCTGCCTGCTGCTCGACGGCTTACAGGTAGAAAATCGCAAAAATAGCTGGCTGCTGCAACGCTGCGCACAACTGCTGGAGGTGTCCACCTACCGCTACAGCGAAACACTGAGCAAGAGCAAACCTGCAGGCTCACTGCGCCGCATAGTCCTGCAAGGCAGCAACAGCGACAGTAACCGGCGTGCCATCAGTGATGGTCAAAGCACAGCGACAGGCATCAACATTGCCCGCCGACTCGGCGACCTGCCCGGCAATATCTGCACCCCGGAATTTCTCGCCAAAGAATCGCGCAAGCTGTCCCGTCAATTCGACTCGATAAAAGTCAGCGTGCTCGACGAAAAGAAAATGCAGCAGTTGGGCATGGGCGCCCTGCTGTCAGTCAGCGCTGGCAGCGAGCAGCCCGCACGGCTGATTGCCATCGAGTATCAGGGCGCTGCCAAAAGCCAGCAGCCACATGTCTTGGTTGGCAAGGGCATCACCTTTGACACCGGAGGCATCAGCCTAAAGCCCGGCGCCAAGATGGATGAAATGAAATACGACATGTGCGGCGCCGCCAGTGTGGTGGGCACCTTACACGCAGTGGCAGACGCCGGCCTTAAGGTTAATGTGGTCGGCATTATTGCCGCCGCCGAAAATATGCCCAGCGGCCGCGCCACCAAACCCGGCGATGTCGTCACCAGCATGTCTGGGCAAACCATCGAAATTCTCAACACCGACGCGGAAGGTCGACTGGTACTCTGCGATGCGCTGAGTTATGCCGGCCGCTACAAACCGGCCTCGGTCATTGATATCGCCACCCTCACCGGCGCCTGCGTTGTCGCCCTTGGCAAACACGCGACCGGCCTGTTCAGCAACCAGGACGACTTTGCGCAAGAATTGCAGCGCTGTGGCGAAGACGCCCGCGACCGCGCCTGGCCGATGCCGCTATGGGACGACTACCAGCCGCAGCTGGACAGCAATTTCGCCGACATGGCCAATATTGGCGGCCCGGAGGCGGGCAGTGTTACCGCCGCCTGCTTCCTATCGCGCTTTTGTAAAGACTACCGCTGGGCCCATTTAGACATTGCTGGCGCAGCTTGGAATTCCGGCGCCAACAAAGGTGCAACCGGTCGCCCGGTGGGCCTTCTGTTTAACTATTTACACAGCAAGGCTAACTGAGACGCTGCGCCGTGACCCGCATCGACTTTTACATCCTCGCCACCGGCGGCCCGCAACAGGCCCTGTTGTTCAGCTGCCGTCTCGCTGAAAAAGCTTGGCGCAGCGGTCACCGAGTACTGTTGCACTGCGCCGATCAAGCCGAGGCACAGCAGCTCGACAAACTACTGTGGCAACACCGCGCCGACAGTTTCATCCCCCACAGCCTCGACGCACGCAGCGACGAGGCCATTGCCATCTGTCACAGCACTGACAGCATCGCCGCGTTTGGCGAGCACTGCGATGTGTTAATCAATACCTCAGAGGACTTGCCAAAGGAATTCAGCCGCTTCCAGCGCCTGGCGGAAGTGGTCAACCCGCAAGAAGACAGCCTGCAGGCGTCGCGCCAACGCTACAGTTATTACAAACGCCGCGGCTACCCCTTGCACAGTCACCCGCTTAGCTCCTGAGAACCACCACTATGAGCGACCAGCCCCGCAAACCCCGTCCGCTACTTGATGAGCTGCAAGAACTACAAAATGTCCTGGGCGACGCCCCCAGCGCCGCCGACATCCCGGTTCTCGACGACATTATTGAGCCCTCGCCGAAGCAGGGTGAACACCAAGCAACCGGTGAAACCACAGCATCGCCGCAGGTGCTACATGCCGGGGACGCCGACAACGATCACAGCCGCGACATATT
>JBFKEA010000006.1:0-29150 GCA_041619375.1 Spongiibacter sp. | reverse complement strand
GGAAGCCCCCGCCGACGCCGAAGAGTGGGCAGGCAAGCCGAATAAGCTGCAGTACCTCGAGCGTTAAGCGACAGACTGTTTATAAAAACCCGCTACGGCGGGTTTTTTTATGCCCGAATTTTCGCTGTAACAGGGCTCACTTCAGTGCGCGACAACACTAGTGAACAAAATATCTTTATTCGTGTCACAACTGGCGCATGCAATATGCAAAACACTCGCTAATAAACGAGGAGTTGGAAGAATGAACCACGATCAAATCGAAGGCCGATGGCAGAAGTTGTCTGCCAAGGTCAAACAGCACTGGGGCGCCCTGACCGATGACGAAGTCACCCCCGCCGAAGGCAATATCGACGAACTAAGCGCCCTTATTCAACAAAAATACGGCGATTCAAAACAAGCCATTGCGAAGAAACTAAACGACATCAAGGAGCACATTAACCAATGAAAGCCCTTAAAAAACTGCTCAACGACACCGCTTGTAAGCGCGCCGCCGCAATGGCCGCCATTGCTCTCACGGCTGCATTCACCCTGAGCGCCTGCGACCGCAACGAGGGCCCCATGGAAGAAGCCGGTGAAAGCATCGACCAAAGCTTCGAGAACGCCCAAGAACACTACAGGGAAGGCGTGGAAGAGGTTAAAGACGAATACGACGACCACACCACTAATTAATCACTGCACACACCCCAAGGCCAGCCTTGCTGGCCTTTTGCCCCACAAAAAGCTCTCTTTGACAACATCCGTCGCTCCCTATTTAATTGCACTCTCTTGCAGCTGCGCTATTAAGGAAAGCTCTTGGACGCCGCCAGTATCAACACCTTGTTTCTCGTCGGCGCCAGTCTTATCGCCGCCAGCATTCTGGCCAGTTCTGTATCGTCCCGCCTCGGCATTCCCATCCTGCTTATCTTTCTTGGCGTCGGCATGATCGCTGGCGAAGAAGGCCCAGGAGGCATCCACTTTGACAACTTCCCGCTAGCCTACCTGATCAGCAACCTCGCCCTCGCCGTTATTCTGCTCGATGGCGGCATGCGCACCCGCATCGCCAGCTTTCGGGTGGCGCTGTGGCCGGCGCTTTCGCTGGCGACCAGCGGGGTGCTAATCACCGCCGCACTCACCGGCTGGGCCGCTACCTGGCTGTTATCACTGAGCTGGATGGAGGGCCTGCTGGTTGGCGCCATTGTCGGCTCAACCGATGCCGCAGCCGTGTTTTCCCTGCTGGGCGGTCGCGGGCTTAACGAACGGGTCGGCGCCACGCTGGAAATCGAGTCGGGCAGTAACGATCCCATGGCGATGTTTCTCACCATCAGCCTTATCGAGCTGCTGCTCAGCAACGCGCCGCTGAGCTGGGGCCTGGCCGGCGACCTACTCTGGCAATTCGGCTTGGGTATCGCCCTGGGAGTGGGAGGTGGCTATCTGCTGTGGCGACTGATCAATCGCATGGAGCTGGCCAGCGGCCTCTATCCGCTACTGGCCGTGAGCGGTGGCCTGATCATTTACGCACTGACCACCGCCGTCGGCGGCAGCGGCATTCTGGCCATCTATCTCTGCGGCCTGCTACTGGGCAACCGTCCAGTGCGCAACCGCCACGGAATCTTGCATATGTTCGATGGCCTGGCCTGGCTGAGCCAAATTGCCATGTTCCTAGTACTTGGGCTGCTGATTACACCGAGCGAATTACTCGGCGTCGCTCTGCCAGCACTGCTGTTAGCACTGTGGATGATACTTGTCGCCCGCCCCTTGGCAGTATTCGCCAGCCTGCTGCCATTTCGCAGTTTTGCCCTGCGCGAACGCGCGTTTATCGCCTGGGTCGGACTGCGCGGCGCGGTACCGATCATCCTCGCCATCTTCCCAATGATGGCGGGCATCGACAACGCGCAGCTATATTTCAATGTCGCCTTCTTTATCGTGCTGGTGTCATTATTGCTGCAGGGTAGCAGCCTCGGCGCCGCGGCCCGGCGCGCCGATGTCGTCGTGCCCGCCGTGCCTGCGCCGGTCTCGCGGGTCGGCCTAGAGGTGCACATCGCCAGTCAGTGGGAGCTGTTCGTCTACACGCTGACCGCCGACAAGTGGTACATAGGTCGGCCCCTGCGCCAATTACATATGCCGGAGAACACCCGCATTGCCGCCCTGTTTCGCGACCGCCAACTGCTCCATCCCAGTGGCAGTACCGAATTGCACAGTGGCGACATTCTCTGCGTCATTGGCCACGACGCCGACCTGCCGGCACTGGGCAAGCTGTTTAGCGAACCCCCCAAACAGGGGCTAGATATGCGCTTTTTCGGCGACTTCATCCTTCAGGCCGATGCTCGCCTCGGGGATATCGCGCTGCTCTACAACCTGAACATCAGCGATGACAAGGCCGACCTCAGCCTCGCCCAATTCCTGTCCCGCAGCCTGTCTTCACAACCGGTGTTAGGCGACCATATCCGTTGGCAGGGAATGACCTGGACCGTTGCCGAAATGGACGGTAAACACATCAGCAAAATCGGCTTGCGCAACGACGCGGCAGATTTGCTGCCCTAGCGCCGCTTAAAACAGCGACTTCATCGTGCCGCCATCAACCACCAGCGACGCCCCGGTGATATAGCTGGCGGCATCCGACAACAGAAATGCCCCGGCGCGGCCAAATTCATCGGGTTCACCGTAGCGCCCCAGCGGAATTTTGGCCTCATTGTCCCGACGCTGCTCGGCAACCGACACACCGCGAACCTGCGCTTGATTCGCGTCCAAGGCCTTAATACGGTCGGTGTAGATCAATCCGGGAATTAAATTATTGACGCGAATATTCTCCGCGGCCAGCGACTGGCTAAGGCTTTTTGCCAAGCTGCTCACGCCAGAGCGCATCACATTGGATAACAGCAGAAAATCAATCGGCTCCTTCACAGAGGACGAGGTCAGCATCAGCACCGCCCCGCCGCCACTGGCGCGCAAATGAGGCAGAGTTTCACGCACCAGCCTCACCGCACTCATCAGCGTCAAATTAAAGGCCGCTTGCCAATCGCTATCGTCAAATTGATCAAAGCCCCCCGGCGGTGGCCCACCGGCATTTACCAGCACACCATGCACCGCGCCGTGACGTTCAGCCGCCGCCGCCACCCACTGCGCAATGCTGCGGGCATCGGCCATATCCAATTCCCCGCCGCCGACCTTGGCGCCGGTCTCGGCCGACAGTTCGGCTACTGCCTGAGCAACGGCCTGCCCGTCGCGACTGCCGAGCACTACCGTCGCCCCCGCGGCTGCTAACTGCCTGGCAACGGCATAACCTAGACCTCGACTGGCACCAGCCAGCAAAAACACCTTGTCGCTCACCTTCAAATCCATGCGCACTCCCCCCACAAAAACCTGCATAGTATGCCAACTGAGCAGCGTGACAGCCATGCAAAAAAACCGCTAATGCCGCAGCCAAAAGGAGCAATACCGGCCGCAAAATTAACGAAGTCGGCCAAGAAAATCCGGCGAATTTCGGGCTTTGTCACTGTTTATGCGCAAAACGGTGATTTCTTGCAAAATACAGATGACAAGGCCACTTTTCGCTGTCAACATTGACACCGCATTAACAATGAAGTGAGCTCTATGGCCAGCAATACCTCTTCCAGCTATCATCACGGCAATCTCCGTCAGGAACTGATGGAACTGGCCGAGAAACACCTCATCGACGGTGGCGTCAGGGACCTCAGCCTGCGGGCACTGGCCCGTGAGATTGGCGTGTCCCAAACCGCGCCCTACCGCCACTTCCGCGATAAAAATGCACTGTTAGCGGCACTTGCCACCGAAGGTTTTAAACGATTTTTTGAGGTTGGTCGCCCCAGCGAAGAAGAGCCCCGCGCCGACAAGAGCCTGCTGTATTTCGGCCTTGCCTACGTGACCTTTGCCCGTGAACACACGGAACTGTTTCACCTGATGTTTGGCCCGGCGCTGCAACCGCGCAACCAATACCCGGAACTGTTCGCCGCCGGTCGCGAAGCGATTTACAAAGTCCGTGCCGGCGTCGAACGCGGCCTGGCCAATGGCGAGCTGCGCCCACTGGACAACGTCGCGTCCATTGCCCACACCGTGTGGGCAGCCGTCCACGGTGTGACCACCCTGATGCTCGACCACGCCGACACCTATGGCTATCACCGCGACTTACACTTACAGGCCGAAAAATCCATGCGTATGATGATTGCGGGCCTGTGCACCGACCCCAGCTATATTTCCAATTTACCCAACGAGTCCACCCCCTACCCCCCGAGCAACGACTAAACCGCGCTAGTCGCCGCGCAGCAGGCTCAGGGCAGAGCTGCGCAGCATTCTGCGGCTGTGCCAGTAGGCCAACGCAAGCAGCAGCGCCGCCCCCAGCAGAGCGCTCAGCGGCAGCACAGACCAATACATCAGTGGTGGCGACTCAAGCACCCAATGCTGCACCAACAGCAAGCAGAGATTCGCCCCCACCGCCGCAACGGCACCGGCCAGCGCTCCGAGCAGGGCAAACTCACAGAGCAACACCCACATTAAAAAGCGGTTGCCGGCGCCGAGCGTGCGCAGCAACGCATTTTCCTGGCGACGGGCATCGAAACTGAGCAGCACATTCGCCGCACTAATAAGCAGAGAACAGGCCAGCACTAGCAGCAGCACCACCGCGATGGCGCGCGACAGCTGCGCAACCACCGACTGAATCTGGCGCAACACCGCATCGATCTCAATCAGGCTGATTGTCGGGTAGCGCGACAATAAATCCACCAGTAGCGGGCGCTGGCCATCGGTAAGATAAAAACTGGTGATATAACTACCGGCATAGTCACTCAAACTGTTTTCCGGAAACAAAAAGTAAAAATTAGGCCGCATACTGGCCCAGTCCAACTGACGAATACTAGCGATTTCCGCCGCCAACTCGCGACCGCCAATACTGAACTGCAATTGCGTTCCCAGTCGCAAACTCAGCTTATCTGCGACACTTTCCTCTACCGAAACTAGGAGCTTTCCGGAAGCCCCTGAGGCGCCACCCCACCACTGCCCCTCCAGCAACTGGTTGTCCTCAGGCAATAGCGCCGACCAACTGAGGTTCACTTCGCGATCAATACCGCTGTTGCGGATATCCAGTCCGCCTATATCGGCCAGCAAGCGCCCGTCGATATGCGTCACTCGCCCTCTTACCATCGGATATAAACCTGCGTGCCGAACACCCTGCTGGCTGAGAAAATCCTCAAGCGAGCCAACATCGTCCGCGGCGATATTAATCAAAAAATGATTCGGCGTTTCCTCGGCAACCTGCTGCTGCCAGTCTTTAAGCAACAGCTCGCGCAACAACACCAAGCTGAGCAAGACCATTAGCGCCAAGGCGATACTGGCCGCCTGAAAAGCATTGGCATAGCGGCGTCGATAAATACTCGAGGACGCCAAGCGCTGACCGCTGCCTGGCAGGCGCAAACTGATTGCTCGCAGGGCGTAAAGCGCAACCAATACCAATGCCGCGGTGCCAACTAGCAACACCGCACAGCCCGCCACCAGCGCTGCACTCAATTTTATATCGCCGCTGTACCACAGCATCAGTAACGCAATGCCCACCAGCCCCGACAACGCCGCTGCAACTATGCCGCCGCTAAACGCCTGCTGGCGGCGCAGTACATGCAGCGGCGACACGCGACTCAGCCGGACAATTGGCGGCATCGCAAAGCATGCCAAACAGAGACTTGCGCTGGCCACCGCCATCGCCAGAGGGCGCCAACTTGCCGGCGGCAGAGTGGCATCGACTAGCTGGGCAACGCTGCCCAGCAACACCTGCTGCACCAGCCAGCCAGAGCTACCGCCCAAGACCGTGGCCAAAGCCAGTACCATGAGCAACTGACGCAGATAATAAACCAGCACATAACGGCGACTGGCGCCGAGGGTTTTCATCAGCGCCACACTGTCCACATTGCGCTGACCATAGCGCTGGGCCGCCAATGCGATCGCCGCCCCGGCCAAGGCCACCGCCAAGCTGGCGGCCAGCAACAGATATTCCTCTGCGCGCTTAAGGGCATCGGCGAGCGCGGGCTGACTTTCTTTCACTGACAACCATTTCTGTCCCGCTTGCAAGCGCTGCGCCAGCCAGCCCTGATATCGATCAAGGCTGCCCTCATCGCCGCCAAACAAGTAGCGATAATCCACCACACTGCCCGGTTGAATGACTTCGCTCGCGGCCAAATCGTCGCGATGCATTAACGCCCTCGGGCCGTAGACGTTTAACGCGCTGCTGCGATCTGGCTCGTTGACTAGCACTTGGCTGGCGCGAAGCGACAGCTCACCTAATTCGACATTATCTCCCGGTTGAATACCCAGCAGTGCAAACGCGCGGGAATCGAGCCATATCTCACCGCGCACTGGGCTACTGCTGACGGCCACACCCTCGGTAAAGATTTGCTTGGCCACCTGCAGCTGCCCCAGTAAAGGGTACGTTGAAGACACCGCCCTCACCGACACCAACAGCATATTGTCCCCGGCAAAAAGCATGCTGCGAAACGCCGCGATTTCAGCGCGCTGCAAACCCAGCTGATCGGCACGCCCCAGCCACTCGGCGGGGACGCTGCGGGCGCTAGCCAGCACGCGGTCAGCCGCTAAAAAGTGCTGGCTCTGCGCCGCCATACCGCGCTGCAAACGCTCAGAAAATCCGGCGATGCCGCTGACACTGGCAATGGCCAGGCTCAAGGCAACACACAACAAACCCAATTCGCCGCCGCGCCAGGCACGCAGCCATTGCCGAAATACCAACATCACTGCACCACCGCTAATTCACACAACTCGCCATCGCGCATTTCAAAGCGGCGCTGACAGTGATCGGCCAGGCCCTGTTCGTGGGTGACCAACACCAGTGTGGTTCCCTGCTCGCGATTTAAACGAAATAGCAGATCGCTGATATGCGCACCGGTGGTCGCATCGAGGTTCCCTGTTGGCTCATCGGCAAACAAAATCGCCGGTTCACTGGCAAATGCGCGGGCAATGGCTACTCGCTGTTGTTCGCCCCCCGATAACAAGCGAGGGTAATGCTGCTGGCGGTGATCTAGCTCTAGTTCTCTAAGCAGTTGCTGGGCTCGCTGACGCGGCATACGGCGGCCGGCCAGTTCCAGCGGCAACATGACATTTTCCAAGGCAGTGAGCGATGGCAGCAGCTGGAAAGACTGAAATACAAAGCCTACAGATCGCGCGCGCAATGCCGCCCGCTGATCTTCCGTCATTGCGGCCAGCGACTGGCCATCGAGATGCACATCGCCACTCGTTGGGATATCCAGCCCCGCTAGCAAGCCCAGCAGCGTGGACTTACCCGAACCCGATGGGCCGACAATTGCCGCACTTTCGCCAGTATTGATTTCTAGGTTAATCCCTTTCAGTATGCTCAGCTGACCATCACCGCTGGGCACTGTTTTGACAAGGTTTTCCACTTTAATCATACGTACACATATCCTTGGGCTGCTATTCTTCAGCATAATCTCTGCGGCGAGTGTATCGGCCTACGCCGACACGCGCAGCCAAAACCTGCTGCTTCTTGGCGATAGCCTCAGCGCAGCTTACGGCATCGACCCCGCTCGCGGCTGGGCTGCGCGGCTAGCTGGCGAGCTCGACAAGCGCTACACATTGATCAATGCCAGTGTCAGCGGAGAAACCACCGCCGGCGGCCTACATCGGCTGCCAGCGCTACTGGCAGAATTCTCGCCAAAATGGGTGATTCTCGAACTGGGCGGCAACGATGGTCTACGCGGCTATCCACTGCCGAATATACGTGCAAACCTGCAGCAACTGATCACCCTGAGCCGCAACAGCGGCGCCAATGTGTTGCTGCTCGGCATGCGTATCCCCCCCAATTACGGTCGGCGCTACAGCGAGGGCTTTGCCGCACTCTATCCAACACTCGCGAAGCAGAACGCCATTGCACTACTGCCATTTTTGCTCGATGGCGTGGCCGGCAACCCCGAATTGATGCAGGCCGATGGCATCCACCCCAACGCCCTAGCCCAGCAGCAACTCGCCGACGCGGTGAATAAAGTCCTGCAGCCGCTGTTGGGCACAAGCCACTGAGTTAACTGCCGTCACCGCGCGGCACCCCACCCTTGGCAAGCGCGGCCGGGTCGAGGTATTCAAGCAGTTGCTGGCGGCTAAAATCCGTCATTTGTTCCGCCACATCGATAATATCGCGACCCTCGGCATAGGCTCGCTTGGCGATCTCCGCCGCCTTCAGATAGCCGATCAGCGGGTTGAGCGCGGTCACCAGCACCGGATTTTTCGACAGCGCCCGCTGCATATTCGCCTCCTGGGGCTGAAAATCAGCAATGCACTGCGCGCCCAGTGCTTCACTGGCATTGCTCATTAATTCGACACTTTGCAGCAAGTTGTAAGCGATCACCGGCAGCATCACATTGAGCTGAAAATTACCCGACTGCCCCGCCACGGTAATACAGCTGTCATTGCCAATCACTTGAGCACAGGCCATTGCCACCGCTTCGGGGATCACCGGATTCACCTTGCCCGGCATAATACTGCTGCCGGGCTGGAGGGCTGTTAGCTGTATTTCACCCAGGCCTGATAAGGGGCCGCTGTTCATCCAGCGCAGATCGTTGCTAATTTTCATCAGCGCTACCGCCAAGCTGCGCAACTGCCCCGAGGCCGCCACCGCAGTATCCTGGCTGGCCAGGCCTTCGAAAAAATTGCGATTGGGCGTAAACGTGAGGCCGACACGGGCACTGAGCGTCCGGCAAAACGCCACCGCAAAACCTTCAGGCGCGTTGATGCCGCTGCCCACCGCTGTGCCGCCCTGACTGAGCTGGCAGAGCTGCCCCAAGGCAAACTCCAACCGCTCTCTGCTCTTGGCAACCTGACAAGACCACGCCGACAGCTCCTGCCCCAGACTGATCGGCATGGCATCCATCAAGTGCGTGCGGCCGGTCTTAATCACCCCGCCCAGCTCGCTAGCCCGCTGATCAATGTCCAGAGCAAGCTCCTCCAGCGCTGGAAGTAAGCGATTCGCGATCTGCAAAGCCGCACTGAGGTGTATCGCCGAAGGAATCACATCATTGCTACTCTGACTCATGTTCACATGGTCATTGGCGCTGATGGGCAGTTTCGAGTGCTCGCCGGCGAGATTGGCCACCACCTCATTCACGTTCATATTAGTACTGGTGCCCGAGCCCGTCTGAAAGACATCTAGCGGAAATTGATCGCGGTACTCGCCGCCGAGCAGGCGGTCTATCGCGGTAACAATCGCCTTGCAGCGCGTCTTGTCGAGCAGCCCAAATTGATGATTTACCAAGGCGGCGGCGCGTTTGATCTGCAATACCGCGTCAATAAAGCTGCTCGGCAGCGTGAGGGAGCTGATGGAAAAATTATTCAGTGCGCGCTGAGTCTGGGCACCGTACTTTGCCGCCAGCGGCACGTCCACCTCACCCATGCTGTCTTTTTCGCTGCGATAATCTGTCATAGTTCCGCTCCTAAGCGCGATTCGCCATGCTCTCAGTATCACCAGCGGGCGCAACAGATGCAAAAGCCTGCGCCAGCTTCTAGAATAGCCGGCCAGCACCGGAGGCCACCATGACCGATTATCGCAATATCGACACCGACACCTGGCTAGAGTGGGATCGCCAACATATCTGGCACCCCTATGCCTCGGCGCTGCAGGCGCCAACGATGTTTCCGGTGCAGTCAGCCCGCGGCGCCACACTGACCTTGACCGACGGCCGCGAGCTTATCGACGGCATGTCGTCGTGGTGGTCAGCTATTCACGGCTATAACCACCCAGCCCTTAACACTGCGGCTAAGTCCCAGCTCGACGATATGTCGCACGTCATGTTTGGCGGCCTCAGCCATGCGCCGGCAGCCACTCTCTGCAAGCGCTTGGTCGATATTACGCCAGCGCCGCTGACCCGTGTTTTCCTCTCCGACTCCGGCTCCGTCGCGGTAGAAGTCGCAATCAAAATGGCGCTGCAATATTGGATTGCCAAAGGTCAGGCAAACAAACACCGCCTGATCGCCCTGCGCAATGGTTACCACGGCGACACGTTTGCCACGATGGCCGTCTGCGACCCGGTCAATGGCATGCACCATTTATTCAGCGAGGTGTTGGCTCAACAACTCTTTGCCGAGGCTCCACAGCCCGCCTTTGGACAGCCGGCAGGCGCCGCTGATATGGCGTCTATCAACGACTTATTAATGGAACATAACAATGACGTCGCAGCCGTTATTGTCGAGCCCATTGTGCAAGGGGCTGGAGGAATGCGTTTCTATTCCGCCGATTACCTTCGGCAGCTTCGCGAACTCTGCGACGCCCACAATGTGCTGTTGATTCACGATGAAATTGCCACCGGTTTCGGCCGCACAGGTAAGCTGTTTGCTTGTGAGCACGCCGATATCAGCCCCGATATTATGTGCGTTGGCAAAGCGCTTACCGGCGGCTACCTGAGCCTCGCGGCCACACTGTGCACAGAGGAGATCGCCCTGGGGATTTGCGAGGGAGAAGCCGGCGTATTTATGCATGGTCCAACATTTATGGGCAACCCCCTTGCCTGCGCCATTGCCAATGCCAGTATCGACCTGCTGCTTGCGCAAGATTGGCAGGCCAATATTGCCCGCCTACAAGCGGGACTCGAGCGCGGGCTGGCCCCGGCCAGAGAATTAGATAGCGTCGCCGACGTTCGCTGCCTGGGCGGTATCGGCGTGATTGAAATGAAAGAAGCCGTGAACATGGCGAGTATTCAACCGCGCTTTGTCGAACACGGCATCTGGATCAGGCCATTTGGCAAACTGGTCTATACCATGCCGCCTTACATCATCAGAGACCAGCAGCTATCGAGCCTATGTGAAAACATGCTGACCGTCCTGCAGGAAGAGGCTGTGCAATGAATGCCAAAACCTTTAAAACCGACCTTCGCGAGATCATTTTCGGCACCGAGCCCGGCCCGGGAAGAAATTTCGATATCGCACTGATTATCGTCATTATCAGCAGCGTACTGGCCTTGTTTCTCGACTCAGTGGCGCCATTGCACGCCGCCTATGGCGATATCTTCTACACCGCCGAACTCGCTTTCACCATCATGTTCAGCATCGAATACCTCGCCCGGGTATATTGCTCGGAAAACCGGCGTCGCTATGTCACCAGTTTCTACGGCATTATTGATCTGCTGGCGACCCTACCAACCTATTTAGCCCTGTTTATACCCGGCGCCCAACACCTACTAGTTATCCGCATATTTCGGGTGTTGCGTATCTTCCGTGTGTTTAAATTATTCAAATATATGTCGGAAGCGAATGTTCTGCTGCGTTCGATAAAGTCCTCCCGCCACAAAATCACCGTCTTTTTTATCACGGTTGTCACACTGGTCATCGTATTCGGGTCACTGATGTACCTCATTGAGGGGCCAACACGTGGTTTCACAAGCCTGCCACAAAGTATCTATTGGGCCATTGTTACCGTCACCACCGTCGGCTATGGCGATATCGTCCCACAGTCGCCGTTTGGGCAGGCAATCGCGGCGTTGGCGATGATTACCAGTTACGCCATCATCGCCATCCCAACTGGCATCTTGAGCGCAGAACTGATGCAGGAAAATCAACGCCAGGCAAGCCGAAAACAGTGCAGCAGCTGCCGCGAGCGCGGCCACGAGCGCGATGCCAACTACTGCAAATTCTGTGGTGAGGCGCTGCCAAAAACCTAATGCCAGCGGCAGCACTGACCGGCACCGAGGGAGTAGCCAAGCATGTGGATACAAAGAACCTTGCAGTTGCGCGCACGACAGCGTGGCTTTCACCTGATTACCGACGAAGTCGTGGAGGAGATCCCCGAAATTGCGCACATCTCCACCGGCATACTGCAACTCTTTCTCCAGCACACCTCGGCGTCACTCAGCATTAATGAAAATGCCGACCCGAGCGTAAGGGAGGATTTTGAATACTTTTTCAGCCGCATTGTGCCCGAAAATGATCCGCGTTATCGCCACCGCGACGAGGGCCCTGACGACCTTCCTGCGCACATCAAGTCGAGCATCCTCGGCAACAGCCTAGGCTTACCGATCGCCAATGGACGCTTGGCCCTTGGAATGTGGCAGGGTATTTACCTTGGAGAGCACCGCGATCACGCCGGTGCGCGGCAGCTCGTCGCGACACTTTATGGCGAATAAACGCTCCTAATGACTATCGGGGCAATTCAGTCTCGGTTCAGACAAGGGCACAGATAATGTGAACTAAGCGTCATCATTGCCAGACTAAGGCTGTGCTATTCTGCCGCCGCTTGCCTCAATAACTACAGATAAGGACTCTTTCATGCTGCGTTTATGCAAATCATTTTTAGCCTTGGCCCTGCTGTGTAGCAGCGGACTGAGTGCTGCACTGGAACTCGGCGGCACACTGCCAACCCTCGACGTGCCCAGCCGCGGAGAACTGGTCATCAACGGCGACAAAACATCATTCGTCCCGTGGTCGAGCAGCGCTATCCGCACCGGCAGCCCGGCACTGATTTTCCACTTAGCGGCGCGCATGTCCTCCGACGCAGCCATTGCGCCGCTGCGCACACGCCTTGAGGCTGCCGGCTATGCCCCCGGAAGCTTTCAACCGATCTCTGTGGTGAACCTCAATGACGCCCTCTGGGGCACCTCTGGCCTAGTGGCGGGCGAGCTGGCCAAAAACAAACGCGCCCACCCCGAAGCGGTGATGGTTGCCGATGACGCCGGCCGCGGGCTGGCGCGCTGGGAGCTGAAGCCCAAGGGAGTTGCGGTAATTTTGATCAATGCCGAGGGGAAAATCAGCTACATTAAACAAGGCAAGCTTTCACCTGCCGATATCGACAGCATTATCAACAAACTAGACGCTGAAATCGCCAACGCAGAACGCCTTGCCAACAAGTGACCTGCGGCCGCGCCGGTTTGTTAACCGGCGCGCTGCTCGAGTAATTTCTTTAAGTTTTTCAGCATCATATTCACACCCAAGTGCATCACTGGGCTAAACACGGGCAGGAAATACTTGCTGAAACCCTTGGGCTTCATGGCCATCGTCCAGCGCACCCGGCAGCGGTTCGCGCCCAGCTCTTCAACTTCGTAGCGCTCGGCAAACGACTCAATATTATCGCGACTCGCATGGGTAAAGCAGAAAGCCATTTCCCTACCCCGCTCCCAAGCGATAAACTCTTCAAAACCCGTCATGCCACCTGCCATAAACACCGTGCGAGTGGTACCGACACCAAAGGGGGCGGGCGAAGTCCACTCCACTCGTTGAATAGGCAGTGCCCAACGCGGCCAGTCGTCGGCGTTTTCAAAAGAGGCAAAAACCTCGGCGGCGCTAACCTCAAATTGCTGTTCAGCGACAAAACTGAAAGGTGCCGATTCAAAAAAGGTCATGTCTACCGGCTGACACGCAAATTTTTCCGCCACGGTTATCTCCACTTATTATTCGGGGGCCAAGTCATGCCCACGCTGCGGGAAATCTAACCCGCATCGACACAAGCGACAAGAAAACCCAGCCAATATGACAAACTCTTCATCAAACTCCAGCCATGTTTTGACCGCGGATAAACACAGCCCCCGGGAAACCCTGCCGCTGATCTATCGCGATGAGCATCTGGTGGTCATCAACAAGCCCAGCGGACTGCTGGTACACCGCAGCCCAATAGACCGCCGCGAAACTCGTTTTGCCCTGCAGCTACTTCGCGACCAACTAGGCCAGCGTATTTATCCGGTACACCGGCTGGACAAGCCAACATCGGGAGTAATGGTGTTTGCACTGACACCCGCAGTGGCAAAACAACTCGCCGAACAATTTGCACAGCAGCAAGTTAAGAAAGCCTATCTCGCGGTGGTTCGCGGTTACAGCCCGCCGCAAATGCTTATCGATCACCCACTGCGCGCCGACCCCGACCCCTACGCCGGTCGCCCAGAGTTTGGCGAAGCCAAAGAGGCACAGACCGATATCCGCAGCCTCGCGCAACAACAGCTGGAGGTCGCCATTGAAGGCTATCCCAGCTCGCGTTACTCGCTGCTAGTCGCCGAGCCGCACAGTGGCCGCCCTCACCAAATTCGCCGACACCTAAAGCATATTTCCCACCCCATCATCGGTGACGCCAAACACGGTCGCGGCCGCCACAACCGCTACTTTGCCCAGCACTTGGACTGCCCACGACTACTATTACACGCTCTGGCACTGCGTTTTCGCCATCCGCTAAGCGGTCGCGACCACTACTTCCACTGCCCGGTGGATGGCTGCTACGAGACCTTACTAAGACGCTTTCAGTGGATGCAGGCTGCAGACCAGGCTGAGCGAGAGCTTGCGTGGCGCAAGGTTACATAAATATAACTTAACCTTGTCGGCGATCCGTTTTAGTCTATGGCCATAATGGGCTAACTGAAGACTCGCTGTGGCCACAGCCGGCAGCGTTGCAGAACAATAAAACGAGGCATCTCACTGTGACAAAACTCTATGACTACATCATTGTTGGCGCAGGCTCAGCCGGCTGCGCACTGGCCAATAAGCTAAGTGAAGACGGTCAGCGCAATGTGCTACTGCTTGAGGCTGGAGGCAAAGACAGCAACCCGGTAATCCATATGCCACTGGGCTTTGCCTTCACGATGAAAAACCCTAAATTCAGCTGGGGATACAGCAGCGACCCCGAGCCACATATGAACGGTCGCCGCATTGACCAGCCGCGCGGCAAAGTTCTCGGCGGCTGCAGCTCAATCAACGGCATGGTCTATATCCGCGGGCAAAAAGAAGACTATGACCACTGGGCAGCTCTCGGCAATACTGAATGGAGCTACGACAAGCTACTGCCTATATTCAAACGCAGTGAGGGCTACGTTGGCCAATGCCAAGACGACTATCACGGCCGTGATGGTCAACTGTATGTCGACGATGTCCAGGATCACTATGAAATGGCCGAGCTGTACGTCAAAGCGGCACAAGAAGTGGGCATCCCGTTTAACCCCGACTTCAACGGCGAGCGTCAAGAAGGTGCCGGCTATTACCAAGTCAACATCCGCCGCGGCCGACGCCAGAGTACCGCCCGTACCTATCTACGCAATGCCGCCAAACGCAGCAACCTGACCATTGAGACCAATGCGCTGGCCAGCCAGATTATCTTTGAAGGCCGCCGCAGCAGTGGCCTACGTTACATGAAAAAAGGTCAGGAAATTACCGCTCGCTGCCGCGGCGAAATCATTCTTTGTGGCGGGACAATGAACTCCCCCCAGCTTCTCGAACTCAGCGGCATTGGCAATGCAGAAATGCTCCGACAGAAGGGCATCAAATCCGTGCAAAATTTGCCCGGCGTCGGTGAGAATTTGCAAGACCACCTCACAGTGAACACCCAGCGCTCTTTTGAAGGTCTGCGTACATTCTACGAAGATTCACGCCCACTGCCTATGCTCGGCAATCTGCTTAAGTTTTGGTTCAAGGGCCGCGGCATGCTCGCGCACCCAGCTTCTCAGGTCGGTGTATTCTTCCGCACCTCAGACGAGGTCGAGCGACCCGATGCCCAGATCCATTTCACCCCCGCTGCCGGAGAACAGGACGAAAGTGGCCGCATGCTGACAGTTCCCGGCACCACCGCAACCGTATGCTACCTTCGCCCCAAGAGCCGCGGCTGGGTGCATATTCGCAGTTCTGACCCCAAAGACGCCCCCGCATTCATTCACAACTACCTTGCGGAAGAAGAAGATCAACAGAAAATGATCGCTGCGATTCGCAAAACGCGCGCTATCTTTGAAGCGCCGGTATTCGGCCCGTGGCGCCGCGAAGAATTGCTGCCAGGCAGCGATGTGCAAAGCGATGAAGAAATCTTAGAGTTCGTCCGCAACACCGGCGAATCGGTCTACCACCCCGTGGGCACCTGTAAAATGGGTAACGACGATATGGCAGTGGTCGACCAGTACCTAAAAGTGCGCGGCGTCGAGGGCCTGCGAGTGGCCGATGCCTCAGTGATGCCTACCCTGATATCCGGGAATACCAACGCAACATCGGTATTAATCGGTGAACGCTGCGCTGATTTTATTTTGGCAGGCCAATAAAGCTTAGCGCTGACGGTAGGGTATCTGGCAGTAGTCAATGCCCTGCATTGGACGAATGCCGTTTTTCAGCAGACACATCGTCAGCGAATTCATCGACAGACTGATATTTGGCGTCGGCCCGAGAAAAACATGGTCTAATTCAATCGTGGACTGAGAGTCGTTACTCAACGGAAATTTCATATACGGAACTAACATGCTGCGCCCCTCGCGAAAATAAACTTCAGCTTCGGGATAGTTGGAAATTACTGGGGAAACCAACCGCCACTCCTGCTCCTCCTCGAAAGAGGGGTGCTTCAAAATGGCCGCGATGCGCAGAAGGTCGGTTTCTAAATGTGCAAATAACGATGGAAAATCGCTTATTTCACCTTGGCCAGCCAGCTTCTCCACAGCATCGACTATCTGAGCAATCAAGCGATGCTGTTCACTGCGATCGTATACGCAACGACCCAACTTGAAGCTTTGCTCAGAGGCCCGCTGGCGAATAAAGCGGGCATTAAAGCCCAGACTTGCGCCCTTGCCCACCGAGCTATAGCCCCGCCACTGACTTAACAAATTACCATTGGAGCGAAACGACGCGCCAAACAATATATGGCCATTAGTGATGCGGTGCTGCACCCAGTCAATAAAGGCGTTGAGCAAGCCGGGCTGATCGTGCCCCTGCACTATGCGCAGCTCTACTTCACGCTTTACCAAATCAGCTGTGTGGCGCAATTCCGCAGAATCGTTCATATAGCGGATATCACTGGCCCACATGACGCCACTGCCCAAAATACCCAGCACGCCACTCAGCGACGTGTAATGGTAGAGCGTTTCCTCGGGCTGCTCAGCGTAAAGCTCTGCAGTAATCGCCTCAATCATAGCGCTACCCCGCCAGGAAGCCATTTACCAGCGCATTAAACTCGGCGGGCTTCTCAGCGTGGAGCCAATGCCCGGTGCCGGCAATGGTCTCTAAACGGCTATCGGGAAACTGTCGCATAATCGCCACGCGATTTTCATCGACGATATAGCGCGATAGCTCGCCGCGAACAAACAGCGTTGGCCCTGGGTAAACATTTTGATCAGGCGCATCTCTCAGCAAATCATAACAATCGGCAATAACAGGCAAATTCATCCGCCATGCCCAGCTGTCGCCATCGCGTATCAAATTCTTAAGCAGGAATTGCCGGATAGGCAATTCCTGCACGACTGTTCTCAACAATTCGTCGGCCTGTTCGCGATTGCGCAGCGAACGCAAGTCCATCGCCAACAGCGCCTCGATAATCGCGTCATGTCCCCGCCCATAACGCACGGGCGCAATATCTGCGACCACCAACTTTTTCACTCGCTTAGGCTGTGTACTGGCAAGCTGCATGGCGACCTTGCCACCCAGTGAATGGCCGACCAACACTGCCCGCTCTACTCCCAGCTCGTCGAGTGTTCCCGCCACATCCAACGCCATCGCCGGAATATCCATCGCATCGCGATGGGGCGACTTACCATGATTGCGCAAATCCATACGAATCACACGGTAGTGCGGCTCTAGGCTTCTCGATAAACTCAACAAGTTGCTGGCCGAACCAAAAAGGCCGTGCAGCAAAACCACCGCTTCCCCCTCTCCTCGGGATTCGCTGTGCAAGCTTATTGCGGTGTTTCTAAGTTCGCTTCTCATGCTCTGATCCGATTGCTAGAATGCCTGCGCATTCAAATAAATAGGTGTTACCGTGAGAACTTCGCTTTTATTCATGACCGCTGTCAGCCTGCTGCTCGCCGCCTGCAGCTCGGTAAGCTACAACCCGACAGTATTTGATTATTTCATTGCCGAGGAGGCGCTGGCAGTCAAGCCAGTCAAGAAAGTGATCATTGCCAGCGTCAATGTTACTGGCGAACCCACGCGATCCATTTTACGGGACAGCGTAACGAAAATCGACGGCATGGTCGCCGACTACCTTGTCAGCAATGGCTACGAAATTGCCCCAGAGCACTTGTTTAATAATGCCTGGCAACAGGCCCTGCTAAATTTCGGTGAGTTTTACGACCCCACCACCGGCAAAGTCGACCAGCAGGGTTGGCAAAAAGTCATGGCCAGCACCTTCCAAAGTTTACAGAACCACAAAGATATCGACGCAGTGCTATTCACCGACTTAATTGTGCATGACGTTCAGCACAGCGCAGGCATGAAACACTACGCGCGCTGGTATGGAGTGACCCGGGAACCGGCCACCGAAGGCGCCAGCGCCAGCGTGCCAGTGGATTTTAACTGGACACAGATTATCAAAGGCGCAAGCTTGGTCGCCACGCTCTACAGTGTCGACGGCCAGCCCCTTTTCGCTAGCCGCGGCGGCCTAGATACCCTGCACGCTATCGACAGCCGCAAAAGCCAGAAAGGCTTTGTCCGCCGCAAGAAAATTCTTGGCAATAGTAGTCGTATCGCAGAAGGCATTGAGCTGGCCTTCCACCCCCTGATTGAGATGGACCGCTATCCGGCACCCGCCAAAAATAATGCCGAGTAACCCGCTTATTCAGGCCTGCTAACGTCGACCCAGATCGGCGAGCTCCACGCCCGTTCTTGGATTGTCGGGCGATGTTCTGCCCGGCAACACCCCTCGTAACCAGGCTTCACGGTTTCGGGGGCGCTACAATCAACCTTTGCCGCCACGCAGCTTTGCTGACTCCAGCGACACCGGGGATTCTCCACCACACGCGCATAGTAGTAGTGCTGCCCATGTGCATCAAAATCCGGATCTCGCCACACTGAACACAACTGGGTCGCGCCACTGCCCTTCGTCTGGCAACTTGCCAAATCCACGGACGCCTCCAGCCCCGAACTGGCAATATCGATTACCTGTTCCGCGCGCAGGCCATCGGCGCTGACACTGCCCTTGATAATTTGCAGGGTTTGCAGCGGCAAACCGCTAATACCGGCATCCATCACTGCCATCACAGCAAACGTCGGCGCAGCGCCATCAAGCAGCGACAAATCGCCGCCCATCGGCACCCCTTGCGAGTAACCTATTTCAGCAAAATCGCCACGATCACACATGTCGGCAGGCAGATCCTCAGCACCAAACATGCGCATGGCAATGCGCGGACCGCTGGTCGCGTATACTTCACGGCGCTGCAGCGCGTCGAAAATTGCATCCCGGCTATTTTCTTCTGCCCACACGGCCGCTAAACCGCCAGGGTTAAATTCCAAATCATCGGGCAACCCGGTCGGCACATTATCCCCCGCCGGCGCCCCAGCCCCGCCGTGGCCGAGAAACAGCTCTTCACTTACCGCTCCCGGCGCCGAAATATGCGTATCACTGCTGCCGATAAAGCCAAAAGCGAAGGGGTTTAGCCCCTGGTCATCGCGCTGGGCATAGGCCATGCCATCGCGCAATACGTCGCGCAAAAAGCCCGAGTTTGCACTGGCTGGCTTACTTAGTATGGGCGAAATTTTGCCGAGAAACTTACTGCGGAAACTTCCGTAGGGCAGCTGCTCAAAGCTACAAAGTTCGTCCTCTGACTGCAGCGGATCGTAGTAACACTCTGAACTTCCTTTGTGCTGCATAATCTCGACAACCCGCTCCAAGCGCGCTCGCTGCGATTGCCGCTCGCGGCTTTGCGGCTGACCGCCTTCATCAAGGGCAAACATATAGCCATCACTGAGGTTGCTGTTGTGGGGGATGACAAGTACTTCACATTCGGGCAGCGCGCTAGCCAGGCCACAGCGCTGATCCAGTCCATCCCAAAGCTGGGGTGCCGAGGGGGCATCGATAAAACTCAACGGCAATTCAGGCACATTGGCATTGCGAAAAATGATATTACGGTGCAAATTGGCGAGGTTACCCGCCGCGCCGGTCCACTCATAAGCAACGAAGGTGGTGAAGTTGCACGCATCGCTACGGTCGTATGCGGCTTCAGCAGAAGCGCGTATATCCTCCCAAGCTCCACGCCCCGCCTGCCGGCAAAACTCGCCGCCGTCGCCACAAAAACCGAGACGCTTGGCCCGCGCCGCTTGGGTATTAAAGATGAAAAATGCCGCACGCGGCCAGTCCCTATAGAGCTTGCACTGCCAACTACTATACGCGGGGTATGCATTATCGAGGCATATTTCGCGCTCGCCAAATAACTCCGCATGATCGGTTACCGCGGCAAAGTCCAGCGGTCGTTCCAGCCGCAGGTGACGCAGTGCCTCGCCATTTGGCAGCCAAGGCTGTACTCCGAGGCGCCCTCCACGAGCAAAGCGATAGGCGTCTGCCGGCGATGTACGCGTACCCTGAGTACTAGCATCCAAGGAGTATTTGGTATGCACGTGCAGATCACCAAACAACAGCTGGCGATCGGCCTGCCAGTCTGCGCAGCGAGGTTTTTCCGCGCCAGCAATCAGTGCAGGCGAAGCCCCCAAAGCCAAGAGCCCCCAAGCAACACCCACAAAAAATTTTAGCCTCATTACCATCCGCCAATGCCACAATTGTCCATGACATTGTCACCTTAACTGCTACCGACCACATCCCCCAAATGGCACAGTGGGGCTGATTCAGCTTCTATTCACCTTCGCTGTGCCATGCTTGTCGCACAAAATGAAGTAAAAGGCAGCGGAGGTGGAGATGAATATCAAGCATTGGCTCATTGGCAGTATTTTGCTAGGGCTCAGCGCGATCTCATTTGCAGATCATCGCCATGCGGCATCGGTGCAGGCGGTCATTCACTATAACAGTGACCACGATCACCGGAGCTACCACCGCGAGCAGGCCTATTGGCGTGGCTACCGCCAAGGCTATCGGGAGGCGCGGCGCAGTCAACTGCACCGCCATCGCAATACCTATCCCCGCTGGCAACACCAATCCCACTACCAGCGCCACATTCACAGCCGCCGCTGCGGGCATCACCCCGCTGCATTTAACAGCCGCGTCAGGGTGAATTTAACCTTGTAAATTATTCGCCGAAGTGGCGTTTCATCATCTGGTACCAGCTCCGCAGCGTGCCACACTGCTCGGGAATATCGCGCTTCACCCAGCCGCAGAAACCCAGAACTACATACAAGTCGATGTCCGCTTGACTGAGGGCTTCGCCAACTAAAAAGTCCCGGCCGGCAAGCTCTGCATCCATCGCATCATAAAAAGCAGTGATACGCAGGTTGCCGCGCTCAACGAGCGCAGGGATCTGCGGCACCGCAAGTGGCCCCGGCAATGCGCGACCTTTAAAGGCCTCGCTACCATTGCGCAACACTTCTGCCACAGCAGCCAGGCCATCAACGTAGATCCGCTGACACAAGGCGATGATTTTAGCCCTTTCCAAGGCGGAACAACCAAAGACTGAAGGCTGCGGATATAGGTCATCCAAATAAAGGTTGATGGCAATGACATCGCACAGTACCTCACCGCTATCAAGTTGCAGTGTCGGCACCGTACAACTGGGGTTAAGCTGGCTGAACTCCGGGTCAAACTGCTCTTTCTTCATCAGGTCAACTTGAACCGTATCCAGTTCAATGCCTTTGTGCTTGAGTAATAAAGCAACTCGGCGTGGATTTGGCGCAACATCAAAGGTATAAAGTTTCACCCTTTTCTCCTAATTATTTATTATCGACATATAGGTTCAGCGCAAGTTAAGCCTATGCTCACTAAACTGCAAGTACACTTATGGAGCTCAGTATCGTCGACGGCACGCCAAATGAGGCTAAAATTGTCGCCCGGACTGCGCTAACCTATAGACTTTAAAATCCCAAAGACGAGCGGCGCTGCCGCCACCAAGTGACTCTATGAAATGTCGCCACTACTTCCTGCTGTTTTTGATGGTGCCCGCAATCGGCCTGATTAGCGGCCCAAGTTTTGCTGGCTCATTGATTGACCAAGGAATAAAAAGCGGCCGTGGCGGGCTAGGTGCTAGGCCTAGTATCGACTCGCCCCAGCATCAACTTAACGCCCCCCACCGGCTCAGCGCCCGCGAGGCCATCGCCATTGCCGAGCAACGCTACGGCGGCCGGGCGGTCGGGGCCAAGAAAGTCTCCACCGCAAGGGGCAGCGCCTATCGGGTGCGCATACTGCAAAAAAACGGCAAGATCAAAAACGTTATTATCGACAACCAATAGCCCCACAATTTAAGGCGCCTGCCATGCGTGTATTGATAGTAGAAGATGAAGCACTATTACAGGCGCAGCTCGCCGAGCACTTCAGCGAGGCTGGCTTCGCCTGTGACCGCTGTGGCGATGGTGAAGAAGCATTATTTCTGGGCCGCGAATACCCCTACGACCTCGCTGTAGTCGACATCGGCCTGCCCAAGATCGACGGCGTCAGTGTGATCAGCCGCTGGCGCAAGGATAATATAAAGTTTCCCGTATTGATTTTAACCGCTCGTGACAGCTGGCAAGACAAGGTCAAGGGGCTTGAATCCGGCGCCGACGACTACGTAGCAAAGCCCTTTCAAATAGAGGAAGTTCTGGCCCGAGCGAATGCCTTAATTCGCCGCTCTGCCGGTTTTGCCAGCCCACAATTAAGCTTTGGCGCGCTGTGTATCGACACCGCCGCAAAGTCGGCCTCAGTCGCTGGTCGCAGTCTTGAACTCACCACGTTCGAGTACAACGCGCTGGAATATTTGGCAATGCGCAACGGTCAAGTAGTGTCCAAAAGCGAGCTCACTGAACACCTCTACGACCAAGACTTCGACCGCGATAGCAACGTTATTGAAGTGTTTATCGCCAGACTGCGAAAGAAAATTGATCCAAATGGCGAACTCAAGCCGATCAGCACCCTGCGCGGCCGTGGCTATCGTTTTGAGCTAGGTGAGACCTCAAACTAACTATGGCCGCACGTCGACCTTCGATCAGCCGTCGGCTAATACTGGCAATGATCATTGCCATGCCGCTATTACTGGGGCTCACCGCTGTTGCCATTGATAAAGCCTACCTCAGCAGCCTTCTCAAAGCAGAAGAAAATCGCTTAGCAGCCCAGTTTTTCTCGCTGCTGGGCGCGGTTGAATGGGGTGGTAACAACGGCCTCAATACGGAAGACAGGCTGAAAGAGCCCCGCTTCTGGCAATTCCGCTCAGGGCTGTATGCGGACATTCGCGGCAGCGATGGCAGACAATTATGGCAGTCACTCAGTGCCGAAACCTTACTCCTGCCAGAACGCTTTGATGCTAGTGACTCCGGCGCCGAACAATTTGGCGAAACCCAGATCGATGGGCAGCCGCATTTATTCTATCGCTACCGCGCGCTGTGGGAAGACGACGACGGCCGCGATATCCCGCTGACTTTCTCCATTTATGCCGAAAAGCGCAGCTTATTAAATGAGCGCGCGCAATTTCGTCGTCAACTGGCAGTCTGGCTAGGCCTAGTCGCCCTGCTTTCGATTTTACTGGTTGCCATCATTCAGTACTGGGGGCTCAGACCCCTGCGCGCACTCGCCAGGGACTTGCGCCTACTGGAACAGGGTTGCAGCGACCGCCTTAGCGATGACTACCCTATTGAGCTGCAAGCATTAACCGGCAACTTGAATCTATTGATCGATAAAGAGCGGCGCCAGCGGGAGCGTTATCGCAACACCCTTGGCGACTTGGCCCACAGCCTAAAAACCCCTCTAGCCGTGCTGAAAAACACCCATTTAAGTGACAGCCAGCGCCGCGAGCAAATTGAACGCATGGACAATATCATCAGCTACCAGCTGCGCAGAGCAGTTAATAGTGGCGGACATCAGTTGCGCCGTAAAACAGCCCTAAAACCATTGCTTTGCAGCTTGAAAAACACCCTTCTCAAAGTTCACCAAGCGCGCGCGATCAAAATCGATATTCACATCAACGACACCGACGCCGTCGCTCTCGATGAGCAAGACCTGTTAGAACTGTTGGGCAATCTCCTCGACAATGCCTGCAAGGCCTGCCAGCGGGAGGTTCTGATCAGTGCCCGCAATGAGTCGCAGGGGCTTCTGCTGAGCATTGAAAATGACGGCCGGGCGCTGGCGGCAGAAGAAATTGAAGCGCTGATGGATCGAGGTCGCCGCGGCGACCAGTACGGCCAAGGCCAGGGTCTCGGCCTAGCCATCGTTCGCGATATCGCCGATAGCTGTAATATCACACTGATATTCGGCCGACGCCAGAGCGGCGGCAGCCGTGTACAACTGCGCTTTCCTGCAGAAAAACCTAGAAACTAAGCTTTATACGCCAGAAAAAGTCGACCTCAGCGGCCTCCAGCTGCCGCGCATCGAGATTTTCGTCAGCCAGAGGGCGGGCAATGACCAGCTCGCTACTCAAATTATCCTGGTAGCTTACGCTCAAGGCGACCCCCACATCAGCAATACTGCGCGTATCGCCAGCGGCCCCCTGAGCGTCTTCGTACCACACCCAACCCTGTTCGACAAACAGCGATGGTTTAAACTCCAAGCCAAATGCCGGCAGGGCGCTACTTTCTACCAGCAGCTTGGCGAAATGACCCGAGTCCCCTACCAAGACCCCCGGCAGGTAGGCCGCCAGCCCACTGCTGCCCCCCTGATAATACTGCTGATGAAGCGGCAGCTGACTGCCATCAGAATACTGCCCGCTGATACTTGCGGTAAGATTAAGCCAATCAGTAACCGCGGACTGCAATGAAACCCGCGGCTTGAATATTGCAAATTCACTGGTGCGCCGACCAATAAACACCACGCCATCACGGTCATCTGTAGCAAAGCTACCGCTGTCACTTTTCAAGCCAATGTCGACAAAACCTTGGGCGGAAAGCTTGCTTGGCAGACCGGCCAAGCGCATCAGCCGATTAAATTTAATGCCAACTTCTACATTTGCCTGCGGTTCATCCAGTAAGCGGCCACCACCGCGCACATCAATCGTGGATTCAATATATTCCAGCTTTTCCGTCAGCGTTAAGCGGTAAAGGCTATCACTCATCAACACCTGTTCGCCGGTAAGCGCCAATACTTGCGTTTCCGACTCGAGGTAGATTTCTTCCGTCGATGTGACCGTGCCGCCACCGCCTATGCTGAAACCTCCGTCCTCGCCGCCTAATAAAGCGCAAAACAGCGAAATGTCGCAGCTTCCAACGGTCAACAAGGGGTCAGTTGAGGTGGTTACAGAGGCATCAGCAAAGCGAGCATATTCAATGTAACGCGCCTCAATACCGTAAAGCCCATAAACGGTTGGATAGTTCAGCCGCAAAGTGTAGCCGTTGTAATAGTCGCCACCATTAACTTCGCCAAACTCGGTTAGTGCAAGATCGTACTGCAATTGAAGCTGCAAGCCAGTGCTAAAGTCGTGCTTGGCAGACGCCCCACCGAAATACCGGCCGAGAAAACGGTTGCCGTAATTGTTCGCGGACACACTCAATTCTGTCGCATCGTGGTCGTCCTTTGGCTTTTCACTAAAGACCATCGTAAATGCACTGGGATCCCCGGCGACCTGGTAACTGACACTGTAATCTAAGCCTGCGCGATCGCTTTTTAAATTGGCCAATACGCGCTTGGCATCAAATTCACTGCGAAGCAAATCAGTATCGCCGATCAATCCGGCAAAATAGCCGCGAATGCTGTCGGGAGCTTTAATGTCCGCCAAGCTTCCATTTACCACATGGACGTAAATCAGCTCGCCACGCTGAGCGAAATACACTGTAGTCAGCAAATGTCCCAGCTGGTAGTAGGCTTGATTCAGCGCGTTCACCGCTTGGGCAGGCGTTTTCGCAGCCGACATCAAATGTTCCAGCTGCTCAGCACTAAGGTAGCGATTGCCGGAAACCCGCAATCTATAGCCGGCAACCTCAGCCTCGTAAGCGGTCTGCGAAAGATTAGCGCTGACCTGTTCGATGCGCTCCGCCGTCGATGCCTGCGGGGGAATGACCGGAGGTAAATCTATTGCCATTGTCTCTATCCTTAACCGCGAATACGCTTATCGTGTTTACGTTTCATCAATGGCGCGTAACTCTACGCGACGATTTTGTGCCCGCGCGCGACTTAACTCACTACCACTTAGCCCCTTAACCTCTACCTTCGGCCGCGTTTCTCCGAAGCCGACAGGGCGAAATCGATCTGCGTCGACACCCTCGGCAACCAGAAAATCAATGACTGCGTTCGCCCGCGCCAGAGAGAGGCGCATATTGTAATCTAGAGTGCCCCTGTCATCTGTGTAACCAGCGACTTCCACACGAATATTAGAGTAGGCTTTTGAACTGAGAATACGCGCAGCTTGGCGCAAGACCGCCGCCGATGTCGCATTGAGTAATGCCGTGTCAGTTGCAAAGCTGACACCGCGAAGCTCCAGTGGCTTGGTGCGATCAAAATGGCAGCCGGAGGGAAGAACAATAGCACCCGCGGGGGACCCCAGACAGTGGTCGACTTCATCGCAAACGCTATCGCGATCTGAGTCCCGGCATTGGGCCGCAGCAGCCGATTTCGTTAAAAACTTTTTTGCGCTAGATCTATCGACGCGCTCACCCGACGCGTCGCCCTCCATATCTGCAGTATCGTCTTCAGACAAATCAATTGTCAGAACTTCGGGGTTATTTCCGTCGCCACCAGCGGTATCCTGTAAAAACTCTATAACAGAGCTGTCGCCGCCAAGATTATTTAACAGTGGTTCCAGTGCATCGCCGCCACTGCCCAGTCCCTCAAGCGGCTCTGCTGGTGCGCCAAGTAGCAGGATATCTTGACCGGCCAAACCAGCCCCCAGTAAGGCGTCCTCGCTTAATACATCGAGAGACAATGCAGAAATATCATCTTCTCCGCCGCCACCACCGGGCACAGCAACATCAACGCCGACACCGAGGACGTCGACGGATATAAGCTGCGCCTGAGTAATGGGAGATATCATCATCACACTAAGCAGCAGCGACTTTATCAAACCTCGATAATTCAAATGTCGATGCCTGTCTATTGGTAAATCGCCTTACCTTAATAATAACCATTTTTACAGTAGAGCGTAATAGAACTTAAAAGCAAAAAAGGCCGGTTCCTTATAGGATACCGGCCTTTCTCAGTCAGAATAACTGAAATTGACGAATATCAATTACCTGGGGCGGTAAATTCCGGCTGTTGTCCATTAAAAGTGAACTCTGTGGAGAATGCCGCTGATTCAAAAGCGAAGGTAAAAGACAGAGGCAGCGCGCTCGGCTCCGACTCATTCTCACTACCCTCTTCAGACGCTGGCATCGGTAACAAATCGAGTACTGGCTGCAGCGGGTCCTCACCCTCCGCACCACCGTCAGCATTACCCTCGGCATTGCCCTCGAGTGACGCCTGCAGCTCAGCAACAACCGCCTCTAATGGGTTTTCACCGCTATCAGACTCGCCTTCGCCGCCCACAGCGCCCTGCAATTGATCAAGCAGCGGCTGAAGCGGGTTTTCACCGCCACCCGACTCGCCCTCGCCAGCCGCAGCGCCCTGCAATTGGTCAAGCAGCGGCTGAAGTGGGTTTTCACCGCCGTCTGAGTCACTTTCAGGTGCAAATCCCATCAGGTTGGCCTGCAAATTCGCAAACGCTGTTTCCAGCGTTACCGGCACAGCCTCAACACTGCCTTGGGCAGATTCTGGATCGCTGGCCAGCGTGTCGACGACATCGGTAATTGCGTCAACGGTACCATTTTCACCAGCTAGGTCATTTGCGAGATCATCCACAGTTTTCGTCAGCTGCAGTGCATAGGGTGCCAATGGGTTTTCACCACCTTCGCCATCACCCTCTAACTGATCCAGCAAAGGCTGCAAAGGGTTTTCGCCACCTTCACTGCCGCCCTGCAATTGATCAAGCAACGGCTGCAAGGGGTTCTCACCGCCCTCTCCGCCACCTTGGAGTTGGTCCAGCAGCGGCTGCAGAGGGTTGTCACCACCTTCCAAGGTAGACAGCTGTGAATCCAGTTCGCCCAGCGGTGCAACCAGCGCATCCAGAGGGGTACCGGCCACGCCCGCAGCCAGCGGTTCGACGACCGGCGCCAAAGGTCCCGCGGTCGACAGCGACGACGCCGCGGCGATAGCAGCCGCCAGCGACAGTTGTTTGATAGATTGATCTTTCACAGCTTGTCCTCCAGACATTTTGTTGTTCTAGCGGCGGAATTCTACGCCCCACCAAATTTGTGTTATGGCGGCGATCATACGCGTTTATACGTATTGCTTGTAGTGACAACGATCACAAAAGAGCTGACTTCCTAACCTAATAAACCTAGTGGCAGCGCAAGACCAAAATTTCCGGGCAGCAAGCTGGACTGAGACACAGCAAAATACCTACGCCGAGCGCAATCATTTCAAGCCGCGAAGAGAGATATTTGTGTTTAAAGGCCCAAAGGCAGAATAGCTATTTCAAGACGAGACAGGAAAACAAAAAAGGGCTGCCCATAGGCAACCCTTTTTTTAAACATGGTCGGAACGGCAGGATTCGAACCTGCGACCCCCACACCCCCAGTGTGGTGCGCTACCAGACTGCGCTACGCCCCGAAATGAGGGGCAGAATCATACCCCAACTAAATAGCACTGTGAACTATCTTTTAAGAACTTTTAGCAAATCTTCCAGTTCACCGAGCATTTGTCGGATTAGCTGCTTGGATTGCGAAGAATCATCCTTTGCCTCGTCGCCAGACATGCGCTGGCGGGCGCCGCCAATGGTATAGCCCTGCTCATACAGCAGGCTACGAATCTGACGGATCATCAGCACATCCTGATGCTGATAATAGCGACGATTGCCGCGGCGCTTAACCGGTGCCAATTGCGGAAACTCCTGCTCCCAATAACGCAGCACATGAGGCTTCACGCAGCACAGCTCACTGACCTCACCAATAGTGAAATAGCGCTTGCCTGGAATCGGCGGTAGTTCGTCGTTATGACTTGGTTCCAGCATAGTCCTCTACCCTGGATTTCAGTTTCTGCCCGGGCCTGAAGGTCACCACACGGCGCGCGGAAATAGGAATCTCTTCACCAGTCTTGGGATTGCGACCGGGGCGCTGACTTTTATCCCGCAGATCAAAGTTACCGAAGCCGGAAATTTTGACTTGCTCATTATTTTCTAAACAATGGCGAACCTGCTCAAAAAACAACTCGACCAGCTCTTTCGCCTCACGCTTATTAAGGCCGAGCTCTTCGTAAAGGCGCTCAGCCATTTCTGCCTTGGTGAGGGACGTCATCACATTCAGTTCCTTAAACTGGCACCGAAACGCTGCTGCAAAGATTGCACAACCGCGTCCACGGACAGGGTAACTTCTTCCTCATTAAGAGTGCGCGATGAATGCCGAAACGTCAAGCCCAG
>JBFKEA010000005.1:0-30557 GCA_041619375.1 Spongiibacter sp. | reverse complement strand
GGCTTTCTTGGCAGGGGCTTTCTTGGCAGGGGCTTTTTTAGTCGCGGCCTTTTTCGCCGCCGCTTTTTTGGCAGGAGCCTTTTTTACAGCGGCTTTTTTAGCCGGTGTTTTTTTAGCCGCGGGGTTTTTCTTGTCGAAGTTGCGGGCGGCGTCAACGGCAGCCTTGGCCAGCGCTTTGGCGCGTTGATAGTCTGCCTTTAAATCCTGCATATGCTCGCGGGCCATAATGACCACCGCCTTGGCATCGACTTCTAACTCGCGGGCGGCCTCCAGTGCATTGTGGGCGCGGTCCATCTGCCGCTGAATGCGACCGTCCATATTCTGTTTGGCCTTTTTCTGCAGTTCGCGCAGTTTTTCCTGCTCCTCGCGAATTTTGCTGCGCGCTTTCTCGGTTTGTGCCTTGGCCCGCTCCAGAGCTTTGTCGGCGTCGGAGATCAGCCGGTCGCGCAGTTTTTCCACTTTGCCTTCCAGTGATTCTATTTCTCGATTGATCAGTGCCACAGGGTCTATTTTTTGTTTAGCCATGCTATCTGACTCCGTTAGTGATTATCGTGCGTCGCGAGCAGGAAGTCTGTTCGTTGGCTTAACATAGCAAATTTCCCGATAATGAACAGATTATCGGGCAAAAGAGTGAACAAATTATGAACAATGCAAAAAGCGAAGCCATTGAAGCGGCGGTATTTCGTCGCCTGCTGGAACATCTCGATGGGCGCAAAGATGTGCAGAATATTGAGCTGATGAATTTGGCCGGGTTTTGCCGCAATTGCATTGCCAAGTGGTATGTTGCGGCGGCGGCCGAGCGCGGAGAGGAGCTGGATTACGAGGCCGCGCGCGAGCGGGTTTACGGCATGCCCTACAGTGAGTGGAAGGATAAATATCAGGCGCCGGCCAGCGCTGAGGCGCTGGCAAAATTTAACGGCGAAAAGTAGGCGCCGGGTTACTTACAAGCCGCCGTTGGGGATAAAGCGATTGCGGCTGTTGGCGCGAATCCAGCGCAGCATGTCTACAGACAGTTTGTTGCCGCGCTGACGCAGAACCTTATTGATCCATATGGCCGGCGACTCGGCGCCGGCTTCCCAGCCACTGATACGCTCTTCGGCAACGGTGAAAAAACGGATCAGGGCAATCAGTGCATCGTCGTCTAGGTCGGCAACAGCCTGCTGCCAGGGCTCAGCTGGCAGGCGCATCAGGCTACTGTAGCGCTGTTGTTCGTCCGGGGTAAACGGCGAGGGCAGTTGTGCCAACTCATCGTCGCCGCTCAGCGCAATGCAGCGTTGCAGCCATTCGGCTTCAATGCGAATTGCGGCTTTTTCAGATTCGGGAGTCCAACTGCCAATGCTCATTGTTGCGCTTTTCCTTTTGTTCGACGACGGGCGTAAGTAGCCGCACAGTATACCCGAGTTGCGCGCGTGACAAGGCGGCGGCCGTCGGGTAAATTCTGTATGTTTATACAGTTGTTGGTGGTGTGGGTGTCCTTCTTTATTACCGTTACTGTCGGGGCGAGCGGTTTGTGATGGAGCTGATGCGTAAAATTATCCACTGCGATTGCGACTGTTTTTACGCCTCGGTTGAAATGCGTGATGATCCGGCGCTGCGTGGCCGGCCGCTGGCCATAGGGGGCGCGGCGGCGCGGCGAGGGGTGGTTGCCACCTGCAATTACGAGGCGCGGGCCTTTGGCGTACACTCCGCGCTGCCCACTGCGATTGCCCTCCAGCGCTGCCCGCAGCTGATCGTGCTGCCCCCCAATATGGCTAAATACCGCGAGGTGGCTCTGCAGGTGCGGGAGATTTTTACTCGCTACAGCGAGCGGATTGAACCCCTGTCGCTTGATGAAGCCTATTTGGACGTCAGTAATTCAGCGCATTTCGACGGCAGTGCCAGTCGCATCGCCCAGGCTATTCGGCGCGCAGTGCAACAAGAAGTGGGTATCGGTATTTCCGCCGGGGTGGCCCCGAATAAATTTCTCGCCAAAATTGCCAGTGATTGGCACAAACCCGACGGCCTGACGGTGATTCGCCCGGATCAGGTTGACGACTTTGTTCGCCAATTGCCGGTGACTAAAATTCACGGCGTCGGCAAGGTGATGGCGGCTAAATTGTCGGCGCTGGGGATCGACAACTGCAGTCAGCTTCAGCAGTGGTCGGAATGGGATTTGGTGCAACACTTTGGCCGCTTTGGTCGCCAGCTTTATGGCTACGCTCGGGGCGAAGACGGGCGGCCGGTAAAAATTGCGAGGCGGCGTAAGTCGCTGAGTGTCGAGCGCACCTTTGCCGAGGACCTGGCCTGTCAGGATGACGCTGCCGTCGCCCTTCAGGCGCTGATCACCGAGCTGCAAGGCCGGCTCGCTCGCCACGGTCAACTGCCGGTGGTAGCCGCTGTTGTGAAACTGAAGAGCCGCGAGTTTCGTGTAACTACCGCTGAGCAGCGCCAGTCGGGCCAGCTAGATCTGCACTGCTACCCGCAACTGCTCGCCGAGGCCTGGTCGCGCCTGCAAAGTCCGGTGCGGTTGATTGGTGTGGGCGTGAGATTTGCCGAGGTTGAGCAAGGCGAGCAGTTGTCGCTGTTCTGAGGGCAGTGGAGTGGGCGGGGCAGTTAAGTGGGCGTCAGGCTTCTCCCAGGTGGCGACGCGCTGGTGTGTCGGCAGCTGTGCCCGCGGCGCTGTAGGTGCGCAGTGAAGGTTGGCTGATGCCGAGCACTTCCATTGCCTGTTGGTTGTAGTCGGCTTGGCGTCTGAGCAATAGGCCGATGCGCTCGTTGAGCTCGCGGCAGCGCTGCAAACACTGCAGGCAGCTGTCGCCAATATCCGTATGGCCCTGTTGCTTAAAGCTGCGTTCCAGTGCCTCGAGATTTTGGCTGGCATCCATTTTTTGTTCAGCCAGCTGCTGAAGTTCGCCAGCTGGTGCGCGGTCTTGCAGTGCTTGCAGTTCGCTGCGCAGAAGCGTTTCAAATTGCAGGCTCTGGCGGAGTAGCTGTTGTTGCAGTTCGCTGTTCATCAGCTTGGGTTGGTCTGCAGTTCGAGGTTGATGAATGCGCGAGCCACTTGGTCGGCGTCGATAGTGAATTCGCCGTTGCGAATGGCGGTTTTCACTGCGTCGACTTGCTGGCGGTCAACGCCGTCGCTGGCTTCGATCCCGGCGCGACTGCGCTCGACCAGGTTGGCTTGCTGGCGCGGCGATGCGGCGGTACTGGCCGACTCTGTGGCAGCGGTGCTTTCGCTACGGCTGGCATTGCTTTCAGGTCTGCGTGGCTGCCCGCTTGGACTGCTTTGAATACGATCGACCATATTCCTTCCTCTATTCACTTGGCGATGATGGTTGCCTTGCTAAAGCTATCGACTGCGCGGCCGAAAACTTTAGGCTTTTTGTTAATGGAGTACTACCTGGCCGCTGCGGTTGACGCGGCCTTCCAGCTCTTTTCCCGAGCTGATATTCCTCACCCGGATGCGCGCGCCCGGCGCGCCGTCCTGCAGGGCGATCCCCTTCATGCTGACGCTGATGGGTCCGCTGCTGCTGAGTAATTGTAGCTGCTGCCCCTTGCTGACCACACTGTTGGCTTCGAGCATGTTGGCGGTGATGACCGCCCCTTGGGCGATACTGCGGCGGCTGCGCATGGCGCCACTGTTGTCAAAGTGGCGCAAATAACCATAGCTGAGGCTGGATACCTCGCGTTCCACCCAGCTGATGTCGCCGGCGCTGACGGTTTGACCGGCGGCGATCGGGCGGGTGCTGACCATTACCCGGGCGTAGGCCGCCACGGTGACGGGCAGGTATATTTTCCACGGTTTTTTGCCCGTGCAGCGCACGCCCACTGTGCTGCGCCGACGAATTTCCGCGCCGCTGGGCATATAGGCTTGCAGCGCCTTTTCACAGCGCGGCAAGCGCGTGCGCGGGTCGAGCTGGCCGACTTCAATACGTGTTTTCTGACCCTGCCAGGGGTGGCGCGCGGCAATATAGTCGCGCGCCGCATCACTGATGCGCTGGGCCGACTCTATGCTGGCGGTCGCCGCCGGAGCGGCGAGCAGGGCGCATAGCAGGGCGGTTGTTAAGCCGCTGCGCTTGTCTGTCATCTCGCTTCCCTCCCTGCAGAAAATATTTCTGGCGCCAAATAATTGTCGTGCGCCGCACTCTGTCATAAGGGGGTAGCAATCGTCGTGCCAGTTGCCGGATCGAAAAAGAGGGAGGCGAAAGCGGGGGTGGGCGGCTGACAAAGACTTGCCGCTTTGGCGGAAAAAAGGCGGCAAGGACTTGCCGGAATTCTGGCGCAAGGCTTTTTTTAATCAGGTAAGTGTTTGAAATAAATAGAATAAAAAATGTGGCACGGGGCTTGCCTCGGCTGATGCAAGACTGGCAGACGATAGCGCTACGTACTACGTATCGGCATCGCTGCGAAAAACTTGAGAAAAAAAGAGAGCGATATGGCAATCAGTTTTGACAAAGCGCTGGGGGTACACCAGCAGGCATTGCTGCTACGCCAGCAGCGCAGCGAGCTGCTGGCCAGCAACATTGCCAATGCCGACACCCCCGGCTACAAGGCGCGGGATATCGATTTTCGCCAGGCGTTGGCCGGCACCGCCAGTTCCTCGCTGGTGCTGAGTCGCAGTAACGCGGCCCACCTCACCGGCGGCAGTGGCGCGATAAGCGGCAGCGGCGCAGCTGAGGTGAAGTACCGCCAGCCCCACCAACCGTCTCTGGACGGTAATACGGTGGAAAGTCATGTCGAGCAGGCGGCGTTTGCCGATAACAGCCTGCGCTACCAGGCAACCTTGGATTTTCTCGGCAGCCGTTTCTCGGGCCTTAAATCCGTCCTTCAGGGAGGGCAGTAAATCGTGGCGAATCCCCTTGATATTGCCGCGGCGGCAATGAATGCGCAGATGCTCAGGCTCAACACCACTGCCAGTAATCTCGCCAATGCCGATACCGTGGCCAGCAGTGAGGAGGCGGCCTATCGCGCCCGGCAAACGGTGTTTGCCACCGTGTTAGATGGCCAGCGCAATGCCACCGGTGTTGCGGTGAGCGGTATTACCGAGAGTCAGGCGCCGATTCCCAAGCGCTATGAGCCGGGCCATCCGCTGGCCGATGACGCGGGCTATGTCTACGGCTCGAACGTCAACAGCGTTGAGGAGATGGCCAATATGTTGTCGGCATCGCGCTCATTTCAGAACAACGCGGAGGTGTTCTCCACGGTGAAAACCTTAACGCTGCGCGCTTTGCAGCTCGGCAAACAATAGGAGTTGAGCGATGGAACTGCGCAGTCTCGAACAGTTACAGCAGCAGAGCAGTGGCAGCGGCATTAAAAAAGATGCCTCGTCACTGGGCCAGGACGACTTTATGAAGTTGATGTTGCAGCAACTCAAAAATCAGGACCCGTTTAAACCCACGGACAACACCGAGTTTATCAGCCAGATGGCCCAGCTCACCTCGGTGAGCGGGATCAGCGAGATGAACGAAAATCTGTCGGCGCTGACCAGCTCGCTATACGGCGGCCAATTGCTCGACGCCTCGTCCTTGATTGGCAAAGAGGTCTTAGTCAGTTCGGACGTGGTGGCGCTGCCGGGTACCGGCACGATTGCCGGGCAGCTTGACTTGCCTGTTAGCAGTCAGGCGGTCGATGTTGAAATTTTGGCGCCCAACGGTGCCGTGTTGGGCAAGGTGGCGTTGGGGCCGCAGTCGGCCGGCAAAGTGGCGTTTAACTGGGATGGTCGCGGCCTGGACGGCGAGCGTTTGCCGCCGGGGAACTACTTGATACAGGCGCGCTACCTCAATGGCGACAGTGTTGAGGCTTTGCAAACACAGATCCGCAGTCCGGTACGCAGCGTCAGCCTGCCCACCGGTGGCGGCAGTCCGATGGTACATATCGATGGCCTGGGCGGCGTGAGCATGGCCCAAATAAAAGAAATCAGCTAGGCGCGTCTGCGCCGGCAATGTTTCGCGAGTAATCGCAGAGGAGTAGAGCTATGAGTTTTCGCATCGCATTGAGTGGCCTCAACGCGGCGTCGTCTCACTTGGATGTCACCGCGCACAATATCGCCAATGTTAATACCACGGGCTTTAAAAGCTCGCGGGCATCGTTCGCCGATGTCTATGCCACCGCTAATAACGATGTTACCAAAACCACGCCCGGTGCCGGTGTGCGCTTGAGCAATATCGTGCAGCAGTTTTCCCAGGGCAATATCGACTTTACTGACAACAACCTCGATCTGGCGATTAGTGGCGAGGGTTTCTTCACCATGAAGGGCTCCAGCGGCGTCAGCTATACCCGCGCCGGTGCCTTCAGCGTCGATCGCGAGGGCTTCGTGGTGAACCACAGCAACGATCGCCTGCAGGTCTATCCGGCAACGGGCGATGGCAATTTTGCTACCGGTTCACTGGCCGATCTCAAGTTGCAGATTACCGAGAATCCGCCGCAGGCAAGCGGCTTGGGGAATATTGGTGTCAACTTGCCCGGCGCTGCACCAGTGCCGGCGCTGACGCCATTCGACCCGAGTTTGGCGGGGAGCTACAACCACGCCACTTCGATGACGGTCTACGACTCTCTGGGTACCGGCCACACCGCCACCCTGTATTTTGTTAAAGACCCGGCGGTGAATACCTGGCAGCAGCACTTGTATGTTAACGACACTGCCGTTGGCGGTGCCAATACGCTGGTCTTTAACAACGCCGGTGAGCTGCAAACGCCCGCTGGCGGTACGGTCACCTACCCAAACTTCGATCCCGGTACTGGCGCTGCAGATATATCACTGGTTTTTGACTTCAGCGACAGTACGCAGTACGGGCAGGAGTTTGGCGTAAACAATTTGCAGCAGGATGGCTTTACCACCGGCCGTCTGACCGGCATTGAAGTGGCCGCTAGCGGCGTGGTGTCGGCGCGCTTCACCAATGGCCAGTCCACCGAGTTGGGCAAGGTGGCGCTGGCCAGTTTCTCCAACCCCAATGGCTTGCAGCAGCAGGGCGATACCTCGTGGGCGGAAACCTTTTCTTCAGGCAGCCCGCGGGTGGGTGAACCGGGCAGTTCCAACTTTGGTTTACTGCAGGCCGGTGCGCTGGAGAGCTCCAACGTTGACCTGACCGAACAGTTGGTGGAAATGATCACTGCGCAGCGCAATTTCCAAGCAAATACGCAGATGATTTCCACTTCTGACGCGGTGACTCAGGCGATTATCAATATCCGCTAAGGCGGCTGATAGGCGCGGGGCGAGCGAGGAGGGCATATGGATCGATTACTGTATCTGGGCATGACGGCGGCCAAGCACACCGAAATGGCTCAGGCCAGCAATGCCAATAATTTGGCCAATGCCAGCACCGCCGGTTTTCGCGCCGACTTCTATACGCTGATGTCCCAGCAGGTAGAGGGCGCCGGGCAGCCCACTCGGGTGAATGCCGTCACGGAGTCGCGGCTCAGCGACTTCAGCGAGGGCGCGGTGATGACCACCGGCCGGGACTTGGATGTGGCCATTCAGGGGCCGGGCTGGTTTGTGGTTAATGACGCCGAGGGGGGCGAGGCACTGAGTCGCCGCGGCGACTTACAGCTCACCGCTGAGGGCCGCTTGATTAATGGCGCCGGCCAACCGGTGATGGGCGATGGCGGCCCGCTGGCAGTGCCCGAGCACGACAGCTTGACCATAGGCCGCGACGGCACAGTGTCGATCGTGCCACTGGGGCTGGGGCCCGAGTCGGCGGTGGTGGTGGATCGCATTCGCCTGGTCAGCGCTGACAGCGCGCAGCTGCGTAAGGGCGAGGATGGTCTGATGCGCTTGCGCGACGGCAGCCGCGCCGAGGTCGATGCCGCTGTTCGCCTGTCGCCGGGCAGCTTGGAAGGTTCCAATGTGAATACCGTGGAGGCCATGGTCAATATGATTGAGCTGGCCCGCCGCTATGAGATGCAGGTCAAGGTGATGAGCACCGCTAACACCCTGTCTGAAACCAGCGCGCGTTTGATGCGCATGGAATAGAGGAAAACCTAATGAATTCATCACTGTGGGTCGCCAAGACCGGCCTGGATGCACAAAATACCCGTATGCAGGTGGTCAGCAACAACCTGGCCAATGCCAATACCACCGGCTTCAAGCGCGACCGCGCGTCGTTTGAAGACCTGCTCTACCAGAATTTCCGCCAGGTCGGCGGCCAATCCTCGCAGCAGACACGCCTGCCCAGCGGCATGCAGGTCGGCACCGGCGTGCGAGTGGTGTCGACTGAAAAAATCTTCAGCCAGGGCACGATGAACCAGACCAATAACAATTTGGATATGGCGATTAATGGCCACGGTTTTTTTCAGGTGCGGATGCCCGATGGCAGCCTTGCCTACACCCGCGACGGTGCCTTTCAGCTGGACGACCAGGGACAGGTGGTGACCAATAGCGGTTATATCGTCGAACCGGGTCTCACCGTGCCGCAAAACACCCGCAGCATTACCGTGGGCAGCGATGGGGTGATCAGTGCGGTGGTCGCCGGCGATTCGGCCCCTATTCAGCTGGGCAGCTTGCAGCTCGCCGACTTTATTAACCCGGCCGGCTTAGAAGCGCGCGGTGAAAACCTGTACATGGAGTCCGCTGCCAGTGGGGCGCCGCAAACCGGCACCCCCGGACTGAGTGGCCTCGGCACCATCGCGCAGGGCGCGTTGGAGGGCTCCAATGTCAACGTGGTGGAGGAACTGGTCAATATGATTGAAACCCAGCGCGCCTACGAGATGAATTCCAAGGCGATTTCCACCAGCGACCAGATGATGCAGTACGTCAACAATAACCTTTAATAGGGCAGAGTTATGAACGCTCACCGTATACGCCACCTTGCCACCGTGCTGCTGATGACCGTGCTGGCGGCCTGTGCCCAGGCGCCGCAGCGCGACAGCCAAGCCTGGGAGTCACAGTTGCCGGCGCAGGAGCAGGCCACTGGGCACAATCCGGGGGCGATTTATCAGGCGGGTTATGGCATGAGTCTGTTTCTGGACCGCCGCGCACGTCAGGTGGGCGATGTGATTACGGTGATTCTTTCGGAGAAAACCGATGCCAGTAAATCCTCGAATACCGCGACGGCGAAGGACAGCAATATTGCCGTGTCAGGGGTGACATTGCTGGGGCGCGGTGTCACCTATCAGGGCACCCCCATTCTTAATAACAATGTCGGCAGTGAGCAGGATTTCAGCGGCCAGGGCAGCAGCAGTCAAAGCAACAGTCTGACCGGCAGCATTACCGTGACAGTGTCCGAAGTGCTGCGCAACGGCAGCTTGCGGGTGCGCGGAGAAAAATGGGTAACCATTAATCAGGGTGATGAGTTTATTCGCATTCAGGGCATAGTGCGCCCCGAAGATATCGCCGCCGATAACTCGGTACCGTCGTTTAAAGTGGCCGACGCGCGCATTACCTACAGCGGTAAGGGCGCCTTGGCCGATGCCAATTCCATGGGCTGGTTGGGGCGCTTGTTCCAGTCGGTTCTGTCGCCGTTTTGAGGGCTCAGAGCATGACTATTTCCTTGTTGACACTGCGCCGGCTATTGCTCGGTCTGGCCCTGCTCAGCCTGTCGGCCAGCGGCTTTGCCGAAAGGGTTAAGGACTTGGTCAACGTTGCCGGGGTGCGCGAAAACCAGCTGGTTGGCTACGGTTTGGTGGTGGGTTTAAGTGGCACCGGTGATCAAACCAGTCAGGCGCCGTTCACCATCCAGAGTATTCGCAATATGCTCACCGGGTTCGGCGTGCGGGTGCCAGATAATGTCAATCCGCAGCTGAAAAATGTTGCCGCAGTGACGATTCACGCCAGCCTGCCGGCCTTTGCCAAGCCCGGGCAGACCATCGATGTTACGGTGTCGTCGATCGGCAATGCCGCCAGTCTGCGCGGCGGCAGCTTGCTGATGGCGCCGATGATGGGCGCAGACGGTCAGGTGTACGCCATCGCCCAGGGCAGCTTGTTGGTCAGCGGCCTCGGCGTGGCCGGCCAGGACGGCTCGCGGGTGACAGTGAATATTCCCAGCGCGGGTCGCATTCCCAACGGCGCGATTGTCGAACGCGCGGCGCCGAGCCAGATGGCGCAAAACGGTGAGGTTATGCTCAATTTGAAAACCCCCGATTTCACCACGGCCCGGCGCTTGTCAGAGAAAGTTAACGAGGTGTTTGGCGCCGGTACGGCCAGCGCGGTGGACTCGGCCACCGTGAAGGTGCTGGGCCCCAGCGATGCCGATCGCCGGGTGACTTTTATCTCTATGCTTGAAGAGCTGGAGGTCGACCCCGCTGAAGCGCGGGCGCGGGTGGTGGTGAATTCGCGTACCGGCACCATTGTGATTGGCGGCAATGTACGAGTGATGCCGACGGCGGTCACTCACGGTTCGCTGACGGTGTCGGTGACGGAGCGGGTGGATATCAGTCAGCCCAATGCCTTTGCCGGCGGTGACACAGTGGCGGCGCAGGCCTCCTCGATCGACGTGACTGAAAGCGGTTCGAGAATGTTTCTGCTCGATGCCGGGGTGACGTTGGAGGAAATCGTCAAGGCGATCAATCAGGTGGGCGCGGCGCCCGGTGACTTGGTTGCTATTTTGGAAGCCCTGAACCAGGCGGGCGCGCTGCGCGCCGAGTTATTGGTGATCTGATGGAAATTTCCAAGGCGGCTAACTACCACGATTTTTCCGGCTTGGCGGCGCTGCGTGTTGACGCCAAGGTGGACTCTGAACAGGCAATCGCGCCGGTGGCTCGGCAGTTTGAGGCGCTGTTTTTACAGATGATGCTAAAAAGTATGCGCGATGCCGTGCCTGAAGGAGGCTTGTTCGAGGATAGTGGCCGCGCTTTCTATCAGGATATGCACGACAAGCAATTGGCAGTAACGCTGGCCGATCAGGGTGGGGTTGGCCTGGCTGACAGTATTGTCCGCCAGTTGTCGGCGCCGCAGATCAGTCCCGCCGCTCCGGCGCTGAGCCCAGCGGGTGAGGGGCTGCGACAATCCCTGCAGCGCCCGGTCGCTAAAGTTTTGCCGACTCAGGCCGATGAATCGGCAATGAAACGAGGACCTTAAGATGGCGGATATGCTTGGCAATGCGCTGTCGGCGCTGGTGTCGTACCAACGCGCGCTGGCGACCACTGGCCACAATATCGCCAATGCCGATACCGACGGCTACAGTCGCCAGCGTATTGATTTTGTCACCCGCGTGCCGCAGCAGCTGGGTGGGTTTAGCATTGGCTCGGGGGTGGCCGTCGCCGATGTGCGCCGGGTTTACGACCAGTTTGCCAGCAGTCAGTTGCGCAGTGCCAGCGGCGGTTTTGCTCAGCTCGAGGCCTTTCACCAGTTGGCGAGTCAGCTCGATAACAGCCTGTCTGACCCCGAGCTGGGCTTGAGCGCGGCGCTGTCGCGGTTTTATGACAGTGTGCAAAATCTCGCCGACGACCCCGGCTCGATGTCGTCGCGGCAGCTATTGCTGTCAGAGGCCGAGGGCTTGAGTAGTCGCTTTCGCAGTTTTGCCAGTCAGTTCGAGGCCTTAAACAGCCAGGTCAATGAGCGCATCTCGGTCAGCATTAATGATATTAATGATTTGGCCAAGGAGCTGGCCGATATTAATCAGCTGGTGGTTGAGGGCCAGGGTAAATTTGGCGGCGCTGCCAGCGACCTGCTGGATCGTCGCGACCAGATTCTTTTGCAGCTCAATGATATCGTCAGTATTAAAAGTGTGGCCCAGGACGACGGTGCGGTGAATGTGTTTGTCGGCAGTGGTCAGTCACTGGTGCTGGGCCAGGAGGTGCACCCGCTGGCGGCGCAGCGCAATGCCTTTGACCCCCAGCGCTTGGAAATCGTCAGCGGTGGTGCTCAGGGCGGCGTGATCTCCTCGGTGATCGGGGGTGGCAGCTTGGGGGCAACGCTGAGCTTTCGCGACGGCCTGCTTGCCGACAGTCGCAATGAGCTGGGGCGCATCGCCACGGCACTGGCCGATGGTGTCAACAGCCAGAACAATGCCGGCATTGATTTTTATGGTAATCGCGGCGGCGATATTTTTGCCGCCATCGCCCCGCAGACGGTCAGTGCCAGCACCAATAGTGGCTCGGCCACAGCCATCGCCAGTATCGCCGACATTGGCGCCTTGAGCGGTCGCAATATTACCTTGCAGTTTGACGGCAGCAATTGGCGCTTTAATGAGGCCGGCAGCGGCCAAAGTATTAGCGACTGGAGCGGTAGCGGCAGCCTTGCCGACCCCTTCATTGTCGATGGCGTCTCTCTATATCTCGATGCACCCGCGGCAGCGGGCGACCGTTTTTTACTGCAGCCCACCCAGGGGGCGGCAGGGCAATTAACGGTGGTGATGACCGATGCTGCGCAGTTGGCTGCCGCCGCGGCAACGCGCAGTGGCGCTGATGCGGCCAACGTCGGCGCCGCGCAGATCTCTGAAACGCGGATCGTTGACGCCGATAACCCCAATCTAACGAATGCAGTTGATATTAGCTTTGTCGACGCCAACAGTTATCAGATTAATGGCAGTGGCAGTTTTGCCTACAGCCCCGGTGCCGAGATTGCGATTAACGGCAATGTGGTCAGCATCAGCGGCAGCCCGGCGGCGGGTGACCGCTTTACCATCCAGGCTAATAACGGCGCCAGTGGTGACAACCGCAATATGTTGGCGATGGCGGCGCTTGAACAAACCAAGCTGCTTAACGGCGGTAGCGCCAGTGTGCAGGAGCGGGTAAACGGTCTGGTGGGGGACATTGCGGTGGCGACTCGCAGCGCGGAACTCAATCGCGATGCCCAGCAGAACTTGTTGAACCAGACGCGCGCCAATGTCGAGGCGATATCGGGAGTTAATCTCGACGAAGAGGCGGCCAACCTTCTCAAGTATCAGCAGGCTTACCAGGCCGCAGCACAGGCAACCAGTGTGGCAAATGATCTGTTTCAAAGCCTGATGGCAGCGATGCGCTAGGAGTGGTAATGCGAATTTCCAGCTCACAAATCTTTAATGCCGGTGTTAGCAGCATGCTGGAACAGCAGGGCAAGCTGCTGGAAACCCAGACCCAGCTCGCCAGCGGAAAGCGCTATCTTACCCCGGCAGATGACCCGGTGGCGGCAGTGCGCAGCTTGGAGCTGAATCGCGCGCTGGAACGCGGGCTGCAGTACCAACGCAACAGTGACATTCTCGATAGCCGACTTCGCCTTGAGGAATCTGCCTTGGCCGAGGGCGTGGATATTGTGCAGCGTATACGCGAGCTGGCCTTGCAGGCCAATAATGCCATTCAAAGTAATGAATCTCGCCAGCTTATCGCGCGGCAGGTAGAGCTGGAGCTAGATGCCTTGATGGCGGTGGCCAATCGCCGCGACAGCAGTGGCAATTATATTTTCTCTGGTTACCAACAAGACAGTCAGGCCTTTGTCCGCACCGCGGGTACGGTGGTTTACAACGGCGATGACGGCCAACGGTTTTTGCAGGTTGGCGCCAATCAGCAGCTTGCCGACACCGCGCCAGGGTCTAAGGTCTTTGCCGGCATTCGCAATGGCAATGGTTTTTTTAGTAGTAGTGCGGCGACCAGTAATGCCGGTGACGGCTTTATCGATGCGGGGTCGCTCAGCGATGCCGGCAGCTTTAACGGCGCGGCGGTGGACATTGTCTTTGCCAGCGCCACCGAGTATGAATTGCGCGACGGCGCTGGCGTCCTGCTCGGCACGGGTGACTACCGCGCTGGCGACGACATCGTGGTCGCCGGAATGACTGTGCGCATCGACGGCCAGCCGGCGGCCGGTGATCAGTTCAGCCTGCGCGCCAGTCAGGCGGAGGACGCTTTTTCGATGGTTTCTGCGCTGGCCAATTCACTGGCGCAGCCGCGCGCCGATGCTAGCGCGCGCGCGCAACAGACCAGCGAAATCAATACTGCGCTGACTAACCTCGACCGAGTACTGGATCGCTTTATTGCCCGTCAGGCCGACAGTGGCGCGCGGCTTCAGGCCTTGGATCGTCAGCGCGATGTCAACAGCGGCGCTGAGCTGCGTATTCGCGAAAGCCTCGGCGTCATCAACGATCTCGACTACGCAGAGGCGGTGTCGCGGTTCGAGCAGCAGCGCATCGGCCTGCAGGCTGCTCAGCAGGCCTTTGCCAAGGTGCAGGGCCTATCGTTATTTAACTATCTATAGGCCACTCTTTCACATCGTTAGCGGGCTGGGCGACGCAGGGTACAGTGCGCGTCGCAACGCCACTATTGCCAATGCCGCGAGAACTAGTCTGTGCGTTTTTTCGCCGGGATGGCCGGCAGAGGCGCCACGTTCGCGCTGCACTGTGAATCTGCTTAAGTAATTTCCCGTAGAAAGTCAAAAAAACGGTAAAGTCTCCCCCATCTCCGCCGTTAATCCTTTTGAAAGCGCAACACGGTAACTACCGTTGCTGCTTAATTTAAAGACCAGCGTCTTTACCGAAAGATAAGTGGAAGGAGATTCCCCATGGCACTTAGCATTAACACCAATGTTGCCTCACTGAATGCCCAGCGTAACTTGCAGCGCTCACAGGAAAGCTTGAATACCTCGTTGCAGCGCCTGTCTACAGGTCTGCGTATCAATAGTGCTAAAGACGATGCGGCGGGTCTGGCGATCACCACACGTTTTACCACTCAAATTAATGGTCTCGACCAGGCGGTGAGGAATGCCAACGATGGTATTTCGCTGGCACAAACCGGTGAAGCCGCGCTGGATGAAATCACCAATAACCTGCAGCGTATTCGCGAACTGGCGGTCCAGGCGGCCAACTCCACTTACTCTTCTTCCGATCGCGCGGCACTGGATGCAGAAGTTCAGCAGCGCTTGGCTGAACTCGACCGTATCGGCGGCCAGACCAGCTTTAATGGTCAGAAAATTCTCGATGGCAGCTTCGGTAACGCCAGCTTCCAGGTCGGTGCTAATGTCGGCGAAACGATTACTGTCGGTCTTAACACCGGCGTTCGTTCGAATCAAATTGGTCAAATTGCGACCAATACCACTAACGCCCAAACACTGCTGGTCGATACCTCTGCCGCGATGACTGAGGGCGGCACCAGTATTTCCATCGGCGGCGGCACCGCCGTGGCGGTAGGCGAGAGCCAGGACCTGTCTGCGACCGGCGCAGGGCGCGAAGCCAATAGCGCCTACTCTAAAGTACAGGCGATTAATTCCGCGGGTATTACCGGCCTAACCGCAACGGCCTCGACCTCGGTAGATCTCGATTTCACCACCATTACCACCGTGGGCTCCAGCGCCGGCTATGAGCTGAATATCAATGGCGTCAATGTCTACGATGGCAGCATTCCTACCGGCAACATCACCGGTACCAATGTCGCGGACGCGATTAACCTGAAAGCTGATGACACCGGTGTGCGTGCCAGCTTTACCGGCGGCGTGCTGACGCTCAGCGCCGATGACGGCCGCAATATCACCATTAACCAGGACACCACTGGCAACCTCACCCAGCAGGGCATTACGGACACCACGGTCGTTGCCAACGATGGTGTGAACGATACCTACGCAGCGCAGGGTGACATCACCAGTGTTATCGGCGGTAACATCACCCTGTCGGCCAGTGAGGCGATTCAGGTAACCGGTGAAACCGAGCGGCTGGGCTTGAATGCCGCCGATGCCACCTTCGATATCGCCGTCGACTCTACGACGCTGAACTCGGTAAATGTGACGTCGGTAGCGAACTCTGAAAACACCATTCAGCGTGTCGATGCGGCACTGACCTCGGTCAGCGACCTGCGCAGTACCTTTGGTGCGGTGCAGAACCGTTTTGAATCAACCATTACTAACCTGCAGACCATCTCAGAAAACCTGTCGGCATCACGCGGCCGGATTCTGGATGCCGACTTTGCCGCAGAGACCGCTAACCTGACCAAGGCGCAGATCCTGCAGCAGGCGGGCACTGCGATCCTGGCTCAGGCGAATGCGCTGCCGCAGGCGGCCTTGAGTCTGCTGCAGTAAGTAGGACTGCCCGCCCTGTGGCGGGCAATACGGCCCTGGCCGGTTAAGATGACAGTAAGGGCCTTCAGGCCCTTTTTGCGTTCAGTGAGAAGAATCCAGGCTTAAAAGGTAGATGGCATGGATACGAGTTTTACCATTCCCGGCGCAGCGGCCATAAGCGGCTCGGCGCTTTCCAAGACTGGCGGCAACGGCGCGCCTGAAGACGGCAATGTCTTGCCGCCGCCAGCGGTGTCGGCGGTCAGCCGTCCCCGCTCTACAGATGCGCCTGACGGCGATGTGCTAAGCCGGGTTGCCAGCGCGCTGTTGGGTGACTCAGGACCGTCGCAAGCGATGGAGCGTTCTGAGCAGATGTTGGCCAAACTCAATGAGTTGCTTCGCGATCGCGAGCGCGACCTTGAATTTTCGGTGGATGAGGCGACCGGAAAAACCATATTGAAGGTGATTCACGCCGAGTCGGGTGAGGTGATTCGCCAGATTCCACCGGAGGAGCTGCTGCATATTGCCCGCGTGTTTATTGAAGGCACGGGCAGCCTGATAGAGGCCGAGGCCTGATTGCTACTCTGGCATAGGTTTTGCTGTACAGCTGGAGAGAAGACGATTGGAATGTGCTGAGATGACGATCGACAGCAGTAACACAGCCCGTTTGGGGCGGGAGATAGCATGGCATCGCTAACAGTAAGTGGCGTGGGTTCTGGCTTAGATATCAACAACATTGTCTCCCAGCTGGTGGAGGCTGAACGCGCACCTAAGGCCAATCGTCTAGATTCGAAAGAGGCACGCCTGCAAGCCCAGTTGTCCGCTTATGGCAGCCTCAAATCGGCCCTAGACGCATTTCAAAATAGTTTGAATGTGCTTAGCGACGCCGACACCTTCACTCAGCGTTCGGTCACGCTGCCGGCAGACAGCCCGTTTAGTGCGGTGGCCAGTGATGAGGCCGCTGCCGGTAGTTACGAGGTGAGTGTTGAGCAGCTCGCGACGCGCCATAAACTGGCGTCGGCGGCATATGCCGACGCGCAAACCAGTGTCGGCACAGGCAGCCTGACGATTAGCGTTGACGGCGACAGCTTTAGTTTGGCGATCGACAGTGGCAGTGATTCCCTGGAGGCCATTCGCGCGGCAATCAATAGCGCAGAGGACAATGTCGGTGTGTCGGCCAGCATCGTCAATGACCAAGATGGCGCTCACCTGGTGCTGACCAGCGATAACACCGGCGCGGCGAGTGAAATTACCGTAGAGGTCACGACAGGCCTCGGGGATACCGGTGATCTGGGCCAACTGGCCTATGACCCCAATGCCTTGAGCAATCCGATGTCGGAAAAGGTCGCGGCGCAGGACTCGATTATCATCGTCGATGGCTTTACCCAAACCAGTGCCGACCGCAATGTCGAGGGGATGATCGAGGGCGTGAGCTTTAATCTCAGTGAGGCGCGCCCGGGTGAAGCGATCACACTGGCGGTGACGCAGGACTCTGCGGCGGTCAAACGCGCCGTTGAGGGCTTTGTGAAAGCCTACAATACCTTAAACGCTACCCTTAATGACCTGACCGCCTATGATGCCGAGGCCAAGACCGCCGGCCTGCTGCAGGGCGACTCGACAACGCGCGAGATTGCCACGCGCTTGCGGCGTGAGATGGGTGAGGTGGTGGATGGCATCGGCAGTGAGCTTAACTCCCTGACTCAACTCGGTATTACCACCGGCGACAACGCTGTACTGGAAGTGGATGATGCGCTGCTGTCTGCCGCGGTCAATGGCAATATCGCCGATATTGCCGATCTGTTTGGCAGTGAAGATGGCTACGCAGTACGGCTGGACAGCAGCCTTGACCTGTATACCCAAGGTGGCGGCATATTGCAGATCCGCAGTGATGGTCTCAATAGTCAAATCGATCGGATAAACGACCAGCGCGAGGCGCTTGATCGGCGCATCGCCGGTATCGAGGCGCGCTATTTCGCCCAGTTCTCGGCGCTGGATAGCCTATTGGGGCAGCTTACCAGCACGGGTGATTTCTTGAATCAACAGTTGGCGAACTTGCCGGGTGTGGTCAGAAAGCAGGATTGAAAATAGGTAGAATCCGAGGCCCTTAATTTAACCAAGGCGCCTAAAGATGGCGGTTATTGTGTCGATAGGGTGGTAACGATATCGATAATATGAGGATAGACCATGAGCTATAGCGCGGGGCGAGTAAGTCAGGCATATGCCAGTGTTGGCACCCACGGCCAAGTGGATGCCGCGAGCCCTCACCGGCTTATTCAGTTGCTGATGGATGGCGCACTTGACCGTCTGTCGCTGGCGCGCGGCCAGATGCAGCGCGGCGAAGTCGCGCAGAAAGCGGCCAGCCTGAGTCGAGTGATGGCAATTATCGACGGTCTGCGTTTGTGCTTGGATCACGGCGTTAATCAGCAGCTCAGTGAGAATCTGGAAAATCTCTACGACTATATGAATCGTCGGCTGCTGCTGGCCAATATTAATAATGACAGCCAAATTCTCGACGAAGTTAGCAGCCTGCTGCGCGAGCTCAAGGAGGCTTGGGACGCGATTCCCGAGGAGCAGCGCGGCGCCGACGCCGGTTGCGGTGAGGCGGTGGTTTAAATGACCATGGCGACCGTGGCTGAACTGCGCAGTGCTGAGTTGTTGAGCCCGCGGCAGCAGGCGCTGCGCGACTTGCTGTTGATGTCTGAGACAATACTTGGCTGCGCTCAGCAAGAGCAGTGGCTCGACGCACTGCCGCTGCAACAGCAGCGCCGTCGGGCAATGACGGAGTTCTTCGAGCAGGCCTGTAGCGACAGCGAAGCTGAACTTGTGGCGGCGGTGATTGAAGCCATTCTGGCGGTGGATGCGCAGGTTAGTGAGTTGCTGCATAGCCAGCGCAGCAGTCTGCTGGACCAAGGCGCGGCAAGGCGCCGCAATACCACACACTTGAATCGTTATATTCAGCATAGCTGAACCCGACCAGCGGCCTTGTGCAACAAGGACGCATAGCCGTGCTAGCGTTAATACGTATTAACAGCAGCGCCTCCCTCTTTCACAATGTGAGCCAGTTCAAATTAATTGTCACTGTGTACAGGCCGCTGCCAGAGAGTGGCTCGGCGCTAGGCCGAGCCGTTGTCGGTGACGAATATTGGCTGCTCAGATAGAGTGTTAAGGAATTACGCATGCAATCACCGACAGAGATTGCTGGGGGATGCGGACCGGCGACTTCTCGCTTGATGAGGGCGCTGGAGGTGTTGATTCAGCAGGTGGCGGGGTTTGATACCTTGGTGCTGATACGCGGCGAGTCTGGCAGTGGCAAGGAAGTCGTTGCGCGTAAAATTCACCAGTATTCCGATCGCGCTGACAAGCCTTTTGTGCCGGTTAACTGTGGCGCAATCCCCGCCGATTTGCTGGAAAGTGAATTGTTCGGCCATGAAAAGGGCGCGTTCACCGGTGCGATTGCTAACCGCCAAGGTCGATTTGAAATGGCCGAGGGTGGCACCTTGTTTCTCGACGAAATCGGCGATATGAGTCTGCCGATGCAGGTTAAATTACTGCGTGTGCTGCAGGAAAAGTGCTACGAGCGGGTTGGTAGCAACCGCAGCCGTCAGTGCAATGTCCGCATTCTCGCCGCTACCCATCGCGACCTCGATGCCATGGTTGTTGACGGCAGTTTTCGTCAGGATCTGTACTTTCGCCTCGATGTCTTTCCTATTGAAGTGCCCTCGCTGCGCGAGCACCCGGAGGATATCGGCGGCTTGATCGATAATTTTTCCGGCCGTCTGCAGCGCCGGGGTATGTCGCCCGCCAAATTATCCAACGGCGCACTGCGGGCGCTGCAGCGCTACCCCTGGCCGGGCAATGTCCGCGAGTTGGAAAACCTGATTGAGCGCTTGGCGATTACCCATGGCGGTAAGCGCCTAAGTGTGGGTGATTTGCCGGCGAAGTTTCGTTTTGAGGTGGTCGGCGAGGCGGCCGAAGTCGATGAGCGCGAAGACCAAGATGCGCTGTTGGCGTCGCTACTGGCACGGCCGGTAGCCCCACTCGAGCCAGAAGAGAGCAGCGCCAGTGTCGCCTGTCTGCCGGCCGACGGCCTCGACCTGAAAGCGCATTTACAAACGCTTGAACAGCAGTTGATCAGTCAGGCGCTGGAGCGGGAGCAGGGGGTGATCACCCGCGCCGCCCAATTGCTGGGTTTGCAGCGCACCACTCTCGCCGAGAAAATGAAGAAACTGGGCCTCAGCTGAGCCTCTCGCCCTACATTCCCGCCCACGGTTAACCCCCGGTCGCTATCAAGCGCCGTCAGCCAAGGCCACAGTGGCCGACGGTAATCCGCCATGGCTGGCGCCGTTGGCCTGCTTTGGCGGCCGCCAAAAAATTGTCGTAATGCGGTTTTTGATTAATAAGCTGTTGATAATTAAGTAAAAATAAACATGGTACGGCTGTTGCAGTGTCTCTGCTGTAGATCCCAACAGGTTTGTCACCATGTCGAAATTTAGCCGCCATTCCACTGTTATTCATCGCCGCCAACAGGCGCGTATTCTGGGCCTTTGTCAGCGCGAGCTCGAGCTGGCCAGGCGTCAGCTGTGCCGCGTGCGTATGGGCTTGGTGCTGAATGCAGGGCGACGGGAGGTGGGCCAATGACGCCGTTAATCGCCGTTGACCCCGCCTCTATCGCCGTCCGTGAATTGGCGCAGCGCGTGGCGGCTACCGATGCCACGGTGCTGCTGTGTGGTCACAGCGGTGTCGGCAAGGAAGTTTACGCTCGCTATTTGCACGCCCAGTCTCGGCGCGCTGCGGGGCCGTTTGTGGCGCTTAACTGCGCGGCTATTCCCGAAAATATGCTCGAAGCCATGCTATTCGGCTATGAAAAGGGCGCTTTTACCGGTGCCATCGCCAGTCACGCCGGCAAATTTGAGCAGGCCCAGGGCGGTACCCTGCTACTGGACGAAATCTCGGAGATGGATATCGGCCTGCAGGCCAAGCTTTTGCGGGTATTGCAGGAGCGTGAAATAGAGCGGCTGGGCAGCCGTCGCAGTTTGGATTTGGATGTGCGGGTGTTGGCGACCTGCAACCGCGACTTGCGCCAGGCTGTGCTCGACGGCGAGTTTCGCGAGGATTTGTTCTACCGGCTCAATGTATTCCCGCTGAATTTGCCACCGCTGCGCGAGCGGCGCGACGATATTCTGCCGCTGGCCCGTCATTTTATCGCCCGCAATACCGTGGCCGGGGAGTTGGCTGAGCCGCTGACGGCGAGCGCTGAAAGCCGGTTGTTGAGTTATTCCTGGCCGGGCAATGTGCGCGAGCTGGACAATGTCATTCAGCGCGCGCTGATATTGCGTCAAACGCCACAGATTGATGAGCGCGATATTCAGTTCGAGCAGGGGATGGCGCTGCATTCGGCCTATGCCACCAGCGATGTAGCGCCGCTAGACGGTTTTATGCGCGACCAGGAACGCCAGCGTATTCAGGACGCATTGCGCCAGGGGCGGTCTAAGAAAGAGGCGGCGGAAATACTGGGAATCAGTCCGCGCACACTGCGCTACAAGTTGGCGCGGCTGCGCGACCAGCACTATCAGCTAGGCTAGCGGAGGCGGTATGTCAGACGGTATGCAAGTGGACTCCATCCTCAGTCAGATACGCGCGCTGCGCCAGCAAACGGCGGTGGCGCCGCTGGAGGCGCCGGCGCGCACCGAGGGCCCGGCGGCCGCGCCGGCGGTAGATTTTGGCCAGATGCTTAAGCAGTCTCTGGACGGAATTAACAGTCAACAGCAGCGGGCTAGCCAATTGTCAGCGGCCTTTGAACGCGGCGATGCCGACGTCAGTATCGCCGAGGTAATGGTCAATATGCAGAAAGCACAGGTGTCGTTTAAAGCGGCGGTAGAGGTGCGCAATAAGCTGGTTGATGCCTACAAGGAAGTGATGAGGATGTCGATGTGATGGCCGTATTGGGCAATCTGATAGAGGGCTGTGAGCATGGCTGAACCCCAAGCAGTTTCGGTCAACACGCTGTTGGCAAGCGCCGCCAAAAACGATGTGCTGCGCCAGCTGTTAATTCTACTCGGTATTGCCGCCAGCGTGGCCCTGGGCGCGTCGGCAGTGTTGTGGTCGCAGAGCGGCGACTATCGCACGCTGTATTCCTCACTGCCTGCAGAGCGCGCGGCGTCGGTGGTCGACGCTTTAAGTCAGGCGGCTATTCCCTACCGCATTCAGGAAGCTACCGGCGCCATTATGGTGCCGGCAAAGCAGCTCCACGATGCCCGTATCCGTCTGGCTGGACAGGGTTTGGGGCGTGACGGCTCGGGTATGGCGATGCTGGAAAAGGAGCAGGGCTTCGGCGTTAGCGAGTTTATGCAGTCGAAAAAATATCACCACGCCCTCGAGCAGGAACTGGCAACGACGATTGAAAGTTTGCAGCAGGTGCGTCGCGCTCGGGTGCATTTGGCAATCCCTAAACAGTCCGTATTTGTACGGGATCGCAAAGCCCCGAGTGCGTCGATTATGCTGGATGTCTATCCCGGCAGCGAGGTATCCAAGCAGAATGTCTCGGCCATTATCAATCTGGTTGCCAGCAGTATTGGCGGCTTGCAGGCGGCAGATGTAACGGTGGTTGACCAGTTGGGTGAACAGCTCAGCGAGCGCCACCGCGCGGACGACCAGCTGGAACTCAGCGATCGCCAGTTTAGCTATCGGCGGCGTATCGAACAGGCCTATGAGGAGCGCATTGCCGAGTTGATTCGGCCAATCTCTGGCTCGGGCCGGGTGCGGGTAACGGTGTCGGCGGATGTCGACTTTGCCAGCGAGCAGCAGAGCCGCGAAAGCTGGAACCCCGAGCGACAGGTGGTGCGCAGTGAGCAGATTAATGAGCAGTTGGCCGGCGAGGCGGCGGCGCGCGGTGTACCCGGCGCGCTGAGCAATCAGCCGCCACAAGGGGCTGGCGATGTGGCTACGGCCGAGAGCCCGCTGGGTAATCGCTCGGTAACGCGCAATTACGAGATTGAGCGCGTGCTGGCGCACAGCAACAACCCCAGTGGCCGCCTGCAGAAATTGTCGGTGGCGGTGTTGGTCGACAACTACCGGCGCGTCAATGAGCAGGGCGAAACCGTGATTGAAGCGATCAGCAACCCCGAAATTGAACGCATGACGCTGCTGGTGAAGGATGCGGTTGGCTTCGAGCAGGAGCGTGGCGACCGGGTGACGGTGATGGCGGCGGATTTTCGCGAAACGAGTGGTTTTGATGGCGAGCCGGCCAGTCCGGCGATTTGGGAGCAGGCGTGGTTTGCCAACTTGCTGCGCCAGCTGCTGGTGGGCTTGGCGCTGCTGTTTATCGTTTTTGCGGTGTTGCGCCCGGGTATGCGCAGTTTGCTGCAGGGGGCACGGCCCGCTAACGCGCTCCCTGAGCCGCAACAGGCGGGCTTGAGCGGCGAGTACCAGTCGCCACCGGTGGCGGCATTGGGCGCTCCCGAAGACAGTTCGGCGGCGCCACGATCGGCCACGGGGTTTGAACAACAACTGAGTGACGTGCGCAACATGGTGGATGAAGATCCGCGGCGCGTTGCACAAGTGCTTAACAGATGGGTGACAGAAGACAATGGATAATGCCAATACCGGCGGCGCTGCTGCCAAATCCGTGATCCGCGGTTGTGAGAAGGCGGCGTTGCTGCTGCTGATGATGGGCGAGAGCCACGCCGCCAAGGTGTTGCAGCATGTCCCCGCCGACGAAGTCGAGCGTATCGGCACTGCGATGGCCGAGATTAAGCGGGTGGATAACAGAAACGCTGTCGAGGTGGTCAAAGACTTTCACCACAGTGCGGCGTCGGAGAATTCACTGGCCGTTGGTGTGCCTTCCTATATGCGCAAGGTCTTTAGCTCGGCGCTGGGAGAGCAGCAGGGCGCGAGTTTGGCCAAGCGTGTGCTCGGCGATCAGGACGGCGACGAGATGGAAGCGCTGCGCTGGGTGGACACCGATGCCTTGGTACAAATGCTGCGCGATGAACACCCGCAGATGATTGCGATTACGCTGGCGCATCTCGAGCAGCAGCAAGCGGCCAAGGTGTTGTTGCAATTTTCCGAGGTGCAGCAGAACGATGTGGTGTTTCGCATCGCCAACATGAAGACCATTCCCGATGCGGCGATGGCGCAGCTGCAGTCAATTTTGAAAAAGAAATTGTCGGTAACCGCCAAGTTAAAAAATCGCAATCTCGATGGCGCCGCAGCGGCGGCGGCCATTGTCAACGGTCTGGGCGGTGATGCCGAGAGCCGCATCTTGGAAAGCGTTGCGCAAAACAATGAGTCGCTGTCGACGCGCATCCGCGAATTGATGTTTGTGTTTAGCAACCTTTGCAGTGTCAACGACAAGGATATGCAGCGCCTGTTGCGTGAGGTGTCATCCGATTTGCTGCCCATCGCATTGAAAGGGGCCGGCGAGGAGGTGCGCGAGAAGATATTGCGCAATATGTCCAAGCGCGCTCGGGAGATGTTGATGGACGATATGGAGGCGCGCGGCCCGATTAAAATCAGCGAGGTCGAGCAGGCACAAAAGGAAATTCTTACCATCGCCCGCAATTTGGCCGACGAGGGTCAGATCGACCTCGGCCGCAGCGCCGACGACTATGTGTAAAGACCATGAGGGCGACACAAGGTGAGTGGCAATGACTGACGGCTTTCAGCGCTTGTCGCTGCGTTCACTTACGTCGCCGGCCGCCGCTGACGTGCTGGACGAGGAGGCCAGTAATCAGCGCTGGCGGCCGCCGGAGGTGGCGGCGCAATCGGCGATGGCGGCTGCACCGCTAAGCAGCGCGCCGACAGCGGCGGTCGAACACCAGGCGGAATTGGACGCGCTGCGCGAGCAGGCTCGCAGCGAAGGTTTTGCGCAGGGCGAGGCGGAGGCGCGGCAAATGCTGGCCGAGCAGAGCCAGCAGCTGCAGTTGTTGATGGCGGCATTGCGCGAACCCCTGCAGTGGTTGGACGAGCGCTTGCAGGACGAGCTGATTGCACTGGCCTGTGCGCTGGCGAAAGCTTTGTTGGGGCGCGAGTTGTCACAAGATCCCGAATTGTTGCGCGACACCGTCCACGCGGCGGTAGAGCTGTTGCCAGTGACCGAGGGCGAGTTGGAAGTGGTACTTAACCCGGCTGATATTCAGGCTCTGCGGGCCTTGTCTGAAGCTGTGGGTGAGCCGCTGGAGCCAGGTTGGAAAATCATTGAAGAGGCCGACATCAGTCGCGGCGGATGTTTAATTCGAACGCCGGTTTCGCAAATTGACCGGCGTCTGGAGAGCCGTTTGCAAAGCCTGCTTGAGCAGGCGCAAACGGCGATTGAGGACGGCGATGTCTAGTCCGCCACCCGGGCAGCGACTGCGCAGCCATATTCACGCGCTGCGCCGCGCTGTCGAGCAGGGCGGCGGCGAACCGGCACTGCTTCCCGAGGGCCAGCTGCGCCGCATTGTCGGCACCCTGCTGGAAGCGGAGGGGTGTAAGGCGGCGATTGGCGCGTATTGCGAGGTGGAGACTATTGATGGCGACTGGCTGGAAACCGAGGTGGTGGGTTTTGCCAGCGATCACATCCTGTTAATGCCCACCGGTGAATTGCGCGGGGTGATGCCCCATGCACGGGTGCGGCCGATAGCCAAAGGCTCCGCGGTGCCGGTTGGCGAGGCCTTGTTGGGCCGGGTGATCGACGGCGCCGGCCAGCCGCTGGACAATCGTGGCCCGCTGCGCTGTAGCGAGCACCGGGCGCTAAACGCAGCACCGATTAACCCGCTGTTGAGGCGGCCAATTCGCGAACCACTGGACGTCGGCGTGCGCGCCATCAATGCCCTGTTAACGGTGGGGCAGGGGCAGCGGCTGGGGCTGTTTGCCGGCAGCGGGGTCGGTAAAAGTGTCTTGCTCGGCATGATGAGCCGCTACACCGAAGCCGATGTCGTCGTGGTCGCCCTGATTGGCGAGCGCGGCCGCGAGGTAAAGGACTTTATCGACAATATTCTCGGCGGCGGGGAGATGCGTCACGCGGTGGTGATCGCCACGCCGGCCGATCACCCGCCACTGATGCGTATGCGCGCGGCGTGGCTGGCCAGTGCGGTGGCCGAGCACTTTCGCGACCAAGGTAAACAGGTGTTATTACTAATGGATTCTCTAACCCGCTTCGCGCAGGCTCATAGAGAGATCGCGCTTGCCACGGGTGAGCCGCCGGCCACTAAGGGCTACCCGCCGTCAGTGTTTGCCCGGTTGCCAGCCCTAGTGGAGCGCGCTGGTAACGGCGTGGAGGGCGGCGGTTCGATCACGGCTTTCTATACGGTGCTGGCCGAGGGCGATGATCAGAACGACCCGATTGTGGATGCCGCGCGGGCGATACTCGATGGCCATATCGTATTGTCGCGCAGCTTGGCGGATGCCGGGCACTTTCCCGCCATTGATATCGAGCGGTCGGTAAGTCGGGCCATGAATGATATTACCGACAAAGCCCAGCAGAGTTTGGTGCGGCGCTTGCGGCAAATTATTGCCCTGTATCAGCAGAACCGGGACCTGATCACGATTGGCGCTTATCAGCGGGGCAGCGATACCCGGCTAGATGAGGCGGTGGCGCTGTGGCCGAGGATTCAAGCGTTTTTGCAGCAGGGCTATGATGAGTCGGAAAGTTACGACCAGGCACTGGATAAATTGGCGCTGTTATTGAGTAGCGATGACGCCGCAGAGATTTAAGCGAGGAGCAATTTGTGCACAGTGACAAGAGGTCTCAACGACTGCAGCCGGTGCAACAGTTGGCTGACCGCGAAGAGCGCGAGCAGGCCGGCCGCTATGCGGCGGTGCAGGAGCAGCATCAGCGCCAGCAGCAAAAACTCGATGAACTGCAATCTTACTACGCCGAATACCGGGCCGCTGCGCAGGGTATTGGCGACCTCAAGCACTTACAGGAAAGCCGCTTGTTTCTCCACCGCCTGGCCCAGGCTGTGCGCCAGCAGGAGGACAGCGTAAAGCGCTGTAGTCAGCAGCTGGAGACGATTCGCCAGCAGTGGTTGACGGCGCGTCGCCACCACCAGAGCATGGAACACTTGGTCGAGCGCTATCGCCGCCAAGAGCTCAATGAACAGGTGCGCCGCGAGCAGCGTGAGTGCGACGAGATGAGTGCCCAGCGTCACGTTTGGCGCCGCCACCACCAGCGGGCCTGACCCCCCCTCCGACTTTTCTTCCCTCTGGCATGGCAATTGCTGTGTTCTTTCCAGAGACGGCCGTTTGGCGGCCGCCAACGCATGACAGTCAGAGTTGATCGGCGACCTCGCGTTGCTGGTGGCTCCGCAGACGGGACTTGGCCATGACCACGGCAATATCAGTAAATGTAAGGCAAGCTACTATCTCGGTGGCGGCGGACGCTCCCGCAGCGGGGGGCAATGACAGCGCTGCTGGGCCTTTTGGCGCGCTAATGGCCAGTCAACAACACGCGACCTCACCAGCAGCGGTCGGCTTTGAGCAATTGGCCGCGCAGGCGCTGGCTAAATTGGCGGCGCCGGAAGCAGACTCGGGCGGCGCTGCCGAAGTGGTGGTGAGCGAGGCCGACGTCGGCGAGGCTAGCGGCAATTCTGTGCCGCCAGCCGGTGGTTTTTTGCCGCCATTGACGCCTCGTCCGGCGGCGGCTGAATTGGTTGCGGCGGCGTTATCCCTAGGGGGCGGCAGTCCGCGACAGGCGGCGCCCGTCGCGGCGACAGGAGGCACTGCGCGGTTGTCGGCGGCGGACGCTGAGGCGGCGCCGTCAACTGCCACAATTGCCTTGCCGCTGCGCAGTAGCATGGCCAGCCTTGAGCCGCCAAACAAGGGCGGCGCTGCGCTGGAGTCACTCAACGCCGGCGATGTACTGCTGGCGCGAGCTGACGGCGCCGCGGCCACGCAAACGCAAACGCTGCTGCGGGCGACTGGCACCGCCGAGCAGAGCGCTACACTGGCACTGAGTATCAGTCAGCACGCGATCAACGACCCCAGCTGGAGCCAGGCATTGGCCGCACGCCTGCAGTTGATGGCGGGGCGCGGTGTGCAACACGCCAGCCTGCGTTTGCACCCGGAGGAGCTCGGCGGTATTCACATTCAGTTGAGCATGAATGGCGATCGCGCAGCGGTGCAGTTTCAAACCCAGCATGGCGATACCAGTGAGCTACTGGAAAGGCTGATGCCGCGCCTCAGCCAGGCGATGGAGCAGCAGGGACTGCGGCTGGAGGACGCCAAAGTGCAGCACCAGCCAGCATGGGGCGATGCCTCCTCGGCTCGCCAGCAGTTCGGCAATGGCGGACAGTCGCTGTTTGCCCAGTTGGGCGATCACCGTGAGAGTCTCAGTGACAGTGAGCCGGAGCCGACCCCGCCGGCTGCTACCGGTGAAGGCGGGGAGTCGGCCGTAGATCTGTACGCCTGATATCTACGGCGGCTCGCCGCCTCGAAAACGGCTTTCCTATCCGCGCTGAGTCGCGTTCGCCAAATTATTGTCACCCTTCCTTTTATATAAATTAAGCTATTGATAAATATAGATAAATCCTTATGGCATGGGGTTTGCAGATACTCGGCATAAGCCGCATTTTTGCGGATGTTTTGGCGCCGACTGCGGCACGGTTTTAAGGTTTTTTCACCATGTTTAAAAATAAATTTGTCCTGATTGCTCTACTCGTTTTGTTGCTCGTTGCCACATCGGCAGGGACTTGGTTTGTGGTGCGCGGCAGCGCACCGGAAGAGCCCGCAGGCGAGGCCGAAGTAGTGGAGAAGCCGGTGGCCAAGCCGCTGCTCTACAGCCTTGATCCGTCATTTGTCGTCAATCTGCTCAATGAGCGGGGCACGCGCTTTCTGCAGGTTGATGTACAGGTGATGAGCCGCAAGGAGAGCGCGATTGACCGCGTTAAAGACAATGAGGTGCAGATACGGCACGAGCTAATCATGATGTTCAGCGGGTTGACGCGCGACATGATTGTCGACCGCGCAGGCCGAGAAGCGGTTCAGCAACAAACGGTAGACAGTATTAATCGTGTGCTCGAGGCGCAGACCGGCAAAGCCGGTATCGACGCCGTGTATTTCACCAAATTTGTGGTGCAGTGAGGCGCTTGTGAGCGGTGTACTCGATCCAGAAGAACTCGATGCGCTGATGGCGCAGGAGAGCGATGCGGCGGGGGCGGGTAAATACAATCTTGCCCGTCAGGACTACGCCGTGCAGCGCTTGATTCCGACACTGTCGCTGATCCAGTCGCAGTTTGCCAAGGATGCCGGCGATCGTGTTCGCGAATTCGTCCCGGGGGTTGAGAGCATTGAAACTGACCGGATAACGGTGATGAATTTCGATGAACTGCAGGGCGCGCTGCCGGCGCCCTGCAGTATTTCAATGATCTCTGGTATGCCGCTGGGCAACCGCCTGATGATCGCCTTTGAGTCCGAGCTGGTGTTCAACTTGGTCGACCGCTATTTCGGCGGCTACGGCAGCGCCGCTGCCGATGCCGCCCGCGAGCAGTTCTCCGCTTCGGAAGCCAGTTTTATGGATATCTTGGTCTCCGCGCTGTTGCCCGATATCGCCGAAGCGTGGCGGCTGGTGATGGCCGCGGCCCCGGCGATCGACAGTCAGTGCAGCGACCCGCGCCTGCTGGAGGGCTTCAGCGAGGCAGATTCACTGGTGGCCACGCGCTTTGCGGTGTCGCTGGGTGATTTTACCGGCGGGCTGTGGTCGGTGGTGCCGTGGAGCGCCATCGATGCGGTGCGCGACAGTTTGGCTGAGAGTGCCGGGGGGCGGAAAAAGCCGGCCAGCGAGGAGTGGCGCAGCCGTCTGTCGACGCGTCTAGATGAGGCCAGCCTGGAGCTGGTGGCGCGACTGCCCAGCAGTCGGATTAGCTTGCAGCGGGTCGCCAGTTTGAAAGTTGGCGATGTCATCGAACTGCCGTCAGCCGAGGAGCTGATTTTGGCGGTGGGTGAACAGCCACTGCTGCGCGCGACATTGGGCAGCCATCAGGGGCAGCTGGCTGCAAAGGTTTTAACTGCTGCGGGGCGCAAGACGCCCGGTTTGGGCGAATAGGGGAAGGCGGATGGCAAGCGATTTGAATCTGGACAAAATTATGGACGTCAACGTCGACGTCTCGGTGGAGGTCGGGCGGCGGCGGATGAGCATTCGCGATATCAAGGCCCTGAGTCAGGGTGCCATTATCGAGCTCGATCGAGCCGCCGGTACGCCGCTAGACGTTTTAGTGAATGGCACATTAGTAGCGCGTGGCGAGATCGTCGTGATCAAAGAAAAATTCGGCATCATGCTAACTGAAGTCCTGGGTCAGGATGAGGGCGAGGGCGAGTGATGCGCGCGTTAGCCCTGCTATTGGCGCTGTCGGCGTCATCGGTCTGCGCCACTGAGGCGCCCGCCGCGCTGCCGGTGGCGGCGGGTGAAGATGTTATCGGCCTGCTGGGGAGCGTGCTGTTGATGGCGCTGCTGCTGGCGGCAGGCCTGTGGTTTGTGCGCCGCCTGCGCTTTGCCCAGCTTTCCAGTCGCAGCGATGTGGAGGTGCTGGCACAGATTCCGTTGGGCATGAAGGAAAAATTATTGGTTGTACAGGTGGGCGAGCAAAGCCTGTTGGTGGGTTGCACGCCGGCGTCCATGCAAACCTTGCACAGTTGGCCGACAGCAGAAAATCCCCCCGCGGTGACGGGCAGGGATTTTTCCTCGCTGCTGAAGGGGCGCATGGCAGGTGATCGCGAG
>JBFKEA010000004.1:0-30829 GCA_041619375.1 Spongiibacter sp. | reverse complement strand
TCACCGGCCATCAGCTCGTTGCCGGTAAGTAGCAGGTTTAACTTCATGCTTGCGCGCCGTCCCGTTGATCTTGTGCGAATTTAGCGTCACTGCTTAAAAAGGGCTTACACTAGCGACTATTATCGTATGTGGATGGGAGAGCATAGTATGAAAATGCCCACGGGTGTGATGTTTGCGGTGCTAGTTGTGGTGTTGGTGATCTTTGAAATGTGGCAATACCGTGAGCAGCAGGCTTACCGCCAAGCCATGCAGGAGCAGATTGCGGCCATGCACCAGCAAATGACGGCGTTGAGCAGCGCATTGCAAGGCGCCGAAGAGGCGGAAAAGGCACCGTCGCTGGGTAATATATTGGAAGAGGCCAACCGGGCGCTGATCGACGGTTGGTCGGTGATGGTCGATACGGTTGAGCGAGAGCTGCAGCGGGCTCAGCGCGAGATTGCCGAGTCACGAAAGTCGACGCCAGGTCAGTCACCGGCGCCCGGCAGCTCGCCTGAGCAGTCGACAGACAATGATGGCGCCGGCGCTTTGTAGTCAGTGACGCAGCTGGGCGTCCAGTTCGTCGACCAGCTCCGCCCATTCGGCATCATCGGCCAGTGCTTGCTTTAGGAAGTCGGCCTGGCTGGCCGACCAGAAGCTCGCCTGGTGAAGTACTAGGTCAGCCGGTAGTGGGCGATGGCTGTCGATAAAACGTTCAATGTCGGCACTGCCGGCCGCTAGGCCAAGCTGTTCAAACAGGCTGCTCATGCTGTGCATTTCGGCTTCCATGGCCGGCTCCTCAATATTGTTTAGTGCGTGTTAACACTATAGAAGAGCAGGCTGACACTCGCCATCGCTCCCAGCCGCTCGCTACATCATGAACTGGGCAACATATGCAGGCGCAAACCGGCATTCCTGCCACCGTCGACGATAAACTTTGAGCCGGTAGAATAGCTGCTTTCATCGGAGGCCAAAAATAGCGACATATTGGCAACTTCTGCGGGCAAGCCCACTCGGGGTAGTGGGTGGTTGACGTAAAAGGCGTTGTCTTGCTCACTGGGCTCGGTATTGCTGCCGGCGCCGTGCATATCGGTGAAAATCCCACCCGGATGTACGGTATTCACACGAATATTGTAGGGGCCGAGCTCAATTGCCGCGGATTTACTCAGTCCGCGCACAGCCCATTTGGATGAGACATAGGCGCTGAGGCCGTTTTTGGCTTGCAAGCCGTCGATTGAAGAAATGTTAACGATCGAGCCGCCACCAGCGCGCTTCATTGGCGCTATTGCCGCGCGGATGCCTAAATAGGGGCCGAGCTGATTGACGCGAATTACACGCATGTAATCTTCACCGTCAGCGTCTGCGATAGCTGCAGCGTGAAGAATAGCGGCGTTATTAACCAGCACGTTCAGCGGGCCGAGTGCCTCGGCAGCGGCGATTAATGTCTGCCAGTCTTGCTCGCTGGATACGTCGGCGTGCACATAGCGGGCGTTATCGCCCAGCGCATCGGCCAGTGCTTGGCCGGCTTCATCCAATATATCAGCGATAATAACCTTTGCACCTTCGTCAACAAAGCGTTTGGCGGTGACGGCACCCATGCCGCGTGCGGAGCCGGTGATAATGGCGACTTTATTTGAGAGTCTGGCCATGGAAATTCCCTCATATTTTTTATGTCGTTGTGCAGTGAATGGGTGAGAATATAGTGAGCGAGGTGTCAAAGATAGAGGTCACCAAGTGGCGGCTCTAATACGCAAGTATTTAACGAATTAAGCGGGGATAACAAATGAACAAGTACCTGACGATCGCCGCAGTTGCTGTAACCGTTTCGTGTGGGTTGGCATTGTGGTGGAGCGACGGAAGGTCGTTGCCCTGTTGTGAGCCGGGTGCGGCGGTGCTGGAAGAGGATACACCTGCTACGGACGCGCAGGTGTTGGCTGAGCCGGAAAAGGCAGTTTTGGCTTCGTCGCCAGGCGCTGCGGTGGCGGGCGGGGAGAACTCGCAGTCGATGCCCGAGGGTTCTTCGCCAAGGGCTAACGCGCAAGGCACTGCGGTACCGCTGGATTTGTCCCTGCCCAGTGATGTTGTTGCCGACGGCGGCGACCCCTTGCCGAAATCACCCAGCCGCTACGGGGTCGAGGGCTGGTTTGACGCTAAGCCCAAGGGCGAGGAGCGGCTAAAAATAAAAAGCAAAATTCATCTCAAAGACGATGTTAGCGTGGAGAGTGGGCTGAATAACTATGATGAATCCATAGAGGGAGCGGAGATGGGTTTTGAATATAAAACGCGTTAACCGTTTAGCGATTAGCTGCGCTCTGCTGGCAGTTTGGTTACTTATTGGCTGCACTCGCGCCCCCGGCGAGGCAGAAAAACGAGCGGTGTTAACTGCATATAAAGCGCAGGCCTTTGCGGTATACGACGATGCTCTAGTGGAGAGTGAGCGCTTGTATGAGGCTCTGCAAGCGCTTGTCGAAAAGCCATCTGAGCGGAGCTTGAAAGAGGCGCGTAGCGCCTGGCGAGCGGCGAGGGTGCCTTATTCTCAAACCGAAGCGCTGCGTTTTGGTAATTGGTTTGTTGATCGCTGGGAAGAAAAAATAAATCGCTGGCCTATCGATGAGGGATTTATTGATTATGTGGATGATCGCTATCGCGCTTCGGCCAGCCACCCCTGGAGCCGGGCGAATATTATCGCCGCAGAGCATATTGAGGTGTTGGGGAGGCCGGTGCCATTGGCTTATATGGTGCACAAGCAACTGGCGATGTTGGAACAGGAGAGTGGCATTGAAGGTATCGTAGCCAGTGGCTATCACGCGATTGAGTTTATGTTGTGGGGACAAGATGTCAGCAGTGTAGAGCCGTTTTCCGGTCAGCGTCCGTGGACCGATTTTGCCAATGGAGAGTTGTGTAGTGATGGCGCTCAGCGTGCACCGAATGACAGTCACTGTCGCAAGCGCCGTGAATTTCTGTTAACGCTGTCAGTGCAGCTGTTGAGCACTTTGCAGGAGATGAGAGAACACTGGTCGGCGTCGCCGGGTAGCCCGGGAAGTCGCTTAGTGGCCGGCGATCCCAATATTGGCATTGGTCGTATGCTGCTCGGCTTGGCGGCCATGAGTGGCGAGGAGCTAGCCGGGGAGCGCGTTCAGGCGGCGTTGCTGAGCGGCTCGCCGGAGGAAGAGCAAGATTGTTTTAGTGACGATAGCCATCAGTCGCTTTGGTATAACGCTCTGGGTGTGGAGAATTTTTACTACGGCCGGTACGAGGGGAGGCAGGTGTTTAGCGCCGAGCATTCACTCGCCGCTATGGCGCGGCGACACCAACCGCAGCTGGCAGAACAATTGGATGCGGCATTTGCGCAGACTAAGGTGTTAATTTCCGAGGTTCGCGGTCGCGCATTGCGCGGTGAGCAGTACTTTGACCAACTTATTACTAGCGACCCAGCTTTGCTAAAGGCGGTCGTTGAGGCGCTTCAGCATCAAGCTGCCTTATTGGAAAAGTTGGCAGCGCGCGTCGCGCTGCCGCTGAATGACCCTAGGCTGTTGGGGGATTATTAGATTAACTATCGTCAGATTTTGATTGTTGGCCCGCTGGTTTTGCTGTCGTTATTGTTGGCGAGCTGCAGCGATCCGGAGCCTTCCTATTGGCAGGCAGAGCCCGGCGAGCATTTGTCGGGGGGCGACGGCAGTTTGTTGAAGCGCGCCGGAGAAGACAGTTTGTCGGCATCGGCCTACTCGCAGCCGATGCGCAATATGACCGTTGCCCAGCGTCAGCTCTTTGCGGTGGGTAATAGCTTTTTCAGTAATCCCTGGCTGCCTGCTGATGCTTCTGGAGGGGGCCGCCGCCGGGGGCTGGGGCCGTTGCTCAATGCTGATTCCTGCCAAGACTGCCATTTGCGCGACGGTCGAAGTTTGCCCGGTGGCAGCGGCGCTGTGCCGCCACTATTAAAAATTTACTTACCGCCAGCACTGCAACATCTGCCAGCCGCGCGCTATGGCCGGCAATTGCAAGATCGCGCCGTCGGAGACAGCCTGCCAGAGGGGCAGTTGCAAATTCACTGGCGGCAGCGTGATGTGGTGCTCGACGATGGCGAGAGTGTCAATCTGCGCTGGCCCGTTGCCGAGCTGGTAAATGGTCGGTTCGGAGCTCTGCCCGGACAGGCACAAACCGGATTGAGAATTGCGCCGCCGATGGTTGGCCTCGGTCTGTTAGAGGCCATTCCCCGAGGGGATATATTGGCTTTGGCCGATGTCGATGATCGCAATAGTGATGATATCTCGGGGCGCCCTAATATGAGTGCCGAAGGCGTTTTGGGGCGTTTTGGCTGGAAAGCCAGCCAAGCGACGGTGCGCGAACAAAGTTTGCAGGCCTTTGCGGCCGATCTCGGGGTCGGGTCGTCGCTGCACCCACGCGCGGGCTGTGAAATTTCCGCGGTGTGTGTCGATGCCAGCGAGGAATTGAGTGCAGAGGTCGAACGCGCGGTAGTGTTTTACGCATCGCACCTCGCCGTGCCTGAACGCCGCTGGCATGACAGTGAAGAGGTGCTGGCGGGCAAGCGTTTATTTCATGAAGTGGGTTGTGCCGCCTGCCATAAGCCATCGTGGACAACAGCGAAAAATAGCGCTGACCCCAGTGTTTCTGCACAGCTGATTTGGCCCTACAGCGATCTGTTGTTACACGATTTGGGTGAGGGCTTGGCCGATGGTATTCCCGAGGGGCAGGCTAGCGGTCGAGAGTGGCGCACAGCGCCGCTGTGGGGGCTGCACCTGGCTAAGGTTGTGTCCGGTTCAAAAGCGGGTTACCTGCACGATGGCAGGGCGAGGAATTTAAAGGAAGCGATTATTTGGCACGGTGGGGAGGCTGCTGCCGCCAGTCGGCGGTGGCAGCAGCTGCCGCGCCAGCAGCGCGAACAGCTGCTGTGGTTTTTAAAGTCGCTGTAATGCCTTAGTCGTTAGCGAGGCAGTTGTAAACGTCGCTACCGAAGGCGTGCATACCTTCATCGGCGGGCAGTCCGGCATAGCCAATATAGCCGGGCTGCAGTGGGTCAGAGTCGGGTTGCGCGGGGTCGATATGAATTTGGTCGAGGCCAAACAGGTTTTCCAGGCTGCGCAGTAAGCTGTAGTGGTTGTACTTGGTGTCGTTTAGGGTGCCCGCTTGGGTAAACGGGGACAGTACTACTGCACCAAAACGCCCGCCACCGGGCCCCAGTAATCCGTTTAGGCCGGGGTCTGCACCTCGGTGGCGCAGGCCGCCGTCGAGTTCCATGCCGCAACAGGCTTCGTAGTCTTCCATGCCGCCCTGACCATAGTTGGCCTCGTCGAAGATTATTAAAATCATACCGGCTTCGCGATAGGCGTCGCTGGCCATAATGGCGGGTACCCAGTCAGCGAGAAACTGGTCGGCTTCGGCGAGTCCACCCGGGCCGCCACTACTGTCTTTGCATTGCTGGGCAGTATCGTGGGCGTTGTGGCAGTTGTCGGGTACGATGTAATTGAAATTAGGGGTGGTTTCCCGGCTTTGCAAGGCTTGCTTTAAACCTGGCAAGCCTTGGCTAGGCGAGCCTTGGTGCAGGTCGATAACATTGGCATCGCAGCGGGCAAAGTCTTCTGCTGTGGCTGCGTCGCCGACGATACTGCGGAAAAACACAAAGGGATTGTGGCGGGCGGCATACTGTTCCTCGGAGTCAGCGCCGTTGGTGGCGTCGAGGGTATTCAGAGCGGGATTGACGCAGGTGTTGTCGCTGGGCCGCCCCTGAGCGCGCACATCGCCTTGTTGTTCCAGCGCCATATCTTCCATCCAGCCGCGCCAGGTGTATTGGGTGCCTAGCAGGCTGTTGGACGCGTCCAATTCGTCCACGATGGTGGGGAAGTTTTCTGGGTAGACGCAGCCAGTGCCGTTTGCTTGGCCGTATTCAAGCACGTCGCCAAAGCTGGTCCATTGGTTAAATACCGCGCAGTCACCATGTGATGCGGGATTTGGCGCCTGGCCGCCAATCATTGAAATGTAGTTGCCGGTTGATGCATGTGACGTACCGTAGAAGTGGCTGAGTAGTTGGCCTGCTGGCACCAGTTGCTCACGCAAGAAGGGGGCCGGTGAGCCGGGGCCGTAAGTTTCGTCAAAGCTTTTATTTTCAAGCACAATAATAAATACGTGCTCGATCGGCGGCGGGTTATCTTCACTGTAGTTTGCCGCGCACTGATGCGCGGTGTTAGCGGTAGTGTCAGTGACATTGTTGTCAGTGCTGTCGCTTGTGGAGTTTGAGTCAGAGCCGCAAGCAGCAAGTAATAGTAGTGAAAAAAATAAACCGCAAAAGGGTAATCGCATGGTTAGTCCTTGGCAGATCCGCCTGCAATTATAGAAAAAGGCAATCGAGCCGATCGAGTGTAACAAACAAGTGTTGCTGCTCTGGGTCGTCTGGATAGGTTATGTTGTGACCCTTTAGGTTTTTCGCCGGCATAAAAAAACCCTGCCGGAGCAGGGTTTTGTATTTTTAGGTGCTGGGTTTAGACCTAACGTTGGTCCAGCGGCACAAAGTCGCGCTTTTCTGGGCCGGTGTAAAGCTGGCGTGGGCGACCGATGCGGTAGGAGCCGCTGATCATTTCGTTCCAGTGGGCAATCCAGCCCGGTGTGCGACCCAGGGCAAAAATTACCGTAAACATACTGGTCGGAATGCCGATAGCTTTGAGAATAATACCGGAATAGAAGTCGACGTTGGGGTAGAGCTTCTTCTCTACAAAGTAGTCGTCTTCCAGAGCAATTTGCTCCAGACGCTTGGCGATTTTCAGCAGCGGATCATTTTCTAAGCCGAGTTCGGCCAATACTTCGTCAGCGGCCTGTTTCATGACCTTGGCGCGCGGGTCAAAGTTCTTATAGACGCGGTGTCCAAAGCCCATCAGGCGGAATGGATCGCTCTTGTCCTTGGCGCGGGCAACGAATTCGTCGATGCGCGAAACATCGCCGATTTCTTCCAGCATATCCAATACCGCTTCATTGGCGCCGCCGTGAGATGGCCCCCACAGTGCCGCGATACCCGCAGAGATACAGGCAAAGGGGTTGGCGCCGGTAGAGCCTGCCAGGCGAACGGTTGACGTCGATGCGTTCTGTTCGTGATCCGCGTGCAGCAGGAAGATCTTGTCCATGGCCTTGGCCAATACTGGGTTCACGCTGCTTGGTTCGCAGGGGTTGCCGAACATCATGTGCAGGAAGTTTTCTGAGTAGTTCAGATGATTCTGCGGGTACATGAAGGGTTGGCCGATGGTGTATTTGTAGGTCATTGCTGCCAGAGTCGGCATTTTGGCGATCAGGCGAATGGCGGAGATTTCGCGATGATGTTCGTCGGCGATGTCCAGAGAGTCGTGGTAGAAGGCAGAGAGGGCCCCGACTACGCCACACATGATGGCCATTGGGTGAGCGTCGCGGCGGAAGCCTTTAAAGAACGTGCTCATCTGGTCATTGACCATAGTGTGCATGCGTACTTTGTTGACGAAGGTTTCTTTTTCTTGCTTGTTGGGCAGCGCACCGTAGAGCAGCAGGTAGCATGTTTCTAGGTAGTCCGAGTGCTCGGCCAGTTGTTCGATAGGGTAGCCACCGTGCAGCAAGACACCGGCGTTACCGTCGATATAGGTGATTTTCGACTCGCAGGCTGCGGTAGATACAAAACCGGGGTCGTAGGTGAAATATCCGTTACCCGTCAGGGGGCCAACTTCAATCACGTCCGGGCCAATGCTGCCGGAATGGACATTCAATTCCAGCGTTTTGCCATCGATACTCAGACTGGCTTTCTTCTCGCTCATTTGACGGGCTCCTGTTACTTTTTTTCATAGCTTGTGGCGGTGGTTTCCGAGGTCTGACAGTCGGCGTGGTAATGCTGGCCGCAACAACGGAAAGGCTCCCCAGGCGGGGAGACACAAATATAGAGAGCTAAAACGTTTTGTCAACGCTGACCACATTTTACCCTGCGTTGGCCGCTGTGGGAATTGTTGATGTTTATCTCTCTTTGTGTTGAGTCCTTATTGTGCGCGCCCCAAATTAGGGCAATGTCTTTTTTATGGCGTCATAATGGGGCGAAATGGTGGCTTAAGCCATTGATATTGGGCTTTTTTATGGTGCATTTTCTTGCTTGGTGGGTGTTTGTAATTGCGCACCTATAGCCCTATAATGCGCGGCGTTTCTTCTCGAGCCCTTGTGCTTGCACCCTTGTGGGAGAACGCCGGGATGGAGAGCCCGGATAGCTGAGATCCACTTCCGTTGAACCGCCCGTAAAGATTGGGCCTGAAATAAAGTGTGGAATACCGTGAACGATAAACGACCTGTGAACCTGGATATCGGGACAATCGCACTGCCGATTACCGCATATACCTCTATTTTGCACCGCGCTAGTGGTGTGTTTCTTGTGGCCGGGATGGCCGTCTTGTTCTGGTTGCTGGGCACCAGTCTTAGTGGGCCTGAGGGTTTTGCCCAAGCCAAAGAGTGTCTGTCATCGTTCTGGGGCAAATTGATTGTCTGGGCCGTGTTGGTGGGGTTGAGCTACCACGCCGCTGCGGGCGTAAAGCATTTGGTCATGGATGCCGGTATCGGTGAGTCTATGGAAGGTGGTGAGAACGGCTCCAAGCTGGTTCTGCTGACCACTGCGGTTCTGGTTGTGCTGACGGGGTTGTGGGTATGGTAGTTAAATCGGTAACAAGTTTTGGTCGCAGCGGCCTGTCTGACTGGTTGGTGCAGCGTGTCTCGGGTGTGGTGCTGTTGGCCTATTTGTTGGTAGTTGGCAGTTATCTGGTCTGCGAGGGCAGTACCATGGATTACGCCCAGTGGAGTGCCTTCTTTTCCTCTACATTTATGCGCGTATTCAGCACTGCTGCAGTGCTGTCAGTGGCGGCGCACGCTTGGATCGGTCTTTGGGCGGTGTCCACAGACTATTTGACCGAGCGTTTGATGGGTGCCAAGGGCAATGTCCTGCGCCTGGCGTTTCAGGCTGCGTCGGCAGTTGTCGTGTTTACCTACCTCGTTTGGGGCATCCAGATTCTGTGGAGTTAAGAAATGGCTAATGTTCGCACAATTACCTTTGACGGCGTAATCGTCGGTGGTGGCGGCGCAGGTATGCGCGCTGCACTGCAGCTGGCCCAATCGGGTTACAAGACTGCGGTAATCTCTAAAGTATTTCCGACCCGTTCGCACACCGTGTCTGCCCAAGGCGGTATCACCTGTGCCATCGCCAGTAACGATCCTCAGGATCAGTGGCAGTGGCATATGTATGACACCGTAAAGGGCTCCGATTATATCGGTGACCAAGACGCGATTGAGTACATGACAAGTGTAGGTCCAGAGGCGGTATTCGAGCTGGATCATATGGGTATGCCGTTTTCGCGCACCGAAGAAGGCCGTATCTATCAGCGCCCTTTTGGCGGTCAGTCGAAGAATTTTGGTGAGGGTGGTCAGGCTGCTCGCACCTGCGCAGCTGCCGACCGTACCGGTCACGCATTGCTGCACACCCTGTACCAGGGCAACCTGAAAAACAACACTGTGTTTTTCAACGAGTGGTACGCCACTGACATCGTTAAGAACCAAGACGGTGCGGTAGTGGGCGTAATGGCCATTTGTATTGAAACCGGTGAAGTGGTGTACGTGAAGTCAAAGGCCACCGTTTTTGCTACTGGCGGCGCCGGTCGTATCTACGCGTCGACCACCAACGCCCATATCAACACTGGTGACGGTATCGGTATGGCGCTGCGCGCGGGCTTCCCGGTGCAGGATATCGAAATGTGGCAGTTCCACCCAACCGGTATCGCCGGCGCGGGTGTACTGGTTACTGAAGGTTGCCGCGGTGAGGGTGGCTACCTAGTCAATAAAGACGGCGAGCGTTTTATGGAGCGCTACGCACCGAACGCCAAAGACTTGGCCGGTCGTGATGTTGTTGCCCGTTCAATGACTCTGGAAATTCTCGAAGGCCGCGGCTGCGGTCCCAATGGCGACCACGTTTACCTGAAGCTCGATCACTTGGGTGAAGAAGTACTGGAAAGCCGTCTACCCGGTATCTGTGAGCTGAGCCGTACTTTTGCTCACGCCGATCCGGTTAAAGAGCCCGTGCCCGTTGTGCCGACTTGTCACTATATGATGGGTGGTATTCCGACCAATATTCACGGTCAGGCGCTGACGGTAGATGCCAATGGCAACGATCAGGTCATCCCCGGTCTTTACGCTTGTGGTGAAGTGGCTTGTGTATCAGTGCACGGCGCTAACCGTCTGGGTGGGAACTCACTACTGGATCTGGTGGTATTTGGTCGCGCTTCCGGTCAATTTATTGAGAAAGCTCTGCGCGAAGGCGTAGAAATGCGTGACGCCTCTGAAAGTGATCTGGAGCAGGCAAATGCTCGCCTGGATCGCCTGAACAGCAACACTGGCGGGGAGAAGGTCGCTGATCTGCGCACCGAGTTGCAGAATGTCATGCAAAATCACTTCGGCGTATTCCGTCGCGGTGACTTTATGCAGGAAGGCGTTAAGAAGCTGGCTGACCTGCGTGGTCGCATCGAAAACGCACATCTGGAAGACAAGAGCAACGCGTATAACACGGCACGTATCGAAGCGCTTGAGCTGCACAACTTGTTTGAAGTCGCCGAAGCGACAGCAATCGCTGCCGAAGAGCGCAAAGAAAGCCGCGGTGCGCATGCTCGTGAGGACTTCCAGGATCGCGATGACGAAAACTGGCTGTGTCACTCTATGTATTTCCCTGGCGAGAAGCGTGTCGGCAAGCGTGCGGTTAATTTCGCGCCGAAAACCCGCGAAGCTTTTGCGCCTAAAGTACGTACCTACTGATCAGGGGAGAAGAGAAAATGTTGAAAGTCAGTCTCTATCGCTACAATCCTGAAGTCGATCAGGAGCCGTATATGCAGGATGTCGAGCTCGACACCGGCGGCAAAGACCTGATGGTTCTCGACGTACTGGAATTGCTCAAGGCCAAAGATCCCTCACTGACCTATCGCCGTTCATGCCGCGAAGGGGTGTGTGGCTCCGATGGCATGAACATTAACGGTAAAAACGGTTTGGCCTGTATTACGCCAATTTCCGAGGCGCTTAAAAACGGCAAGGGCGGAAATACCTTGGTATTGCGTCCGCTGCCCGGCCTGCCGGTTATTCGTGACTTGATCATCGATATGAGCTTGTTCTACAAGCAGTACGAGAAGATCAAGCCTTACCTGATTAACGATACCCCTGCACCGGCAATTGAGCGCCTGCAGTCTCCTGAAGACCGCGCCAAGCTCGATGGTCTGTACGAGTGTATTCTCTGCGCCTGTTGCTCGACGGCCTGTCCGTCTTTCTGGTGGAATCCGGATCGCTTTGTCGGCCCTAGTGGTCTGCTGCAAGCCTACCGCTTCCTGGCCGACAGCCGCGACACCGCGACTGAACAGCGACTGAGTGAGTTGGATGATCCCTTTAGCGTCTTCCGTTGCCACGGCATTCAAAACTGTGTCAATGTTTGCCCCAAGGGCTTGAACCCAACCAAGGCGATTGGTCATATTCGCAATATGCTACTGAACCGGGCCAGTTAATGGTCCAGAGGCTCGCTTGCGGGCCTCAAATACAGACCCTGCAAAGATGGGGCTAGAATCTGCGCGTATTGTGTCCTTTGGCGTCACAGCGTGACACCGGAACAAAATACAACTCGGTGCTTACCGGCACTAGCGAGATATAAAACGTATTGAGAGGTCTTGGCTAAGGCCTGTGGCTACCGACCTAGCGGCGCGCACTGAGTGCTGCGGGTGAGTGAGATGCGAGGCGCCTTATCGGGCGATGGAGCATCCGGCGGCCACGCCTCTCGCTATTAGGTGGACAGGAATGCAGAAAGCGTCAATGGAGCTTCTTTGGAAGAGCTCCCATATATCTGGTGGTAATGCGGGTTACGTTGAAGACCTGTATGAAACCTACCTCACTGATCCCAATGCTATTCCAGAGGAATGGCGAAGCTATTTCCAACAACTTCCCCGTGTTAGCGAATCCGCTATCCGCGATATCCCTCACTCTCCCATTCGTGATCATTTTGCCCAGTTGGCCAAGCAGCCGGTTCGTGCGGCGGCGTCAGCCAGCAGCGAAGTCAGTGATCATGAGCGCAAGCAGGTGCGGGTTATTCAGCTGGTCAGCGCCTACCGCCAGCGTGGTCATCAGGAAGCTCAACTGGATCCGCTCAATCTTTGGCAGCGGCCACGGGTGCCCGATTTAGAACTACAGTATCACCAGCTCAGCGAAGCGGACTTTGATACGGTGTTTCAGACTGGCAGTCTGTATGTCGGTAAAGACCAGGCAACGCTGCGTGATATCTATGACTCCCTGCGTCAAACCTATTGCCGCTCGGTGGGTGCAGAATTTATGCACATCGTCGATACGCGCGAACGTGCCTGGATTCAGCAGCGCATGGAAAGTGTGCGTTCGAAGCCGGAATATGGCTTTGACGCCCGCAGCCATCTGCTGGAACGTTTAACTGCGGCAGAGGGCTTGGAGAAATCACTGGGTTCCAAATACCCGGGCACCAAGCGTTTTGGTCTTGAGGGTGGCGAAAGCTTGATCCCGATGATCGATGCCATGATCCAGCGCGGCGGTGAATACGGCGCCAAGGAAATTGTTATCGGCATGGCCCACCGCGGTCGCTTGAATGTGCTGGTCAATATCTTGGGCAAAAACCCCGCTGAGCTGTTCGACGAATTCGAAGGCAAGGTTCAGTACCAGGGGTCGGCCGATGTAAAATACCACCAGGGCTTCTCGTCTAACGTGATGACCGCCGGCGGTGAAGTGCATTTGGCGCTGGCCTTTAACCCCTCACATCTGGAGATTGTGTCTCCGGTGGTGGAAGGGTCGGTGCGCGCTCGCCAAGATCGTCGTTTTGACCCCGTGGGAGAGAAGGTTGTCCCCATCGTTCTGCACGGTGACGCGGCATTTGCCGGTCAGGGTGTGGTCATGGAAACCTTCCAGATGTCGCAGACCCGTGCCTATAAAACCGGCGGCACGATTCATGTGGTGATCAATAACCAGGTCGGTTTCACCACTAGCCTGCAGGAAGATGCGCGTTCTACGGAATACTGCACCGACGTGGCGAAAATGGTGCAAGCGCCTATTTTCCACGTTAATGGCGACGACCCTGAAGCCGTGTTGTTTGTTTCCCAACTGGCCGCTGACTTCCGCCAGGAATTCAAGAAAGACGTGGTGGTCGATCTGATCTGCTACCGTCGCCGCGGTCACAATGAGGCTGACGAGCCTTCGGGCACCCAGCCGTTAATGTACAAGCAAATCAGCAAGCAGAAGAGCACTCGCGAGCTCTACGTTAACAAGCTGCTGGAAGACGGCACGATTGATAAAGAATTTGCCGACAAGATGGCGGCCGATTATCGGCAGATGCTCGATGATGGTCAGCATGTCGCCAAGAGCTTGGTAAAGCAGCCCAATAAAGAGTTGTTCGTCGATTGGGCGCCTTATCTCGGCCACGCCTGGGATGTGCCTGGCGATACCCGCATCGAAGCCAAAGCGCTGAAAGAAGTTGCCGAAGCGGTCAATACTCTGCCCGATGGCTTTAGCGTACAGCGTCAAGTGGCCAAGATTTATGAAGATCGTCGCAAAATGGCCGTCGGTGCCATGCCGATCAACTGGGGCTTTGCCGAAATCCTGGCTTATGGTTCATTGCTCAAGGCCGGCCATCAGGTGCGCTTGACCGGCCAGGATGTCGGCCGAGGTACCTTCTCGCATCGCCATGCGGTGCTGCACAACCAAACCGATGCGGGTCGCTATGTGCCCCTTCAGCATGTTGGTGATGAGCAACCCGCTTTTGATATTTACGATTCACTGCTCTCGGAAGAGGCGGTATTAGCCTTCGAATATGGCTATGCAACGACCCAGCCCAATGCACTGGTAATTTGGGAGGCGCAGTTTGGTGATTTTGCCAACGGCGCTCAGGTAGTTGTCGATCAATTTATCAGCAGCGGTGAACTGAAGTGGGGTCGCCTCTGCGGCCTTACCATGCTGTTGCCCCACGGCTACGAAGGGCAGGGGCCTGAGCATTCATCCGCTCGACTCGAGCGTTTCCTGCAACTCTGCGCGGAACACAATATTCAAGTGTGTGTGCCGTCGACGCCAGCGCAAGTGTTCCACATGCTGCGCCGTCAGGTGGTTCGTCCACTGCGCCGCCCGCTGGTGGTAATGTCGCCAAAGAGTTTGCTGCGCCACAAAGAAGCCGTGTCTACACTGGAAGAGCTGACCGATGGTCAGTTCCAAAATGTCATTGATGAAACCGACGACATCGATAAGTCTAAAGTCACGCGCTTGGTGCTGTGTAGCGGTAAGGTCTACTACGACCTGCGCGATGCGCGCCGAGAGCACGGCAAGGACTCTATTGCGATTGTTCGTTTGGAGCAGTTGTACCCATTCCCTTACGATGACCTGCGCGAAGTGATTGCCCAGTACCCGAACCTGAAGAAAGTGGTTTGGTGCCAGGAAGAGCCGCGCAACCAGGGGGCCTGGTATAACAGCCGTCACCGCATGGCGCGTGTGATTCGCAGCTTCAAACCGGAAAAGAATTTGCTGCTGGGTTATGTGGGACGCGAACCCTCTGCCTCGCCGGCTGCGGGCTATATGGCCCTGCATCTGGAGCAGCAAGAAAAATTCATCAGTCAGGCTTTGAAGCTTTAAGCCGGACAAGCGCATAACCATAGACGCGTGCAGCGAACTAACGACAGGATGAAAAATGAGTACTGAAATCAAAGCGCCAACGTTCCCAGAATCCGTAGCCGACGGTTCTATTGCTACCTGGTATAAGCAGGTAGGCGAGTCGGTTAGCCGAGATGAGCCGCTGGTGGATATCGAAACAGATAAAGTGGTTCTCGAAGTTGTGGCGCCGGCCGACGGCGTACTTCGCGAGATTGTTAAAAACGAAGGTGACACCGTACTCAGCGACGAAGTGATTGCCTTGTTTGAGGCAGGCGCTGCCGGCGACGCACCTGCCCCCGCGGCGGCCAGTACAGAGTCGCCCGAAGCAGCGGCGAGCAGCGACGAGTTGAAAATTAGCCCGGCTGCCCGCAAAGCACTGGAAGAAAAGGGTCTTGATGCCAGCGCTGTAACTGGCACAGGAAAAGGTGGCTTGATCACCAAAGAAGACGTGATGAACTACCAAGCGCCGGCTGCCAAGCCTGCGGCTGCACCGGCTGCGTCTGCGGCGCAAGTCGACGTACCCGCTGGGGAGCGCGTTGAAAAGCGCGTACCGATGACGCGCTTGCGCAAACGTATTGCCGAGCGCCTGCTCGAAGCCAGCCAAACTACGGCGATGTTGACCACCTTCAATGAAGTCAATATGGGCCCGGTAATGGAGCTGCGTAAGCAGTACAAAGACCTGTTTGAAAAGAGCCATAACGGTACGCGTTTGGGCTTTATGGGTTTCTTCGTAAAAGCCGCCTGTGAAGCGCTAAAGCGCTATCCTGCGGTAAACGCCTCCATCGATGGCGACGACGTGGTCTACCACGGTTACCAAGATGTCGGTGTTGCGGTGTCGACTGAAAAAGGCTTAGTTGTTCCTGTGCTGCGCGATGCTGACCATATGAGCTTGGCGAAAATTGAAGACAAGGTTCGGGATTTCGGTCTGCGTGCTCGCGATGGCAAGCTCGGTATCGAAGACATGACTGGCGGTACTTTTACCATCACCAACGGTGGGGTGTTTGGTTCGCTGTTGTCCACGCCCATTTTGAACCCGCCGCAGACCGCAATTTTGGGTATGCACAAAATCCAAGAGCGGCCGATGGCAGTGAATGGCGAGGTGGTTATTCAGCCGATGATGTACCTGGCGCTGTCTTACGATCACCGTTTGATTGACGGTAAAGACGCGGTGCAATTCCTGGTGGCGATTAAAGACTTGATCGAAGATCCAGCGCGCATTCTGTTAGAGATCTAAGCACTCGCCGGCTTCGCCGGCGATACCCTGCAACAGGTATTACAGGAAACAAATATGTCGAAGTACGATGTCGTCGTTATAGGCTCAGGCCCGGCTGGTTATGTGGCAGCAATTCGCGCTGCGCAGCTCGGCTTGAAAACAGCCTGTGTAGAAAAAAATCACAACAGCGAAGGTAAAATGGCGCTGGGTGGAACCTGCTTGAACGTGGGTTGTATCCCCTCCAAGGCCTTGCTCGATAGCAGCTATAAATACCACGAAGCTAAAGATGCCTTTGCCGTTCACGGTATCTCAACGGGCAAGGTCAGTATTGACGTGCCAGAGATGATCAAGCGCAAAAATGCCATCGTTGACCAGCTAACCGGCGGTGTCGGTGGCTTGTTTAAAGCTAATGGCGTTGCCGCCATCGAAGGTTTTGGCAAGGTGTTGGCCGGTAAGAAGGTCGAGGTCACAGCTGAAGACGGTTCCGTATCGGTTTTGGAAGCGGAAAACATTATTATCGCTGCGGGTTCTGTGCCGGTGGAAATTCCGCCTGCTCCGGTAGACCAAGATGTTATTGTCGATTCAACCGGCGCGCTGGAATTTCAAGCCGTTCCTAAGCGTCTCGGCGTTATCGGTGCCGGCGTTATTGGCCTGGAATTGGGCAGCGTCTGGGCACGCCTGGGCAGTGAAGTGGTAGTGCTGGAGGCTCTGGAGAGTTTCCTGCCGGCCATGGACCAGCAAATCGCCAAAGAGGCCGCCAAGGTCTTTAAAAAGCAGGGGCTTGATATTCGCCTCGGCGCGCGCGTGACCGAGACCGAAATCAGCCGCAAAAAAGTCAAAGTGGGTTACACCCTGGGCGAAGAAGCCAAGTCCGAGACCTTCGATAAACTGATCGTCTGCGTGGGTCGTCGCCCGCTGAGCAATGGCCTGTTGTCGCCTGATTGTGGCGTCAATCTGGATGAGCGCGGCTTTATTTTCGTTAACGATCACTGCGAGACTGATGCCCCGGGTATCTACGCCGTTGGTGATATCGTGCGCGGCCCAATGCTGGCCCACAAGGGCTCGGAAGAGGGTGTGATGGTTGCTGAGCGTATTGCCGGTCACAAAGTCAGCATGAACTACGACTGCATTCCGTCGATCATTTATACCCATCCAGAAATTGCCATGGTCGGTGCGACCGAAGAGCAGCTCAAGTCGGATGGCGTGCCATACAAAGCCGGTAGCTTCCCATTTGTGGCTAGCGGCCGCGCGCTTGCTGCCAACGATACGACCGGTATGGTCAAGATCCTTGCTCACGAGGAAACTGACCGTATTCTGGGCTGCCATATTATTGGCCCCAGTGCTGCTGATCTGGTGCAGCAGATGGTTATCGCCATGGAATTCGGCTCTTCCGCCGAAGATATCGCTCTGACCGTATTCGGCCATCCGACGCTGTCGGAAGCCGTGCACGAGGCCGCACTGGCCGTTGATGGGCGCGCAATCCATATCCCGAATCGCAAGAAGCGTAAATAGATTTGCGGTAGTTCGCAAAATTCGGGAAAATATCCCCCCGAATTTTGCGGCGAGCCGCAATGTGCAGAGGGAGCGGGCTATTCACTGACAGCGTATTGCCCGCTTAACACTTCCACAGACCGAGATGGTAAATCCAACATGAACCTTCACGAGTATCAAGGCAAACAGCTGTTTGCTGAATACGGGCTGCCTGTGTCCAAAGGCCACGCCTGTGCTACCCCGGAAGAGGCCGTCGCAGCGGCTGATAAAATCGGTGGCGACAAATGGGTTGTAAAAGCCCAAGTCCACGCCGGTGGCCGCGGTAAAGCGGGTGGCGTTAAGCTGGTCAGCAGCAAAGAAGAAATCAAGGCGTTTGCTGAGCAGTGGCTGGGCAAAAACCTGGTGACCTACCAAACAGACGCAAATGGTCAGCCAGTGACTAAGATCCTGGTAGAGTCGTGCACCGATATCGACCAAGAACTGTACCTGGGCGCAGTACTTGACCGCGGTACTCGCCGTATCGTTTTCATGGCCTCCACCGAGGGTGGTGTTGAGATCGAGAAAGTTGCCGAAGAGACTCCGGAGAAGATTCTTAAAGCAATTGTCGATCCACTGACGGGCGCTCAGCCCTACCAAGGCCGTGAGCTGGCTTTCCAGCTGGGCCTGAACCCGACTCAAGTTAAGCAGTTCGTAAACATCTTCTTGGGCTTGGCGAAACTGTTCCAAGAGAAAGATCTGGCGCTGCTGGAAATCAATCCGCTGGTAATCACCACCGAAGGCAACCTCCACTGCCTGGACGCCAAAATCGTCATCGATGGCAACGCGGTGTATCGCCACAAAGATCTGCAAGCCATGCACGATCCTTCACAGGAAGACGAGCGTGAAGCGCGTGCGGCGGAGTGGGATCTGAACTACGTAGCCCTGACCGGCAACATCGGTTGCATGGTTAACGGTGCTGGTCTGGCCATGGGTACTATGGACATCGTGTCTCTGCACGGCGGTTTCCCTGCTAACTTCCTCGACGTAGGTGGCGGCGCAACCAAAGAGCGTGTTACCGAGGCCTTCAAAATCATCCTCGAAGACAGCAATGTTAAAGCCGTTCTGGTCAATATTTTCGGCGGCATCGTACGCTGTGACCTGATCGCCGAAGGTATTATCGGCGCGGTTAAAGAAGTGGGTGTGAGCGTACCGGTTGTGGTACGTCTTGAAGGTAACAATGCCGATCTGGGTTCCAAGCTGTTGTCGGATTCCGGTTTGGACATTATCGCGGCAACCAGTCTGACCGACGCGGCTCAGCAGGCTGTTAAAGCAGCGGAGGGTAAATAATGGCTATTCTGATCAATAAAGACACCAAGGTTATCTGCCAGGGTTTCACCGGTGGTCAGGGTACTTTCCACTCTGAGCAAGCGATCGCCTACGGCACTAAAATGGTTGGTGGTGTAACACCGGGTAAAGGTGGCACCGAGCACCTGGGTCTGCCAGTATTCAATACCGTTAAAGAAGCGGTAGAGCAAACTGGCGCAGAAGCCTCTGTGGTTTATGTTCCCGCTCCGTTCTGTAAAGACTCTATCCTTGAAGCGGCCAATGCCGGTATCAAGCTGATCGTCTGCATCACTGAGCACATCCCGGTGCTGGACATGCTGGAATGTAAAGTGAAGTGCGACGAGCTGGGTGTACGCCTGATTGGTCCTAACTGCCCAGGTGTTATCACTCCTGGCGAATGTAAAATCGGTATTATGCCCGGTCACATTCACCTGCCTGGCAAAGTCGGCATCGTATCGCGCTCCGGTACTCTGACCTATGAAGCCGTTAAGCAGACCACTGATTATGGTTTCGGTCAGTCTACCTGTGTCGGTATCGGCGGTGACCCGATTCCGGGTTCTAACTTCATCGACATTCTGGAAATGTTCGAGAAAGACCCCGCAACCGAAGCTATCGTAATGATTGGTGAGATCGGTGGTAGCGCAGAAGAAGAAGCCGCTGCCTTTATCAAAGCCAATGTGACCAAGCCGGTCGTTTCCTACATTGCCGGTGTTACTGCACCTCCGGGCAAGCGTATGGGTCACGCCGGTGCAATTATCTCTGGTGGTAAAGGTACTGCCGATGAGAAATTTGCCGCTCTGGAAGACGCCGGTGTTAAAACTGTGCGTTCACTGGCGCAAATCGGTGATGCACTGAAAGAGGTTACCGGCTGGTAAGGCTGTGTGACTGTATGAAAAGGCGGCTTCGGCCGCCTTTTTTTATGTCTTGCTGTTTGGGCTGACTAATATTGGAGTCAGTCTCGATGCTTGTATTAAAAAATGAACTATGATTCACTTCTTGGGGTGGGGCTGATATATGGTTTACCGGGAAACACCGCCGATTGCCAAGCGCAAGGCGGAGCTTCGCGAGCGCTTGCTAAAGAGCGCCGAGTCTTTGGTGCGCATGGGCGGCTTTAAAGCGCTGACAATACAGGCGCTGGCCACGGATGCCGAGCTGAGCGTGGGCTCGGTGTATCGCTATTTTAAAAACAAAGACGAGCTGGCGACACAGGTATTTTCCCACGCCACCCGCCGCGAAATTCGCGCGGTTGGCGAGGCGCTCGCCACCGATGGTCGCGCCACTGAGCAGCTCGCCGCTGGGGTGCGGTGTTTTGCCGAGCGGGCGTTTATGGCGCCGCAATTTGCCTGGGCATTGATCGCCGAGCCGGTCGAGCCGGCTGTTGACGAGGCGCGCTTGCAGTACCGGCGTGACTATACGGCGCTGTTTCAGCAGGTGATTGAGCGCGGTATCAGCGCCGGTGAGTTTTGCCGCCAGTCAGCGCCATTAACGGCGTCGGCCTTGGTGGGTGCGCTGGCTGAAAGCTTATTGGGGCCACTCGGCGAGGCCGAGCGCAGCAGTGACATGATTGATGAACTTTGCCTTCTCTGTTTACGCACGGTGGGGGCGGGCAACTAGGAGGGCTTATGGAGCCGCAGAGCAGCCAAAATGCCACTGTTGATAACAGTCAGGCGGGATATACCCACGAGGTTTATAACCAGCCGCAGGCGCTGGAGGGGGGCAGCTTACTCAAAGACGATGCGCCGCTGCAGGAGTTGCTGGCGGCCTTTGCGCCGCAGGCGGACCTAGCGGCGCTGGCTGATTATGGCGAGCGCTGCGGTAGCGCGGAGGTGATTGCCAAGGGTTTTGAGGCCAATGAGAACAAGCCGCGCTTCGACAGCCACGACCGTTTCGGCCATCGTGTGGATCTTGTGCGTTTTCACCCCGCTTACCACCAGTTAATGGCGATGGCTCTCGAGCAGGGGATTCACGCCATGCCCTGGGATGGTTCCACCGACAACGCCCATACGCAGCGGGCGGCATACAGCTATATGCAAGCCCAGGTCGAGGCGGGTCACGGTTGCCCGCTGACCATGACCTTCGCCTCGGTGCCGACACTCAAATTGACACCGTCGATCGCTGAGCAGTGGCTGCCCAAGGTATTGGCGCGCAGCTACGATCCCGACAACAAACCCTATTTTGACAAGCAGGCGGTCACCATCGGTATGGGCATGACCGAGAAGCAGGGCGGCAGCGATGTTCGTGCCAATACCTCGGTGGCGCGCCCGGTCGCTGCCAGCGGCCCCGGCGAACTCTATGAAATTACCGGTCACAAATGGTTTTTGTCGGCGCCGATGTGCGATGCTTTTCTTATGCTGGCCAAGTCGGCCGGCGGCTTGAGTTGCTTTCTGGTGCCTCGCTGGCGCCCGGGCGGCGAAAAAAATAGCCTGTTTGTGCAACGCTTAAAAGACAAAATGGGCAATGTTTCCAACGCGTCCTCGGAAGTGGAAATGCGCGCCGCCCAAGGCTGGATGGTCGGCGAAGAGGGGCGGGGGGTGCCGGCGATTATTGAAATGGTATCGCTGACGCGCTTTGACTGTATGGTCGGTTCAACCGCGGGCCAGCGACAGGCGGTGGCGCAGGCTGCCCACCACGCCAGCCAGCGCAGTGCCTTTGGCAAGCGCTTGATCGAGCAGCCGTTGATGCAGAATGTACTGGCCGATCTGCAACTGGAAGTCGAGGGTTCGCTGGCGATGACCATGCGCATGGCCGCGGCGCTGGATGCCGACACTGAAGACGAAAAATTATTGCTGCGGCTAGGCAGTGCGGTTGGCAAGTTCTGGATCTGCAAGCGCACCCCCGGCCATGCCTATGAGGCCATGGAGTGCCTGGGTGGCAATGGCGTGATCGAAAACTGTATTATGCCCCGGCTCTATCGCGAGGCGCCGATCAATGCGATCTGGGAAGGCTCCGGCAACATCCAGGCGCTGGATGTGCTGCGCGCCCTGCACAAGTCTCCCCAGGTGAAAACCCGTTGGTTTGCCGAGTTGGCCAAGGTCGCCGGTCAGTCTGCGGTGTTGGATCAGCATATCGCCGAGCTGGAAGGAGCGCTCGCCGACCTCAACGAGGCCGAGTACGGCGCTCGACATTTGGTGGAGCAAATGGCGCTGTGCTTCCAGTCGGCCATGTTGCTGCAATACGGCGACGCGGTGGTGGCCGAGGCGTTTATCGCCTCGCGTTTAGCGCGGCCCCACGGTGTGTATGGCTGCCTGCCCAAGGGCCTGGATGTTGACCATATTGTGCGGCGCATCCTGCCCGGCCGCCTGTAAGCCCTTGAAATATTTCTGACTGCCCCCATAAACCCAGAATGCCCAGTGGGGCGCTCAGATTGATTGGTATTACAGGTGATAAGCATGTCGATAGCAGAAAAAGAAACGCTCGGTTTTCAGACAGAAGCGAAGCAGATGCTTCAGCTGATGATTCACTCCATGTACAGCAACAAGGAAATATTCCTTCGCGAGCTGGTTTCTAACGCCTCCGATGCCGCAGACAAGCTGCGCTTTGAGGCCCTGTCCAATGACAGCCTGTTTGAAAACGACCCCAACCTGCGCGTTCGCGTGGAAGCCGACAAAGACGCCGGTACCGTCAGCATCAGCGATAACGGCATTGGCATGAGCCGCGACGAAGTGGTGGCCAACCTCGGTACCATCGCCCGCTCCGGAACGGCAGAATTTCTCAAGAACCTCAGCGGCGACAACAAAAAAGACTCCCAGTTGATCGGTCAGTTCGGCGTTGGTTTTTACTCGGCGTTTATCGTTGCCGACCGGGTCGAAGTCTTTACTCGCCGCGCGGGCGCCGATGCCTCCGAAGGTGTGCACTGGGAATCTAGCGGCGAAGCGGATTTCTCTATCGAGAGCTGTGAACGCGCAGAACGCGGCACCACGGTGGTCCTGCACCTGCGCGAGGAAGACAAGGAATTTGCCGACGACTGGCGACTGCGCTCGATCATCAAAAAATACTCCGACCACATCAGCATTCCCGTCGAGATGCAAAAAGCGGCGACCGAGGAAGAGGGCGACGCCGAGCCCGAGTTTGAAAGTATTAACTCGGCCACCGCGCTGTGGACACGCCCGCGCACTGAAGTCAGCGACGAAGAGTATCAGGCCTTTTACAAGCACGTCAGCCACGACTTTGCCGAGCCGCTGAGCTGGAGTCACAACAAGGTGGAAGGCAAGCTCGAGTACACCAGTCTGCTGTATCTGCCCTCCCAGCCGCCGATGGATATGTGGAATCGCGATGCGGCGCGCGGCGTGAAACTCTACGTCCAGCGCACTTTCATCATGGACGACGCCGAACAGTTTCTGCCGCTTTACCTGCGCTTTGTGAAAGGTGTGGTCGACTCCAATGATCTGTCACTGAATGTGTCGCGTGAAATTCTGCAACAGGACCCCGCCGTCGACGCCATGAAAACGGCGCTGACCAAGCGCGTGCTGGATATGCTGGGTAAGTTGGCGAAAAACGACAGCGAGAAATACCAAACTTTCTGGAAGGCCTTTGGCCAAGTGCTGAAGGAAGGCCCCGCCGAAGACTTCAGCAACCGCGAGAAAATTGCCAAGTTACTGCGCTTTGCCACTAGCCACGACGACAAAGCCGAGCAGCTGCACTCGCTTGAAGATTACGTGGCGCGCATGAAAGAGGGGCAGGACAAGATCTACTACGTGGTTGCCGAGAATCATCGTACCGCGGCCAGCAGCCCCCACCTCGAAGTTTTCCGCAAGAAAGGCATTGAAGTGCTGCTGCTGTCAGACCGCGTTGACGACTGGCTGATGAACCACCTCGCCGAGTTTGATGGCAAGTCCTTCCAGGACGTTGGCCGCGGCCAGCTGGACCTTGGTGAGCTAGAAAACGAAGAAGAGAAGAAGGCCCAGGAAGAGCTGGCCGAAGAACACAAGGACCTGATCGAGCGCGTTGCCAAGGCGCTGGGCGAGAAAGTTGAGGAAGTGCGGGCAACCAGCCGCCTGACCAACTCTCCTGCCTGTCTGGTGGTGGGCGATCACGATATGGGCGCGCAGATGCGGCGCATTCTCGAGGCCGCCGGTCAGTCGCTGCCCGAGTCCAAGCCGATCTTTGAGTTGAACCCCGAGCACCCGCTGGTACAGAAGTTGGACAAGGAACCCGACGAGGATCGCTTTGCCGACTTGGTTGATATCCTGTTCAATCAGGCGCATTTGGCCGAAGGGGCGCAACTGGAAGACCCGGCCGATTACGTACACAAGCTGAACAAGCTGTTGCTGGAACTCAGCGCCTAATGATGTAACTGCAGCGTATAGGGCGGCGCCTCGGCGCCGCTTTTTTTTCGCCGCTTTTCTGCATTGTCCAATGGCAGTGATAAACTGCGTGAAAAACAACAAGCGGAGCCGCAATGACGGACAAGCATAAAGTAGCCATAGTGGGGGGGGGAAGTTTTGGAACCGCTATCGCGAATATCGTTGCAGACAACGGCCATGATGTCTGCCTATGGATGCGCAACGCCGAGCGTGTTGCCGAGGTGAATGCCCAGCATACAAACAGTGCGTACTTACCCGAGATTTCCCTTAACCCGGCACTGGGGGCCAGCAGCGATTTGGCGGATACCGTCAAAGGCTGCGACGTGGTGTTTGTCGCCGTACCCAGTAAATCCTGCCGCGATGTCGCCCGCCAGCTCGCGCCCTTGTTAGAGCCCGGTGCGATGATAGTCAGCACCACGAAAGGCATTGAAGTCGACAGCAACGAGCTGATGAGCGAAGTGCTGCGCGAGGAATTGGGCGACGTCAGTATTGGCGTGATGAGTGGCCCCAATCTCGCTAAGGAACTGGCCGCCAGAGAAATTACCGGAACGGTAATCGCCAGTGAGGACGCGCGCCTGACCCAGTGTATTCAAGATCTGTTGCAGTCCTCCTATTTTCGCGTTTATGCCGGCAGCGATATCTATGGTGTCGAACTCGCCGGTGCACTGAAAAACGTTTACGCCATTGTCGCAGGCATGGCCGCCGCATTGGGTGTGGGCCACAACACCATCAGCATGTTGATTACCCGCAGCCTGGCGGAGATGAGTCGCTATGCGGTGCACAAGGGCGCCGACCCCTTAACCTTTTTGGGGCTGGCCGGTGTCGGCGACTTGTTTGTTACCTGTACCTCGCCGCTGAGTCGCAACTACCGCGTTGGCTACGCGCTGGGACAGGGGCGCGACCTCAACGAAGTCGTGGCTGAGCTGGGGCAGGTCGCCGAAGGGGTGAATACCCTCAAGCTGCTTAAGCAGCAGTCTCAGCAACTCGATATTTACATGCCGCTGGTCAACGGCCTCTACGCTATTATTTACCAAGGCAAAACGGTTTCAGAGGTGATTGGCGATATGATGTGGGCCGAGCAAAGTCGCGACGTTGAATTTGTGGTGCAGAAAAGCTGATGGAAATTGTGTTGATCCGCCATGGCGCCGCGTCGTGGGATGCCAGCAGCGATATGGAGCGCGAGCTGACCGAACGCGGCAGGGCCGAGGTCAAGGCCGCTGCGCAGTGGCTGTGGTCACAGCCGTGGCGGCCAGACGAACTCTGGGTGAGCCCCTACCGGCGCGCCCAGCAGAGCGCAGAAATTATCAACGCCCATTGGCAGCGGCCGCAGAGTAATAAAGCCTGCCTGACCCCGGATAACCGTCTGGAAGACCTCGATACCATGTTGGCCACCTTCACCGGCGAGCGCTTACTGCTGGTGGGGCACAACCCCTTGCTCAGCAACGTGTTGGCACACTGGGAAGGCAGCAGCCAATCCTATTGGGGGCTGCAGACGGCCAGTATGGCGCGGGTCGATGCCGAGCTCTTTGGGCCGGGCTGCGGCAGTTTGCAGTGGCTGCGCCACTACCCCAACTACGTGCACAACGGCCGCTAGCATGGCGCAGACGACGAGCGCTGAAACACGGTACTTTGAGGTCGAGGGGCTGCGGATAGCCGCCCAGATCTGGGGCGATGCCAAGGGCATGCCGGTATTGGCCCTGCACGGCTGGCTGGACAATGCCGCCAGCTTTGCCGCAATTGCCGAGCACCTGCAGCAGAAGGGCAATCCGTTGCGCATCGTCGCCCTCGATCTGCCCGGTCACGGTTACAGCGACCACAAGCCGCCGTCGGGCAACTACGCGATCTGGGATGACCTACGGGTGATTTGCGGCGTGGCGGAGCAACTGGGCTGGTCGCAATTCTCTCTGCTCGCCCATTCACGCGGCGCCATGATCGCCGGCTTGCTGGCGGCAGCGCTGCCCGAGCGTATTCGCGCGCTGGTGTGCATCGACGGTCTGCTGGCCGGCCCGCAAGCCGAAGACGATTTTCCTCAACAGCTGGGCCGCTACCTCAAAGAATTCGCCGCGCAGGGGCGAGCACCACGCGCCTTTACGAGCCTTGATGAGGCCGCCGCCGCGCGCATGAAGGTCATGCCGATGAGTCAACCTGCCGCCCGCGCCATCGCCGAGCGCGGCACCTATACCGGGCAAGACGGCAAACTCTACTGGCGCAGCGACCGTCGTCTCGCTCTCGCTTCCCCTCATAAACTCACCGCCGGGCAGTGGCAGGCGGTGCTTAAAGGCATTGAGGCGCCGCTGCTGTTTATCACCGCCAAACAGGGCTTTGGCCAGCAGATACTGGCCCTGACCGACGCTAGGCCGAAAGTGTTTAGCGAGTTAGAGGTAGATGGGGACCATCACTGCCATATGGATAGCTGTGCTGGTGAAGTGGCTGAAGCGGTTGTGGGGCATTTTATAGGCTTTGCGGGGGCTAATTAGCAATAGCTCCGCTAGCTTGGCGCTCGCAGCCTGGTGATTGAGTATTACGTTAGTTCCCGGCAGGTATCTGACCCATTCAAGCGTATGTAACTAGCCCCTATCGGATATGAGCCCTTCAGGATTCGGTTGCTTTGTAGTGCAATGACGCTATCCGACTATTGGTGTCAGGATCATTGATAATATAAGGTCGGGTTGGACTCAATGGAGGTAGAGCCCTTTCATTTCGACTCCCCCGAAATAGCCCCGCCAACCGGCCGCGAATTAAAAGTGTGCCAGTACAATTGTGTGTCGGTGTCTTTCTTAGTTCCGCCCAAAAACGCGGCCGCCGCTTTGGCCGTATAGGTTTGATCCAGCGTGATACCGCATTGGGCGAATGTTGCGCTGGCCCTGTCCCCGGCCTCGCTGGGCACCCCGTAGCCGTCGCCGTAGTAGTTGTCGATCAGTTTGGGCGCTGGTATTGCCGGCAGAGATAGGCCAAACCGTGACAACTTACTGCAGGTCTGCTTCATCAATTGATTGACGGTGGCTGATGTACAGGTGGGGATCAGACCCAGGTGTGAGGGGGCAACGCGGATACCGACGATGTCGGTTTCTAGCCCCGCCAGGGCTGCACCTATCGTTAAACCAGCAAGCGTAGCAGAGGAGCCAACGGGGACGAAAATCTGGCTTGGCGGCGGACATTGGCCAGCTTCAATTTGTTGTCGCAATTCAAAGGCCGCGTTGATAAAGCCCATCGTGCCGGCGATGTTGGAGCCTCCGGCGAACAGAAAGTAGTGCTTGCGTGATAAGCGCTTGGGGTGGAGGTAGTAATGCCGCACCGTATTGGCGAGTGAACCGCAAAACTTTAACTCCGCACCGAAGTTTCGCATTCGCGCTAGGTTGTCGCGCACGGTGTTGGAAGGTGGCTGGTCAAACAACAGGACCGAACAACGTATGCCTAGTTGCTGACACAGCATGGCCGTGGCAACGCCGTGATTGGTGCCGGTGGCGCCGAAGGTGATCACCTGGTCTTTGCCGCGAGCCATTACATCGGCCAGGATGAATTCCAGTTTGCGCAGCTTATTGCCGCCGTATACAGCATGGGAAAGATCATCGCGTTTAATCCAGGCATTCGCGCCAATTGCGTTCAAGCACTCGACGGGTGTCGGTAGCTCCGCCAGCTGAAGCCAGGGTAGGGCATCAGTCAGTTGCGGGTAGACGTCGAACAAGGGTCTTGTAGTTGTCACGTCAATCACTCGTTCTGCGGTTGTCTAAAGAACAGGGGATAGCCTAACTGTTTATCGTTGAAATAGCTGCGTAAGGTGCCCGCCGAGCTGTGAGCACGAGAGAGCGACTATTAGTCTCCGTTGCGGCAGGGCATACGTTATTAGATAAATTGGGTGGCAAAAAAAAGGGCCATTGCGGCCCTTTTTATAGATTGCTTGTTACGCAGTGGGAGCCTTACTTAATCAGCGACATAAACTCCGCGCGGGTCGCGGGGTTGTCTTTAAATACGCCGAGCATGGCACTGGTGCGCATAACGGAATTTTGTTTTTGAACGCCGCGCATCATCATGCACATATGGCGGGCTTCAATGATGACGGCCACGCCTTCGGCGCCGGTGACTTGTTGAACGGTATCGGCGATCTGTGTGGTCAGGCCCTCCTGAATTTGCAGGCGACGGGCGTAGAGGTCGACGATACGTGCGACTTTAGACAGTCCCAGTACCTTGCCGCTGGGGATGTAGGCTACATGGCATTTGCCGATAAAGGGCAGCAGGTGGTGCTCGCACAGCGAGTAGAGCTCGATATCAGAGACCACCACCATTTCGTTGGCGTCGGATTCAAACAGCGCGTCGTTAACGACTTCGTCGACGCTGCGCCGGTAGCCCTCTGTGAGGAATTCAAAGGCTTTTGCGGCGCGCTTGGGGGTGTCGAGCAGGCCGTCACGCTCAAGGTCTTCACCAATCTGTTTGATGATCTCTTCGAATGCTTTTTCCACCGGGTTCTCTTATGTCCAGATAAACGAGGGGCAATGGTATCAGAGCCCCCCGGCTTTCCCAAGCACGCTGGGCAGTGCTTGGCCTTGCAGTGTACACTTCGCGCTGTTTATTTTTGTTCGCTAAACAATGGTTTGTCAGACAATGGATCGCAACATGGGCACTGCTGTGGCACAACAAGATGATATCTGCCAACACCTGACTACGGTTAGGGATTATATTCGTTGGGGCTTGAGTGAATTCAGCCGCGGCGGGCTGTTTTTTGGTCACGGCACCGACAACGCGCTGGACGAAGCGCGACTGCTGGTATTGCACGCCCTTGAGTTGCCCTTTGACAGCTCCGATGCCTTTTTAGATGCCAAGCTGCTGCCCAGCGAGCGAGCGCATATTGTGCAACTGCTGAGCCGCCGTGTGGAGGAACGCCTGCCGGCGGCCTACCTGACCCGTGAAGCCTGGTTTGCCGGGCTGTCGTTCTATGTGGACGAGCGGGTGCTGGTGCCGCGCTCACCGATCGCCGAGCTGATAGAAAACGGGTTTGAGCCCTGGCTAGCCGGTGAGCCGCAGCGCATTCTGGATCTGTGCACCGGCAGCGCCTGTATTGGTATTGCCTGTGCCTACGCCTTTGAAAATGCCGAGGTGGATGTTGCCGATATCTCCGGGGATGCACTGGATGTTGCCGGCATCAATATTGCCCGCCACGAGTTGTCTCACCGCGTCAGCGCCATTCACTCGGATGTATTTGACGGCTTGAGCGGGCGGCGTTACTCACTGATCGTTAGCAACCCGCCATACGTAGACGCCAGAGATCTTGCGGAAATGCCCGCAGAATATCACCGCGAGCCGGCGCTGGGGCTGGCCTCGGGAGAGGACGGCCTCGATTTGACCCGGCGGATTTTGCGCGAAGCGGCAGACCATTTGGAAGAGGGCGGCTTGCTGGTGGTGGAGGTTGGCAATAGCTGGGTGGCGCTGGAAGAGGCGTATCCCTCGCTGCCGTTCACCTGGCTGGAGTTTGAGCGCGGCGGCCACGGGGTGTTTGCCCTGACCCGCGAGCAGCTGGTAGAGGCCGCTGCCAGTCTCTGACAGTGCTGCGGCTTGTCTCTGACTAAGCCGCGGCTTTCACGTATAATTCTTAAACTATTCACGGGTTGGCCTTGGCGCCGACCGATTAGCCCCAAAGCAGGATTGTTTCATGTCAGGTAACACCATCGGTAAGTTGTTCACCGTCACCACCTTTGGCGAAAGCCACGGCCTCGCCCTTGGGGCGATTATTGATGGCTGCCCGCCGGGGCTGGCAATTACTGAGAGCGACCTGCAGCGCGACTTGGATCGCCGCAAGCCGGGGACTTCTCGCTATACCACCCAGCGCCGTGAAGACGACGAGGTGAAAATCTTGTCGGGTGTGTTCGAAGGTGAAACCACCGGCACCTCTATCGGTTTGCTGATAGAGAACCGCGACCAGCGTTCCAAAGACTACAGCAAGATTAAAGATCGCTTTCGCCCGATGCACGCCGACTACAGCTACGAGCAGAAATACGGCCAGCGTGACTATCGCGGTGGTGGTCGCTCGTCGGCGCGTGAAACCGCCATGCGGGTGGCGGCCGGTGCGGTGGCAAAAAAATATCTGGCCGAGCGCCACGGAGTACAGGTGCGCGGTTATTTGTCACAGCTGGGACCGATCAAGGCCGAAAAGCTCGATTGGGATATTGTTGAGCAAAACCCTTTCTTCTGCCCCGACGCGGACAAAGTGCCGGAAATGGAAACCTATATGCAGGCGCTGCGCAAGTCGGGTGACTCGGTGGGTGCCAAGATTTCTGTTGTCGCCAGCGGTGTGCCAGTGGGTTTGGGCGAGCCGGTGTTCGACCGCCTGGACGCGGATATCGCCCATGCGCTGATGGGTATTAACGCGGTGAAAGGGGTAGAGATTGGTGCAGGCTTTGACTGCGTGGATGCCCGCGGCAGTGAACACCGCGACGAGTTAACCCCCGAGGGCTTTACCTCCAACAATGCCGGCGGCGTGCTGGGCGGGATTTCCAGTGGTCAGGATATTGTTGCCCACATGGCGCTGAAGCCGACGTCGAGCATCTTGATTCCCGGCCAGACCATTAATCAGCAAGGCGAGGCGGTGGATGTGATTACCACCGGCCGCCACGACCCCTGTGTGGGCATTCGCGCGGTGCCGATTGCCGAGGCGATGCTGGCCATTGTGCTGATGGACCATTTGTTGCGCAATCGCGGCCAAAATGCCGATGTACGCTGTGACACCCCGGTGATTCCGGCGGCGCGCTAGTTCGGTATGGCGGCGCAATTGCCGTACTGGCGACTGTCGGCCTTTTATTTTTTCTATTTTGGCCTGCTGGGTGCCTGGCTGCCGTACTGGTCGCTGTATCTCAAATCG
>JBFKEA010000003.1:0-43829 GCA_041619375.1 Spongiibacter sp. | reverse complement strand
CTCAGTAGTGAAACGTGTCATCGCCGATGGTAGTGTGGAGTTTCTCCATGCGAGAGTAGGTCATCGCCAGGATTTATTTAAAAACCCGAGATTCGTTAGAGTCTCGGGTTTTTTTATGGGAAAAATTATTGCCGGCGAAGATCCGCAGGGGGAGCAGGGCTGCGGCAGCGGAGTTGCAGCAGAGTGGCAGCGAAGAATCTATTAATCGGATTGCAGCAAGGATCTCGATAAGGGCCGCCTGGCTAGTTAAGGCGATAGCATGCGCTTACTATTGCGCTTAGTACCTCTCCAAATTGATGGGTGTAGCGGTGATCTGCCCTGCCTCTATCAACTGTTTCAGCGTATCTAAGGACTCACCAACGGCTGAGCAGTCCTCTTCGGCAACGCCCTCTAGGCTGTCGCGCGCGGATAACCGCTGCTCAATACGCCTGGCTAAATCGCTCACCTCGGCGATGCCAAGCACACCTGCGGTGCCGGCCATGCTGTGGGCAATGCGATAAAATTGACTAATGCTGTCATTGTCGTGATGATCTAGGTAGTGACGCCAGTGACTAAGCAATTCCCCCAGGCGCAAGGGAAGGCGGCCAATATAGTCGCTTTGCAGCTTTGCTAGCTCGGCATTTACACTGGCTGAGGGGTCACTAGCCATCAAGATAATGTCCCCATAATTCCTTTAGCTGCTCGGCTAGCGTTATCGCTTGGAAGGGCTTGGTGATCACCGCTATGGAGCCCAACGCCATCAGCTGGTCAACCTCGGCGGGCTGCACTTTGGCGGTGATGAACACCACCGGAATAAGGGGGTATTGATGGCGAATTTTCTCCAATACGCTTGGGCCGTCCATGCCGGGCATCATAACGTCCAATAATATAAGCTGTGGAGCAAAGCTCGCTATGGCGGCGAGCCCCTCTGGGCCGCTGGCGCAGCAAAGCGTGTTCAATCCACCAATATTCTCCAGGGCAATTTGAGCGACGCTGCGGATGTCAGCTTCGTCTTCTATATAAAGGACACGTGTCAGCGGCTCAGAGTTAGGCATTGGCAAGCTTCCCCTGGTCAGCACTATCAAAAAGATCTATGTAGAATTCTGTTCCCTCGCCACTGCGCGAGGAAAAACGTAAACAGCCGTCATGCCTTTCGACAATAGATTTAGCAATATGCAGGCCTAGGCCGGTGCCGTTAATTTCCCGCTGATCAGAGCTGTCTGCCTGGCTAAATTTGTCGAAAACACGTGGTTGAAACTCTGGCGGGATGCCTTTTCCCCAATCTTTAACGGTAATGGTCACGCCCGCTGCGCTTTTCTTGGCCGAGATATGAACTTCAGACCCCGGCGGTGAAAATTTCGCGGCGTTGGACAAAAGGTTGCTCATTACCTGCGTCATGCGATCGGCGTCTACCGAAATTAGGGCTGATGAGGGGCAGTCTGCGAGGACGAATTTAACCTCGTGCTTGTCTCCATAGCTGCGATTGTCATTGATTGCAGACTCGAGAAAGGGTTTTAACGGCAGTTGCTGGATATTGTAATTGATTTGCTGAGACTCGATTTTAGCGATATCTAAAATATCGTTGATTAATCTCAGTAGGCGTTCACTGTTTTTGTGGGCGATATCGATAAGTGTCTCAGACTGACCTTCTATTTGATCGCAGGCGCCGGATTTAAGTATTTCTAGCGAGGCCTTGATCGAGGTTAAGGGCGTCCGCAGCTCATGGCTAACCGTCGCGATAAACTCGTCTTTTATACGCTGCTCGTGAACCCTACGCATGGCGTCGCGCAGTTTTTCCTCGGTCTCCTTGCGCTCGGAAATGTCGCGTACAACACCGGTGAACATGCGTTGTCCGTTCACGACCATTTCGCTGATGGCAAGCTCTAGGGGAAAGATCTCGCCATCTTTACGCTGGCCGCTGACTTCGCGACCGATTCCGATGATTTTTTTGTTACCTGACACCAGGTAATTATTGACATAGCTGTCGTGCTCACGGCGGTAAGGGTTAGGCATCAACATGCTGACATTTTTACCGATAAGCTCTTCGCTGTTGTAGCCGAAGATCCTTTCGGTCGCCGGATTTACGGTGTCGATGAGGCCGTGCTGGTCAATGGTGATAACACCGTCAACGATGGTTTCGACAATTGCTTTGGTACGATTGACGAGATCTTTAACCGCATTAGTTTTTGTCATTACTGACCCTGAGCGAAAGATTCTTTGCACTACTCACATTAGCTGCTTGAGCTTATCTTTCGGAATGATGGCGATTAACCGTGAATTGTACTTATCGGCTCTAAATCACCGCAATTACGCGCAGTTTGCCATTGGGCTATCAGGCTGAGAGTTGCTGAGCGTATTAGAGATGAGTACGGAAATCTGCTAGCAGTACATAGTTGATATGCAAAATAACAATATAATTTTGATTTTTTATTCCATATTTTCGTTTTGGAACAGGGCGGCGGAGTCCGGCGGCTCTATGCCAGAAACACATTTCAAGTCTGCCAGGGGGGCTGTGTTGTTAAATTTTGAAATAAATCAATTGATGCGTTTTTTGTGCGTGAATTCCGTCAAACATTGACTAGAATTAGAACTCCAAGGGCACACAAGGAATATTGTGTGTTTTTGCGGCGGTTGTTCAATGGCCTCCGTTTGTGTCGCTAAAGCAAGGGAGCTAATGCTGATGAGACATGCCTACGTTCTTCAAGTTGAGCTATTTGTGCTGCTGGCCTTGCTGTTTGCTTTATACGCTTGGTCTGATTTTTCCGCTTTTTACTATGCCTTGATTGACCTTGTTGATTATGGCTACCTTCAGTCACTGCTTGCTGTTTCTTCGTAACGTTTTAATACGGCTATATGAGCAGCAAAGTTATTGGAATTTATTGTCGCGAAAGAAGGTGTTGATAGGCAGGAGGCAAAGGCAAGTGCAGCGTGTTGCATCCTCTATTGAGGTGATCTCGCATAGTTTCATGTGGCGCGCTGCGCTTGCCTTTGTTTCTTTCCAGGTAGAAAGACAGATAGACGGTATAACTGGGGTTATGATTTTTCCAAGGTATTGGAAATAGTATTTTCGGTGTACTTGAACTTGGCCGAATTAACCGGACTTAACGCCTGTAAGTCTTCGCTGGGTAATAGGTGGTAACAGAGATATTGACGTAGGGTTAAGCGACTTCAGGTGGTGGCTAAAATGGTTAACTGTGGTGACTGCAGACATCGCTCTTCTTGTTTGGTAACGCCCTTGCTCAACGGTTATATGTATGAGCAACTTCAACAAATAATCGTGGATGAATACATGGTGGAGGAAGGGGGGGTACTATTTAGGCAAGGAGAGCTCAGTGATTCCATATATATAGTGAAATCCGGAGTCACCAAAGTTACCCGTGGTTGTGGGGAACAAGATGAGGCGGTGTTGTCCTTTGGATTTGCTTGGCGTATATATGCCTTTGAAAGTGTTGCGCAAGGCCGGCATTTGTATACTGCAGTGGCATTAGAAAACACTAGAGTGTGTGAAATATCTTACCCAAAACTTCTTGCTGCAATGGTTGATTGCCCTGAACTTTATATCAAATTGATTGAGGTCATGGCGGAGCAAGTAGTCTCTGATACCAGTTTGTGGATGTCGGTTTATCGAGGCTGTGTACAAAAAAAAATTGCAGCATTCCTATTAAATATCGCTAGGAGAACCGCCTACGGCGGGGCTATTAATCTTAACATTTGCCTGTCTATGCCGCGCACAGATATTAGCAAGTATCTGGATGTTTCTGTAGAGTCATTGAGTCGTGGCTTGTCGTCTTTGAGTAAGCAAGGCCTTATTGAAGTATTTAATCGACGAGTGTCGATACTAAATTTAGACAAGCTAATTGCTGTTGCCGAGGGGCGAAAAGGCAGTGCGCAATCACCGGCCCCGGCGGATTTAAGCAGTCAGCATCAGGGTGAATTGTTTGTAAGGCCTTAGGCAAGATTAGGGAATAATGTCGCTGTCCATATCAACGGTCCTTTGGATCGCAATGCTGGCTATCTAGGACGGTAGCGCTATTTACTATAATCCCAAAATGGGGCAGTCATTAATAGTGTGCATTGATGTCCCGCGCGCTCATCCTCAGTACGCTGTGTGTGCGGCGTTTATCTGTTGCATGCCGTGGCCCTGCTTAAGGCGGAGCTGGTTTTGATTTCTGCTCTACTGTGTGATCAAAACATGATTTTCATTTTTGCAAAGAGGTCCATACTGTATTCATCGATATGGCGTTGCGAAAGGTTACTATCGCTGACAAGTTTTGCTGAAACTACCTCCATTTGAAAATGTTCGCCAAAGTACAGCTGTAAGCGCACGCCCGCATCACTTAACGATTTCTCTTTAGAAAGTTCGCTAGTCGTATCTTCAGAAGAGGTCTTGCCACTTTCAATAAAGATAGAGGGTATAAGTCGAAAGCCCGTTTCGCGAGTTGGCTTCATAAGAATTTCGACCTTCGCGTAACTACCTGAGTCGCCGACCAATACGCCGGGCAAAAATCCGCTAAGTTGGGTGATTCCGCCTAGGGTATATTGCTGGAATTGGGGAACTTGGGTGTCGTTAGATAGTTGGGCATTACCGGAAAATTGCAGCTGAAAATTATTGAATAGGTTTAGCTGGGCGGTAATGCTAGGCTTAAGCAGCAAAAAGTCAGCGCTGTGCTTGCCAATACTGACGCTGTCATCGTTAACGGTGGAGAGTGTTCCCGAGTCGCTGCCCAATCCGGACTTTAGCTGCAACTGAAGCTGCGCCATATTCTTATGCTGTGAGCTTGCACTGCTGACAATATATTTTAAACCTAGCCCTATTACTCCGTAGGACTCATCCAGAATTACGCCTTGCTGGCTGTCTTCTATTTCATCGGCTATCCGCTCAATGGACTCGTTGATGATCAGCCTACGCCCCGGCCGGCTGTACGCAATCTGCTCGCCAGCCAGAGTATACTTTGTTGTTGTCGCGTCGATATCGAGCAGTACTTGCGTACTTTGGCTATTTGACTGAAAGGGGGAGCAAAGGGGGTTGAATAGTGATTGACACTGATTGAAGAAATTGGGGTTGTCGACACTTTCTGTCACCAGTCGCGAATAGCCGCTGACCATAGCATCGACGCCGTAGAGTCCGAAGCGAGACGGGTAGTTATATCCCGCTAGAAAGGCGTTGTATCGATTGCCTTCTTTTTTCTCATCTCCACGCGGTATTGCCCGCAGGTAGGCAAGTTTCAGTTCGCCGCCGTTGTCAAACCACGATCGCCACTCGGCGCTGCCTAGATAGCTGCCAACATAGCGGTTCCCCTCATTATTTAACGACAGTGAAAGCTGATTCTGGTCGCCGTCACTGTCGCGTGCGGTCAGCAACAAATCCGTTTCCTGGATATTATCATCTACCAAGTAGGAGACGCTGTAATGGCTGACTTGGCGATTGGCGGTGACGTTGGCCAGCACTCGGCGGCGGTCAACTTCGGCAATCATGAGATCCTCGTCGTTTACCAAATCATTAAAGTACTTGGTGATACTCTTTGGCCCTTGTACGGATTTGAGGCGGGTTTGCGCGGCATACACAAATACGGTGTCGCCCTGTTGGCGGTAGGCAATTTTAATCAGCAAGTGGCCTTTAAGATAATAGGCGGTGTTAAGGCTGATAATGAACTGGCTGGGTGTTTCCGCTCGGTCGAGCAGGGTGATTACGTCTTCTTTTGCGATATAAGGCAGGGATAATACGTTTATTTTTATGCCCTTTATGCTGCCGGCGATATAGGGGGAAGGGTACTGGCTAGAGATTTTTTCTAATTGAGTCTGGCTGATTTGCATGGGTTGCATCGGTGGTGGCATGTCTATTGACATATGCTTCTCCTGAAATCGACGTTTATCATTATTGTTGGTAAACCTAGCTATTCCTTGGCCTGTCAATGCGAGATGGAGTTAGCGCAGCTTTGTGCACATATACAACAACCCAAGCCGGCAGAAGCCGACTTGGGTTGTTTATATTGCAACAGCTTTAGGGAATATAGCGTCTACTGTTCGGTACCGCCAGCATGAACGCCGCCATGACTTTCGCTAGCACTTGAGGAGTCAGCGTAGTAGTTCGCCGTTTCGTCGATGCTGCCGCCGCCGTTAGCATTGGCTTCGAATGATGAGCTGTAGCTCACATCGCCGTCAATGTTGCGGGCACGGTCCCTGGCGTTGGCGATTTCACTTCTTTGCTGTGCTGCTGCATCAGTGATAGCCGACAGTGGGTTAGTTGAATCATCGCTGTTTTCAGCGACCTCGTCTTCGCCAGTTTCTTGTGCGTCGTCCTCTGAGCTGGTGGTTTCGGGGTCGGCATTGTCATTGGTTTCGCTAGCTTCCGGCTGGTTGGCCATGGGGCCCCAATCACCGGTAACATTGCTGGAGTTGGTGAGTGAGGCTGTTAGCTCGGCGGCTTGCTCGCCAATGCCTTGCAGTTTACCCGTGATCGAGCCGTTGCCACTTACCGCCGTAGTGACGCTGGCAATCAGGCCATCATTACTGCTAGACGGGGCAGTTTCAGCCGTGTCGGGTTCATCTGCGCTGTTTTCTGAAGCCACTTCTTCGGCAGGAGCAGATTCGTCGGCCGCGGCCTCATCGCTTGCGGTTTCATTGTTTTCGTCAGCGGGTGCTTCTTCTGTAGCGGCCTCTTCGCTGGGCTCCTCAGCTTGGTTGGTAATTTCGCCTGCTACAGAGCTGGCCGATTCCAAAGTGGCGTTGAGCTCAGCAATGTCATCGATGCTGGCGCTAACATTGGCGACGGCGTCGGCTGCCGCTGATACATTGGCGCTTGCTGTGCTCAAATCACTGAGTCCGGGCAAGGTTATGGATGATGCATCGCCCTGACTGGAAATGGCCGCGACGGCTTCGCTCACCGAAGAGAAGCTGCCGGCGCCGGCGAGGTTGTGTAATGCTTGGGAAGAGGCATTGTCGTTGCCAGCGCTGTCGAGTCCTGAGAGTGCGTCCAGCCCGGAGGTTATGCCAATGCTGGCGCCCATGTCCGCGGTACCTGAAAAGCTGCCGCTGACGCCGGAAAGCGCGCCGCCAATGGACATAGCTGATACTGAATTTGCGCCAGCCGTCAAATTAAGAGGCAGTGCCTGTGAATGTAATGCAGTGATACCGGAAAGCATGATAGCAGCCGCAATGGGGTTGATACGGATGATGGTGTTGGTTTTCATGACGTTCTCCTGGTGCACAAGTGCCAGCTGAGCTGACTTGATTTTGTGGTGATTTTTGCGTTCCACCCCAGCTCCTCAACTAGGGCGTCACTCCACCGTGTTGCGGCTAGGCCTTGGTGGGTAAACACCTTTCTCTTGCCGCACTTTCAGTAAAGTATTTGCTATACGTAACTTCCACTACTTTTCCTAGCCCTTGTGGTTTTGTTGATGATTCGCAAATCAAGACATAGTTAAGTGGTTAGATTAATTGGCGGCAAAAATAATCTAAATCAGCTTGTTAGCTTTTGTATCTCGCCCAGTGGAGCAGCAAGGTCGGCAAGTAGGCGTGCGGGCTAGCGGTGCGTTGGCGGAGCTATTGGTCGCGCTTCATATTGGTGCGTCGCCAGCTTGTGCTGTGTCAGCCATAGGGGCAGCGGCCGGCAGATAGTGTGCGTCGCAGCGCGCTCATTAGTGAAAGTCATGGGACGCCTGGGTGATTGCAATGCGTGCGCTTAGGTCGCTGATGCACGAGGCAACAATATGTACGACAGGAGGGGTGTCGGGTTGTGTGCTTTTTTGGAGATGACCTTCGACTAATAATAGCTGCCCCTGCAGTATTTCTTTACGGAAACGCTGCTGAATTGCCGGCCAGATGATGATATTGCTGTTGCCGGTTTCATCTTCGAGGGTCATAAACATGACGCCGCTGGCACTGCCCGGCCGCTGCCGGCAGTTTACCAAACCGGCGATACGGATTCTGGCGCCGTCTTGACATGCCGCGAGTTGTTTTGCCGTTTGGCAGCTGCTAAACGGCGTGGAGCTGCGAAGCAGTTGTAAGGGATGGCGCCTCAGCGTCAGGCCGGTAGCCGCGTAATCGTGTTGCACGTCTTCAATTTCACTGGGCGGCAGCAGCGCTAGTGATGGCACCTGTGGGAGATTGCGGAACAGTGGTGGATTGTGCTGGCGTTGGACCTGCCAGTAACTTTGATAACGGTGTGTCGCCAGGCTGTGGAAGGCGTCGCTGCTTGCCAGAATGTTCAATTCGGCATTGCTTAGGGCAAGTTCGTCGCGCAGGCGCGCTATGCAGTTGTGCGTGGAGGAAAAGGCGCCGTGTTGACGCGCCAGCGCAATGCGCTCCGCCGTGTTGGCGCTGAGCCCTTTGATAATCCGCAGGCCAAGCCGAATCGCGCCGTCGTCTTCGATGCGGTGTTGCCACTGGCTGGCGTTGATGCAGGGGGGGCGAACTTCAAGGTTGTGACGTCGGGCATCTTGGGTAAGTTGTGAGACCGAGTAAAAGCCCATTGGCTGACTATTGAGCAGGCCGCAGTAAAACTCGGCGGGGTAGTGACATTTGAGCCAAGCGGAGGCGTAGGCGAGTAGGGCGAAGCTTGCGGAATGCGACTCCGGAAAACCGTAGGCTCCAAATCCCTTCATCTGGCTGAATAAGCGTTCGGCAAAGTCTGGGCTGTAGCCGCGAGCCAGCATGCCGGTGATTAATTTTGCTTTAAAACTGTGCAAGTGGCCGTTTTTACCCCAGCTCGCCATGGCGCGTCGCAATTGGTCGGCTTCGCCGCCGCTAAAGCCCGCGGCAACCATGGCTAGTTGAATCACTTGTTCTTGGAATATGGGTACCCCGAGGGTTCGCTGCAGAACGTTTTTAATGGCTTCGTTGGCATAGCCCTCAGCTTCCAGGCCTTGTCGACGGCGCAAAAACGGGTGCACCATTCCCCCCTGTATGGGCCCGGGCCGGACAATGGCGATTTGGATGACAAGGTCGTAAAAACAGCGTGGCTGCAGGCGCGGCAGCATACTCATTTGCGCTCGCGACTCGATCTGAAAAACGCCGATGCTGTCGGCCCGGCAGAGCATTTGGTAGGTTTCTGCGTCTTCGCTGGGAATATCCATCAGGCGCATCTCGCTGCCGCGGCGTTGACTGATATAAGACAGGCTGCGGCGCAGGGCGCTGAGCATGCCCAGTGCGAGAATATCGATTTTCATCATGCCCAGTACCTCCAGGTCCTCCTTATCCCACTGGATGATGGTGCGCTCGGCCATGGCGGCATTTTCTTGGGGCACGAGACTGCTGATGGCGTCGCGGCTGATGACAAAGCCGCCGACGTGCTGGGAGAGGTGGCGGGGAAAGTCGAGAATTTCTTCGGTCAGCTGGATAAGTTGCTGGCTGCGGGGTTCTCCGGGGGGCATGCCGAGCTCGCTAAGGCGCTGTGCTAAGTCGCCGGTATTGTCCCACCAGGCCAGGTTTTTACTGAGGCGCGCGACCAGCTGTGTGTCCAGCCCCAAGGCTTTACCAACATCGCGCAGTGCGCTGCGCCGGCGATAGCGGATGACTGTGGCCGTCAGGGAGGCGTGGCTGCGGCCGTATTTGCGGTAGATATATTGAATGACTTCTTCGCGGCGCTCGTGCTCAAAGTCCACATCGATATCGGGTGGCTCATCGCGCTCGCGAGAGATGAAGCGCTCGAACAGTAGTTGACTGCGGCTGGGGTCGACCTCGGTGATGAACAGGCAATAGCACACAGCTGAATTGGCCGCAGAGCCGCGACCCTGACAGAGAATCTGGCGGCTGCGGGCAAACTGGACAATGTCGTATACGGTAAGGAAGTAGTGCTCGTAGCGCAGCTCGGCAATGACGGCTAATTCCTTATCAATGCTCTGCTGAACAGTGTTTGGCACGCCTTGTGGCCAGCGCTGCATTGCGCCCATCTGAGTCAGTTTACGCAGAAAACTGCCGGCGTCCTGCCCGGCTGGGACGATCTCGTTGGGATACTGGTAGCGAAGCTCGCCAAGGTCAAACTCGCACCGTGCGGCAATGTGGTCGCTTTCGGCGAGTAGCGCTGCCGGGTAGTCGCGCGCCAACAGCCGCGGAGGCTTTATATAGTATTCGCTATTGTGCAGTTTGCGCTGTCCCAGTTCGGTCACGCTGCAGTGTTGGCGGATGGCGCTGAGCACATCGTGTAGCGGTTGGCGACTGCGGCAGTGCATTAACGCGGCGGGGGCGGCCACTAAGGGCAGCTGGTGACGACAGGCCAATGCGTAGTGACGGAGGTAGTGCTGCTCCTGCTGTGCTTGGCAATGCAAGGCAACGCCCAGCCACAATCGCCGATGAAACAGCTGATTGAGAAAGTTGGCTTGCTCATCGCTGGCGTCTTGCGTGGGTAGCCAGATTGCAAAACCGTAGCGGCTATAGCGTTTGAGTGCCTGACGGTCTAAGTGGTATTGGCCCTTAGGGCTGCGCAGTCGGGCGTGGCTGATCAGTCCACAGAGCTCGCTATAGGCGCGGCGGCTGGGCGCTAGTAGCAGCAATTGCAAGCCGTCGTCGAGGCGGAAGTAGGCGCCGCATATAAGTTTGATGCGCTGTTGTTGAGCCACTTGCCAGGCACGCACAATTCCCGCCAGCGAGCACTCATCACACAGTGCGATGGCGCTGTAACCGAGCTCACTGGCTCGGCTGACCAGTTCCTGTGGATGCGATGCGGCCTTTAGAAAACTAAAGTTGCTTTGGCAGTTGAGCAGGGCCGTCATGGTCACCTCTAGGCAAAAAAGCCGTGTAGGTACCAGCGCTGGCTGAGACAGTCTTTAAAGATCCAGCACAGGCCGTGCTGGCTGTGCTGGGCAATATAGTAGTCGCGTGCCTGGCGGTGTTGCCACCAGTGGCTGTCCAGGCGCTCTGGCCCTTGCAGTATGTTTAGTGGCCCGCGCCAGAGGGGGGTGCCCTGGCGCTGCTCCAGGGCGAGCGGCGTGGGTAGCAGCCAACTGGGGCGCAGCGATGTCTGCTCGCTGCCATAGTGCTGGTAGTTGGCCGCAGGGCAGGCGACGCCTTGGTGCTCGGGTAGCAAACTGTCCTGGATGGCCAGGCGCTGTACGGCTTGCTCGCCTAGACGCAGCTGCAATTTGGTCAACAATTGCAGGATGGCGTTTTGTTGGTGAGCCGCATCAGGGCCGTCGAACAGTTGCTCGGCGGGAGCGGCTAAGGCGGTAAAATCCCGACACTCTAGGGCGAGGCTCTCAACAGCGGAGGGCAGTTGGAGCTGCTCGAGTTGCAGCATCACCAGCTCCAGCACAGATTGGTGGTGAAAGCAGCGGTGGTTTAACGGGGTACGCCAGTGTTCGTGTTGGCCGTCGAGAAAGTGGAAGTTCCAGTTGAGATCGTGGTTGAGGCATTGTCGCAGGCGCAGATAGACCTCTAACTCGTGCAGTATTGCCGCAATGGGTTGGCGCAGCTGCTCGCGCTGTCGCAGTCCGCCGTCAAACTGCCGCTCGCCATAAAAATGTTCACTGGGTTGGAAGCGCGGGCGCGGGTCGCTGCGTCTGCCGGTCAGTCGCTCGACGGTTTCCGCCATGGTGTTGTCAAAGGCGCTGAGCAGCTGTGTCCGCGGTAGGCTTAATACCTCACCGAGACGTCGCAAGCCCATATTGTGCAAAGCGGTGAGTTGGGCCTCGGGCAGTGGCAGGTGGTGGCTGGGCAATGCTGCCAGGGCATGTTTAAGGGCTGAGCGCTGCAGTTCTCCGCGGGCATTGACCAGCGTCGCCACGCGAACCCCCTGCAGACTTAGTAGTTCGGCGGCCATGGGGGTACTGCCGATACCTACTCGCAATTGCAGGCCGCGTTGTCGGTAGGCTGACAGCAGCTTGCGATACAGTCGCCGCAGGTTACCGAACAGGCGCAGCGAGTGGCTCACTTCTAGCAGCAGAGCATTGGGTGGCGACAGGCTGACGTCGTCGCTAAAGCGATAGGCCCACAGCGCCAGCTGTTTCCAGTAGCGCTGTTCGCGTTCACGATCGCGTTGGCGGCAGTCCAGGTTTGGGCAGAGCGCAATGGCGGTAGCTAGCGACATATTGGCGGTGATGCCGGCCACTTTGGCAGCGCTATTGATGAGCTGGCTGCGCTCACCATCAAACAGCGCACAGGGTTGGTCTGGCGTGGGGCTGGCCAAGGCGTCTAAGCCGAGCAGTGGAAATCGAAGGCAGAGATACAGCATGATTCTTTTACTGGAGTTGCCGCTGCGGCGGCGTTAGTTTGCCATTGTTCTCGCTGTCGCCGCGCAGCCTGGTTGGCGTTAGTGATAAACGTTGACGAACGGCGGTGTGGACGGGCCACTGGCAGGCCGGTTGCTGTTGCCACAGCAGGTCTTTGGGGCGTTTGATGCGCAGGCATTGACCGCTATGACCGCCACTTTGCTTGAGGATTTCCAGCTGTAAACTGTCCTGGTTTGCGCTGAGCAACAGCCGCAGCGGTGCCGGGGAGGCTTGCTGTTGGCAGCTGGGCGCGCGGAAGTGAAAGTGCAGACAGTCGCCTTCGCGGGCGGCAAGGTGCAGTCGGCGCAGTTGCCGGTCTTGAATGTTTTGCTCGCTGCTCCAACTGAGTAGCGCGGCAAATGCGCCGCTGCGCAGGCTCTCCTCGGCAGCCCACAGTTGCTGCGACTGGGGGGCGCGAATCAGCCACTGTTGCGCGGCGCTGAGCTGCTGTTGCTGCAGGCCGGGAGCAAAGGGTAGCCAGGGAGGACTTAGCCAGGCAATGGGGCGCTGTTTGGCGAGGCTGCTCAGGGCGGGCAGCAGCAGGCTTAATTCGCCAATACCCGGCGCCGCGCACAGTAATTCGCAGCTGCCGTTGCGCGGCCAGCGCCCCGAGTGCAGGGCGCGGTCCAACGCGGCAAAACCGCTGCTGGCGCCGCTGCCGTGCTTGACAGCGGCGCGGCTGTGGCGCTGTTTGGCGGACCACAGCTGTTGGCTGTTGATCAGTTGTTGTAGGGCAGTGGCAGGCATGGCCGGCGGCCTCGTTAATTGACTGTATATATATACAGTACTTGAAGTGTTGTGAATGTCAATCTGAGCATGGGATTTGTCTGGCCAGGGTTGTCGGCAATAGCGGATACTGGGTAGCCATCTACGGCTTGGGAGTGATCATGCATCAGCCATTGGACAATCTGCGGGAGCACTATCAGCAGGCCTTGCGCCAGCGGGATAGCGCTGCGCGTTACTGTAGTCTGACGACGGTGGTGGACGGCCAGCCCTGTGCGCGTACCTTGGTGTTGCGGGATATATCGCCCCAAGGCCCGCTGATTTTTATTAACGACTGCTCGCCAAAGTGGCCGCAACTGATGTCTGGCAAGAGTGAGTTGCTGTTATTTTGGCCGTCGCAGATGCGACAGTACCGTTTGCGTGGCCATTGGCAGATATTGAGTAGCCAGGAGATGCGCAGTCACTGGCAAAATAAGCCCGAGGCGGCCAAATTGCTCGATCACTACTACCGGCGGGTGCAAGCACAGAGTTCAGTGCTGGTGTCAGAGCAGCAGCTGCGTGAGGGGCTCGCGGCGCTGCGCGAGGAGTTTGCTGGTGATATTCCCTTTGCCGACAATGCCCGCGGCTTGTGCTTGCAGCTGAAGGAATTGGAGCAGTGGAGTGCCGCGGCCGATGGCTTGCACCCGCGTCAGCGTTATTGGCAGCAAGATGGGCAGTGGCACCAGCAGCTACTGGTGCCTTAGCGGGCGCAGTGCTGGGATTTAGTGCTGCTGGTGATTGCTGGCTGCATTGATCAGGTCGCCGGCAAATTCCATGACGTGAAAGATATAGTTTTGTTCATGCGTGCCGCTGACCAGTTCGGCACCGGGACCCTGCGCATAAATGCCGACATCTTCGCCACCGTGAGTTTCGCTGTCCAGGGGGACTAGCGCTTCCTGATGGAAACCGGGAGCTTGGGTATTCACGGCATGGAGGTTCTGACGGCCTGTGGCGGTGGGAACTCGGTAGCCGGCATCGGCATTGGTTTCATTGCCCAGGTCGCGATAACCCCGGCCGTTGCGGTAACCCAGGGTGGTATAGGGCATGCCGTCATTGGCCGTTGCCGGTTCACTGCTACCCACTGTAACCACTTTGCCCAGTATTGGATTGCCGCGCTTGGGGTAGCCGGCAATGGTGAACACATGGCTGTGATCAGCCGTGACGATGATTAGGGTCTCTTCGGGGTCGGTCATCGCCACCGCTTTGGCGACGGCTGCTGACAGGGCGACGGTCTCTGTCAGCGCGGCGTGGGCACTGCCGGCATGGTGGCCGTGGTCGATGCGACCGGCCTCGACCATCATGAAAAAACCGCGTTTATTGTTGTCGAGAATGTCGATGGCTTTGGCGGTCATCGCCGCCAGCGAGGGTTCGCCGGCGATGTCATTGGCGCGGTCGGCTTCGTACTGCATATGCGATTCATTGAATAGACCAAACAGTCTGCGGGTCTTAGCTGGGTTCACGGCATTGAAGCCATTTTCGTCAAACACATAACGGCCATCGGGGTACAGGCGCTGCCATTCGCTGACCAGGTTGCGGCCGTCACTGCGGTCGCCCTCTACGTTGCTGCTGGCGTCGGGGCTGTTGGCGGCCGCATCGCGGGGCAGGAAGTGACGGCGGCCGCCCCCCATCACTACCTCAATGCCGTCGACATTAATACCGTTAATACGCGCTTCGAGGTTGGCTTCGAAATTGATCAGCTGAGAGGCGATGTCTTCACAGCCGCCGTCGATCGCGGCTGCTGGCATATTGCTGATGTCTTCCCAGCTGCGATCGGCGGATTTTGCATAGGTGGCGGCGGGGGTGGCGTGGGTGATACGCGCGGTGGAAATAATACCTGTGGCTTTGCCGGCGATCTCGGCCAATTCCAAGGCGGTGACTAGCTCGTTGCCGGGGAGACTGGAGCAGTCGCCGCGAACGATATCTTCGTCGACACTAATCACCCCAGCATCGGTTTTTACGCCGGAGATGATCGCCGTCATCGTGCCGGCGGAGTCGGGTGTTTGGGCGTCGACATTATAGGTTTTTGCCAGGCCGCTGTAGGGGAATAGATCGAAGCTCAGATTGTGTTCTTCGCCGGATTTCCCTTGCAGCTGTCCGGCGAGGATCCGCGCTGCGGTGACGGTGGATATGCCCATGCCGTCACCGACAAACAGAATAATATTTTTAGCGGCACCACGTGTAGTGGCGGGTGCCGTACGGTTTGTTATGCGCAGGGCGGCATCGCTGTACCACTGGTTGTCTAGGGTATTGCGCAGCAGTGCGCTGTTGCGCACGGCGTTGCTGTCACCGCCTTGGTGACTGTCGCAGGCGGCCACGATACAAGTGGCAGCGACCAGCAGGGTGGAGCAAGCGATGTTCTTATTCATTGTTGTTTTCCTAGTTTTGCAAAGCCGGCCGAGGGCGGAGAGTCGCTAGCAATCACTCTATGTTCTATAACACTTTGTACAGGCGCGACGCCAGCGCAGTGGGCGGTAGGTGAATATTTTCACGGACATGGGTTTCACTGGGCAACAACAATAGGGCGTGCGGTGGTAGCTGGTGGAGGCAAGAGGGGCGGTGTAGGTCGGTCGAGGTATTGCCGAAGGTGATCAATGGATCGTGTAGAAGTGATTAAGCAAAGTTGTCCGTATTGCGCCTCGGCGATAGCGTTGGTGGTGGATACGTCGATGACAGGGCAGCGCTATATTGAAGATTGTCAGGTGTGCTGCCGGCCAATTCAGGTTGAGGTGGTGGCCGAAGGTGACGCGCCGGTGCCAGCCGATGCCTGGGCGGGAGAGGCGGAGAACGGGGGCGCACCGGAAGGGGCTCGCTGCCGGCTGCGTCTTTACCGGGAAGACGAGGTGCAGTAAGGCGGGGATGAGATGAGTGATATTCAAGTACTGGTCACCGATATCTGCCAGTTGTCGGTCGACGCGATCGTCAATGCGGCTAATAACAGTCTACTGGGTGGCGGCGGTGTCGACGGCGCGATTCATCGCGCTGCTGGACCGGAGTTGCTGGCGTATTGCCGCCGTCTAGGGGGCTGTGAAACCGGCGATGCCAAGGTCAGCCCCGGTTTTGCGCTGCCGGCCCGCTATATCATTCACACCGTGGGGCCGGTGTGGCAGGGAGGGGGGCAGGGCGAGGCGGAGTTGCTGGCATCCTGTTACCGTCGTTGCATTGAAGAGGCGCAGCAGCTGGCATTGCAAAGTGTGGCATTTCCGGCAATTAGCTGCGGGGTCTATGGCTACCCTCATGAGCAGGCGTGCCAGTTGGCCGTGCGCAGCTTGCGCGCGGCGCTGCGCCGAGCACCCGCGGTACAGCGGGTGCTGCTAGTGGCCTTCAGCGGTGAGATGGAAGAACATTGGCTGCGCGCCCTACAAGCTAATTAGCCCGGGCTAGCGCCCCAGCGCGGCGCGTAGTGAATCCAAGGTTTGTGGCCCGGTTAATGTTTGCTGCAGTGTACCCTCGGGGTCCAGCAAGTAGGTGGTTGGTAACACTTGGGGGCGTGCTACCCCGAGCTGGGTAGCTGGGTCACTGCTCAAGCTGTCGAATTCAATGCCGAGCTCGGCGATGGCCGCGGCCAGTTGCCCGCCCTGCAAGCCGTCGTAGTTAACACCGTAGACACTGACGTCCGCATACATGGCGTCGAGGGCGTTTAGCTCGGGGATTTCCTCGCGACAGGGCGCGCACCAGGTGGCCCAATAATTGATCACTAGCCAATTGCCATGGGTTGGCAGCTCGTTGCGCTTGTCGCTACAGGCGACAAGCAGCAGGCTGGCGCCGAGGATGATCAGGATGTTGTGCAGGGTCTTCATTGCTTTCTTCCATAGCGGCCGATGCCGACCGCGCTGTGTATAATGTCGGCCATCGTAGTTTTGCACAGGATGAGCCATGTCTGATTACACCATCTACCACAACCCCCGTTGTTCCAAGTCGCGCCAGACCTTGCAGTTGCTGGAAGAGCGAGGCATTGCCCCTCAGGTGCTCCTGTATCTGGATAATACGCCAGATGCTGCTACCTTGCGGGGACTGCTGGCCAAGCTGGGGATATCGGCGCGGCAATTGTTGCGCAAGGGCGAGGCGGAATACAAGGAGCGCGGCCTTGCCGACACCAGTATTAGTGACGAGGCTTTGGTGCAGGCGATGGTTGAAGCGCCAAAATTGATAGAGCGTCCCATTGTCGTAAAAGGCGACAGGGCAGTGCTTGGGCGTCCGCCTGAAAATGTACTTGCGTTAATTGATTAAGGAAACCCGCTCAATGGCAGATGCGCCTTACATTTTGGTGTTGTATTACAGCCGCCACGGCGCAACCCGCCGTCTCGCGGAGCACATCGCCCGCGGCGTTGAGCAGGGTGGCATGACGGCTCGACTGCGCACGGTGCCCGCGGTGTCCACCGTCTGTGAGGCGGTGGAGGAAGATATTCCCGACGAGGGCCACCTCTACGCTAGCCAGGAGGACTTGCGCGACTGTGCCGGTCTAGCAATGGGCAGCCCCACCCGATTTGGTAATATGGCGGCACCGCTAAAGTATTTTCTCGATGGCAGCTCGGCGCTGTGGATGAGTGGCGCATTGATCGGCAAACCGGCTACGGTGTTTACCTCCAGCGCCAGTATGCACGGTGGCCAGGAGACTACATTGACGTCAATGATGTTGCCGCTGCTGCATCACGGTATGCTGGTCGCCGGCTTGCCCTACAGCGAATCGGCACTGAGCACCACGCAAAGCGGCGGCACGCCCTACGGCGTTAGTCATGTGGCGGGCAGCGACGGCCGCGAAGTCGATGCCACCGAGTTGGCACTGGCTTCTGCCCAAGGTAAGCGCTTGGCAAATCTGGCGCAGCGATTGCGCGACTAATTCAATACAAGGAAGCCCACGGCATGACTAGCCTGGAAAAACGCGCGGCCGTGAGTGGCGCGCTAATGAAGTTCTCTTACCTCGCCTTGCTGGTGTCACTCACTCTGAGTACCTGGGTGTGGGTGCAGGAAGGCCGGCAGCCCAGTATCACTATTTGGCTGATTCGTGAATTGCCGGTACTGATGTTTATCGGCGCGGTCTTTCGCCAGCAACTAAAGGGTATTGCCTGGCTGTGTTTTGTCAGCCTGTTGTACTTTGCCATGGCAGTAACCGAGGCGATGTCGCCCTTTGCCATTTGGATGAACTATGTCGAGTTGGCACTGGTGGTAGTGTTGTTTTGCAGTGCCACGGCATTTATACGCTGGCATGCGCAGGCCATGCGCGCTGCTAACGCGCCGCAGTAAAACAGTCGGGGTCTGAGACGGTTATGAGTGAGAGTAAGCGACGCGGATTTTTCAGTCGGCTGGGGGCCTTTCTCGATGGGCTTCGCCGCTGGATTATTAATCTATTTTTTGTATTTTTTATCGCGATGCTGGGTTTCAGTATCTACAACGCCTTTCGGGTTGATGTACCCAGCGGCGGTGTGCTGGTGCTGGCGCCAGAAGGTGTGGTGGTGGAGCAATACACTGCGGTGGACGCGCTGACGCAGATCAGCGGTAGTGGCTTGCCCCGGGAAACCCTGCTGCGAGATTTGATCGACACGGTAGATTACGCCCGCGATGACAGCAGCATTCAGTCGATATTGCTGTTGCTCGATGATCTGCAACATATCGGTATGGCGCGCGGTTTGGAGCTCAACGAGGCGCTGCGCCGTTTCCGTGAATCCGGCAAGCAGTTGGTTGCAATGGCGGGGCATTACGATCAGGACAAATACCTGCTGGCCACCGAGGCCGACCAGATTCTCTTGCACAATATGGGCGGTGTTAGCCTGGAGGGCTTTGCGGTGGTGCGCAATTACCTGCGCGAGGCCATCGAAAAATTGCAGATTAACTTCCACGTCTTCAAAGTCGGCAGTTACAAATCGGCGCTGGAGCCCTTGCTGCGCGACAATATGTCAGCGGAGGCCCGCGAGGCCAATCGCGGCTGGTTAGAGCCGCTGTGGGATTTGTATCGCGACCGCGTGGTGGCGCGCCGCAATATCACCGTTAAAGACTTTAATTACTATGTCAACCATATCGACCGCGTGCTGGCCGGCAGTGGTGGCGACGCCGCGCAGGCGGCGCTGGATTACGGCTTGGTTGACGGCATAGTCAGTCGGCCCCGGCTCAGTGAAATGATGGCCGAGCAAGTTGGCTGGGATGAGGACGGTTACTTTAATCAGGTCTATTACAAACGCTATTTGCGCTTTAAGCGCGGCCTAGTCATGCCCAATAACAAGGCCGGCGTTGGCCTAATTGTGGCCAGTGGCAATATTGTCGACGGCGAACAGCCGGCGGGCAGTATTGGCGGCGATAGCTTGGCGAGGTTGGTGCGCACCGCGCGCTTAGATGACAGCATTAAGGCACTGGTGCTGCGTATCGATAGTGGCGGCGGTTCGGCATTTGCCTCGGAGGTGATTCGCGCCGAGTTAGAAGCGTTGCAGCAGGCGGGCAAGCCGCTGGTGGTGTCGATGAGCAGTATGGCGGCTTCCGGCGGTTATTGGATCGCTGCCGGTGCCGATGAAATTTGGGCCAGTCCGGCGACGCTGACCGGTTCCATCGGTATATTCGGGGCCTTCCCCACCTTCGAGGACCTGCTGAAGCGCCTCGGCGTGTATACCGATGGCCTGGGCACTACTGCTGTGGCCGGCAAGCTGCGTATCGATCGGCCGCTGGACCCGATATTGGCGCGCTCGATTCAGAGCAGCATAGAAAATGGCTATCAGCGCTTTATCACGGTGGTCGCACAGGGGCGCGGTAAGCTCCCTGAGCAGGTCGTACCGTTGGCTGAAGGCCGGGTGTGGAGCGGCATGGACGCCCATGAACTGGGCCTTGTTGATCGCCTGGGCAGCTTGGATCAGGCCATTGCCTCGGCGGCAGAACTGGCGGGCCTCAGTGACGACAGCCACCGCTTGCTGCGCTTGCCGCTGAGCCCCGAAGAGGAATTGATGCGCTGGCTGCTCAGCTCGCAACAGGCGAGCAGTGTGCTGCCGGAATTTCTGACGCCGTTGATTCGCCAGTGGCTGCCGGTGGTGCAGGCCCTGCCGGCACTCGATGATCCACGGGGAATCTACGCCTACTGCCCGGTGTGTGTGGCGCCGTAACGGGCTGCTGGGATAAAGCGCGGCAAGGTGTGGCGCGCTTTATCCGCACTGGTGCCTATGTTGAATTCAATATTCTTGGCCGCGAGGCTAGCTCCGCACGCCAAGCGGTCAGTGCGCGCCTAGGCTGCAGATTTTAATTCCGTGATAATCTTTGCCCACATGTCGTCGGCTGCCGCGTAGGGTGCATAAATCGCCAGTCTGTCGGCGTAATGGCCATATTTCTGTTTAAGCTTTCCGGCGATTTCCTGCGGTTTTCCGCGGGTGCAGAATGCGTCGAGGAAGTGCTCATCGACGTAACTTCCCAGTTCATCCCATTTACCCTCCTTGGACAATTGGTTCATTTTGGGTTGCAGATCGCCCAGCCCGACCGCTTCCATTGGCGGCGCGTAGGCGGGAGTTGATGCGTAGAAACCGAGGAGGCTTTTAACACTCTTCTCCGCGGCCAGATACTCCTCCTCTGTCTCCCCGGTAATTATGATGGCGTTCACCTGCAGGGTGAAATCGTCCAGCGAGCGGCCCGACTTATCGAGTCCGCGCTTAACGGCTGGCAAGGCTTTTTCTTCTAGAAAGGGCATGCTGTTAAAGGGGTGGACGATCAAGCCATCGGCGACTTCGCCGGCAACCTCGGTCATTTTCGGGCCGAGTGCGCCTAACATTATGGGCGGAATACCGTAGGGGTTGGGGCCGGGGTTAAACATCGGCGTCATCAGGGTATGGCGATAATATTTGCCCTGGAAGTCGAGTTTGCTGCCGTGCTGCCAACAATCGAAAAAGGCTTTAACTGCCAAGATGTATTCGCGCATTCTTGCCGCTGCGGGATTGAATTCGAGGCCGAAGCGCTTTTCGATATGGGCTTTAATCTGCGAGCCAATGCCTAGGCTGAATTTACCTTTAGAGAAGGTTTGTAGGTCCCAGGCCTGATAGGCGATATGGGAGGGGTTGCGCGGAAAGGCCACGGCAATGCCGGTGGCGATATCCAGTTGCGGCGCGTGCTCTGAGGCCAGTGCCAGCGGAAAGAAGGGATCCCAGCTTCCTTCCAGAGAGTACACGCCGTCGTAGCCAATGCTGGCGAGGCGTTTTGCTTCTGCCGCAGCATCGTTCATCTGCGCGTAGAAGGGGCCGTCAATTTTCATGTTTATAGCCTTTGTTATTGTTGGTATTACTCGGCGTTGCGATTGCATTCGAACCAGCCGATAGCCGCCTCTTCGCCGTCGATATGGCAGCGTACCAAGGAGCGGCGATACTCGCTGTGTTTTGGGGGCGAAAAGGTGTGGCTGATATCTATCTCCATGCCGCTAATGGTTTCTATGCGGCCGGAGATGGCTCTACCACTGCTGCAGGCCAGATTAAAATGTCCAGATACCGCGCGGCAGGGTGACTCCGGGGCAAAACTGAGATCAAATGCGACCGCTTCTAGATGCTCCATCTCGCCGCCCTGTGCCTGGTAGTAACCCATTGTTATCGCTGGCCAGTCGGGGATATTCACGACGGTGGATTGCAGGCTGAACTTGGGGGTGTTGACCACAAAAAATTGCCACTCCATATCCCAGGGGCGGGGGCCCCATGAGTGGTCGCGCTCGCCGCGGACACTGAGCGTTTGTGCCTGATCAGCAATGCCAAGGTTGAGTTTTGCCGCAATGGGTTGCTCATAGCGGTTGGTGTCGAAGCCCTTGGCGCGGTGATTTTCCACCGTGCCGGCGCCTCGCGAGTGAGCCGCCCCTAGAGCTGTGAATGCCAAGTTTACATTTACCGGTAATACTCGGCCCTGTCGCCTACCTGACAGGACGCGGGCAAAGCCCGAGACCGCCAGCACGCCGCTTTGCAGGGGATCGCCGGGGCGGTAATTGAATTGCAGTCCCCAGCCCTGATAGGAAAAAACCTGTTTGTCTTGGTTTAGCCTTAGCTCGGAAAAAGGCAGGCGATACTCTTCAATGGCCAGCCATTCATTGCCATTGAAAAGATACAGCCAGAACAGTACGCGCTGTTGTAGCGGGTGCCAGCCAATGCGGCAGTGCCCGGCGTTTTGGCCGCCGGCGTCGTACCAGTCAAAGAAATAGGATTCGTTCCAGTCGTGGTGATCCTCGCTGAACGGGTGTGGAAACTCGTCGTCTAACTGTATTCCAAACTGCGTTAGGGTTTTCTCGTCGATCATAGCAATTGGCTCTTTAATGATGCGGTTAGTGAGCGGCCCGTGGGCCGCTGGAGTCATAGCAAGGTCACGACACCGGTATCGGCATTGAGGCGAATTTTATCGCCGGTTTTTATCCGCTGGGTGGCGACGCGGGTATTGACGATCGCGGGAAGACCGTACTCCCTGGCAATAACCGCGCCATGGGATACCGAGCTGCCGACATCGGTGATCAAGCCGGTAATCGAGCTAAAATACGGTGTCCAACCCACATCGGTAATGGGCGCTACCAAGATCTCGCCCGGTTGTAGCGCCGCTGCTTCACTGACACTGAAGGCGACTCGGGCGGGGGCTTCCACCACCCCAGACGATACCGGGCGACCGATGATTTCTCCGTCATGGGCATGGCTGCGCAAACGGATATCAATGGGCGCGGGGCGGCCAACACAGATTTCGTCAAACTCAAGCCGGTTCTGGAAAGCTAATGCGGTGCGACGATCTTTGGTTTTGCTGTTCCAGAGTTGAATGTCGCTGTCGCCGTTAACAAAGGCCATAAGCTCGCGGTGAGTAAAAAAGAATACCTGGTCGGCGTCATCGAGTTTACCTTCCGCGGCCAGTTGCTCACCGAGCGCGCGATAGCTGCGCTTGAAGCGGTTGGCAATATCAACCAGCAGCGATTTGGTCGCTTCACGGCGGCGTATGGCATTGTGGGCCTTGGGTAAGATCCAGCGAATTCCCCGGCTCAAGGTATTGGGGTCGATGGCTTTAGGCTTACTGCTTTGTTTGGTGCCGCCAAGTCGCGCGGCGACCGATGCCTGCATCGTAGCAATCAATTCCTGCGGCGTGTCAGCCCAACAGGCTTCTCTCATACATAGCTCGCGGTAACCTCGGTGGCCGTGACGCTGAAGAAAGGCTTGATAGTCTGCAGCGGCTGTTGAATTACTGGCGTTGAGCCACGTCAGTGCTTCTTGAGGGGTGGCGTTAATGAAGAACTGTGCGTCGCGGTCATTTTCGGCAATTTGATCAACAATGGCATCTAACTGCTCCACCAATACCGCGCTTTCCACCCCGCTGGCACCGGCCATTAACTTTGCGGCCTCCGCCTGTTGCGCAGGGGTGCTTTCCTGCCCTCCGGATATCATCGACTGCAGGATATTGCTGGCGACGCCCGAGGTGGTGGACGACTGCAGATGCACTGCCATGGCCTCGGAGTAAAAGGGCAGCGACTGCTCTAGTTTGTTGGCGATGTCGGCGCTGCTGCCGGAAGTGGGTAGCTGAAATTCGGCGGCTTTTTTTCTGAAATTCTCAATCACGGTGTCGACACGTTGCAGGTATCTGAGCATTTTGAAGGTGCCCATTAAACGAATCCACCAGGGCCGTTTAGGCGGTTCCTTTAATTCTTCGACGACGCTTCCGCACAGGCTGTAACCCATCGATTTTGCATCGACACCCAGCACGTTGGCGGCGGCGGCAATCGAGCCGCTTAAGTTAATAAAGAGTTTGCCATGGCTCATTGCTATTTGTGTCCACTCGTCGGTGACCGACTTGCGACCCGCATAGCTGACATGCATATGCTGCATACCATCCTCAATACAGCGGCCGGTTGTGGAGAACGTTAACGGACAACTTGCGCCGGGCATCATTTCGCCAACGTTGCAACGGGTGACTACATCGCCGGGCTTTATCGGCGTATCCAGCTCATTTAAATCTGAACCAATGGTGGTGATCGGTCGAGCCTGCAGCCAGAATAGCTCGCCCTGCTGGTCAACGGCCCACTCGAGATCCAGCGGTTGATTGGCTTTAATGCTAGCCTGCCTGGCCTGTAGCACCATTTCCAAACATTGGCTTTCAGAGAGAATCGCGCTGTCATTGACCAGTTCCGAAAAAATCAAACGGCCGTCTAGATCAAACTCATAGTGATCGGGCGTGGTTTCGCCGCTAACCAAGGCTTCTCCCAAGCCCTCCACCGCATCAATAACTTGGCGGTCGTGGCGGCCGGATACCGGGTCTACGGTAAACATCACTCCGGCGGCACGGGCATCGACCATATTCTGAACAATCACATTCATTTGTGTGCCCTGAATATTATTTTGCTGCTGGTAGGCGCTGGCGCGTTGGCTGTCCAAGGATTGAATGCAGGCATCGATGGCCTCTTGCAAGGCCTGCAGGCCGCAGACATTGAGAATGCTCTCGTACTGGCCGGCAAAGGAGCTGTCCGCGCCGTCTTCGCCCAGTGCCGATGAGCGCACGGCCACGTTGCCGGCGCCCAGTTGCCGGTAGTAGTCGGCCAGTTCCTCGGGGTAGCTGCCGAGCTGTGCATTTATAATGACAAAGCCGCCGGGTACATTGAGCCCCCAACGTTGCAGCTGGTTAAGCCCCATGGCCTTGCCGCCTAGTTCGTGTAACGACTCGACGTGCTGGTCCACGTCCTTAAGCCAGTGAATACGTGTTGTGCTTGTCGTTTCCATCATCTCGATTACCTGTTTATTGTTCTTATACTGCGCAGTGTTTTTGCTCGCCTCCGTGGCGGGCGTGAGGATTTTTATTACAGAAGCTATACGATCGTATAGTCTTGGCGATGTGTCAAGTGGTCTGCTAAGTGGTTAAAATAACGGGCTTTTTTTTATGTCTTAAGGTAAAAGTAGGCGAGTCACCCATAATGGCGAGTAAAAGCTCAATGTCGAAAGCTAATGAACGGCGAGAGGCTGTGCTCAAAGCGGCGGCCCAGCTCTTTGGTCAGCTCGGTTTCGATGGCACGTCTTTTTCGATTGTGGCGGAGCGGGCGGGGGAGAAAAAATCTTTCGTCCAGTACCACTTTGAAAACAAAGAAGTGCTGTGGCGAGAGACGGTGTCGTATGTGTGGTTACAGAGAAATAATGCCTTGCCACGCTATATTGAAGACATTTCTCTGCAGCGTCACAGCCCTGATGACAACAAGACAATGATCAGGGAGCTGTGCCGCAATATCCTCCAGTTCACCTTTGCACACCCCGAGTGGGTAAAAATCATGTTTCAGGAGGCGTCGGCGCCGGGCCCGCGTTTAGACTGGCTGGTAAAGGAATTTATTGGCACTGACTTTATTGAAGGCAAAGCGATGATTGAACTGGGGCAGCACCACGGCGTGCTGCCAAAAGTTCAGCCCATGGATTTATTGCATATTCTTTCCGGTGCACTGCTTTATTTGGTCAGTGTTGCCCCAGTTACTGAGCGAGTTCTCGGCGTTCGCCCCGACTCCCAGGAGTATATGGAACGGCATATAGATACTTTGATGAGGCTGTTACAGCAGGCTTGAGTCGACAAGGCCCGCAGCTGGGGCGAAACAGCGCGCAGTGGCCGGCGATTGAGCATCGTGGCCGTTTGGCGCCAACTCGCCCCGGGAGATAGCCGAAGGCGCTCGTCTTGCTCTCTCGGGGTCCAGCGTTATTCGCCGCTGCTTTGCTGCGGGTAGCGCTGGCGCCAGGCTTCAAAGCCGCCGTCCATGCTGTAGACCTCGGTAAAATCTTTTTCGACAAAGAATTGCGCGGCGCTCTGGCTGCTGTTGCCGTGATAGCAGTAGATTATCAGTGGCTGGTCAGGGTCAGCGGCTTCAATAAACTCCTGTAGATTGTGGTTGTCCAGGTGGCTGGCGCCGGCGATATGGCCGAGCTGGAAGGACTGCTCGTCTCGGATGTCGGCCAGTTGCGCTGCACTTTGGCTGATAAGCTGCTCAGCCTCTTCGATAGAAATACGTTTAAAAGACATGGTTCCCCGCCTGTCGAGCCTAAACGCCTATGGTAGCGCGAAGGCGGGGTGACATAAACCAGCGGCCTAACTGAGAGCGGGTGCCGCTTCACCGCTTTTACCTGCCAAGCCTTTGACGTCTTCCAAGATGATATACATGCAGGGGATCAAGATAAGAGTGATCACCGTGGCGAAGATAATGCCAAAGCCCAGCGATACCGCCATGGGAATGACAAACTGCGCCTGCAGGCTGTCTTCCATCAGCATTGGCAGCAGGCCAAAGAAGGTCGTCAGTGAGGTGAGTAAAATCGCGCGGAAACGCTGGCAGCCGGAGTCGATGACGGCATCCATAATGCGCTCGCCGCGGGCGATGGCGGAGTTGATGAAATCGACCATGATCAGGCTGTCGTTGACCACGACGCCGGACAGGGCAATGACACCGAAAAAAGACATCATGCTGAACGATAGATCAGTGATAATGTGGCCAAAGACCGCGCCAATAATCCCGAAGGGAATAACGCCCATAATAATCAGCGGCTGAAGGTAGGAGCGCAGCGGAATGGCCAGCAGGCCGTAGATGCCAAACAGTGCCAAGCTAAAGCCCACTAACAGGCTGGTTGTCAGGGTAACAATTTCCTCACTTTCACCGCTGAGTTTGATGTCCAAGCCTGGGTAGCGCTGCTGCAGCGAGGGCAGTAACTTGTTGACAATGCTGGCGGTAATTTTATCGGGTTCGACCCGCGATTTGTCCGCTTGGGCACTGACGGTGATCGAGCGCTCGCCGTCGATGCGGGTCAGGGTGGTGTAGGCCGGCTGAATAGTGACGTCGGCGACATTACTCAGTGGCACAAAGGCGCCGTCGGCGGCGCGGATAACCATATTTTGTAGGTCGGAGATCGCCGCGCGCTCGTCGCGCGGGTAACGCACCATCACTTTGACTTCGTCATTGCCACGCTGCACACGCTGCGCTTCGGCACCGTAAAACGCATCGCGAACCTGCCGGCCCAGCAGCGCCGAACTCAGCCCCAGCGCTTCGGCTTCGGGCTTGATTTCCAGCATGATTTCATCGCGCAGTGCGCTGGCGCCATTGCGAATGTCGTAAACGCCCTCGTAGCGGCGCAAGGCGTTTTCTACTTCCGCGGCGGCAGCCGTTAAATCCTCGGGGTGACGGCTACTGAGTTTCAGTGAAATGGCGGGCCCCATTTGCTGGTCGGCAATACTGACGGCCAATACTTTCGCGCCGGGGATATCGCCAATTTCTTCACGCCAGCGGCGGGCGATCTCCGCACCATCGATGTCGCGCATTTCATTCTTGGTCAGTTCAGCCATAAAGGTTACATGGCGGCCGCCCTGGCCATAGGCGGCGACGTGGCTGACCAGTGCGCGGTTTTTGTCGCCGGCGTGGGTTTCGGCGTATGCCTGGTTGATCTTGCTGAGGCTGCGATCCATGTGCTCGAAGGCGCGACGGGTTTCGGCCTCAGGGGTGCCCTCGACCATCTCTAACTTGGCTTGTACAAAGTCGCCCGGCACCTCGGGAATCATCACAAAATGGACGATGCCACCGGCGACCACCCCGACGGTAACAATCAACATGGCCATAAAACTGGCGCCAGTTATATAGCGTTGGGCGATGGCCCGTTTGATAAAGGGGCGGTAATGTTGTTCGACAAAGTGGCGCAGCAATTGGTTTGATTTGGCGGGAATACGATCTAATTGTCGCCAAACCGGTCCTTGCCCTGGCGCACTGTGGGCGAGGTGAGCGGGCAGAATCCACTTTGACTCAATCAGTGAGAATGCCAGGCAAAGCAAGACCACCCAGCCCACGGCCTCGGGGAAGGGGGCAAAGGTGCCCGTGGCGAAAATGGTTGGAGAGAAGGCCATGATGGTAGTCAGCACGCCAAAGGTTGCCGGGGTGGCCACTCGCAATGCGCCCTTGATCACGGTGTCGACGGAGTGGCCCTGTTTTTCGGCTTCGGCATAGGCGCTCTCGCCAATAATAATGGCGTCATCGACGACAATACCCAACACCAGAATAAAGCCGAACAGGCTGAGCATATTTAAACTGATGTCGACCATCGGCATCAGAGCAAAGGTACCCAAAAAGCAAATCGGCAGGCCCACCATCACCCAAAAGGCCAGTTTGATATTGAGAAACAAACTCAGCACTACAAACACCAGCAGTGCACCCATGCTGAGGTTATCCAGCATCATGCTCATGCGGCCCTTAAGGTAGAAGCTGATGTCGGCAAATTGAGTGAGTTCAACACCTTCCGGAAGGCTGCTGCGTTTGTTTTCCACAAAGCGGCTGGTGGCCTCGGCGACGCGGATAAGGTCTTGGCTGCCGACAGAAAATACTTGCAGGTCCAGGCTGGGCTTGCCATCAAAGTAGGCAAAGCCGTCGGTCTCAACAAAGTCGTCGCGGATGGTGGCGATGTCGCCAAGCGTTAACCGCGTGCCGTCTGCGAAGCTCTTGATGACCAGCCGCTCGAATTCTTGCTGGCGGCGCGCCTGGCCCTGGGTACGCAGCGAGATATTGCCATTGTTGGTTTTGATCATACCGCCGGGCAAATCCAGCGATGCACGGCGAATAGCCTGAGCGACGTCGTCGAGAGTTAGCTGGTATTCCTGCAGTCGGTGCTCGGGGATTTCAATGCTGATTTCGAAGTCGCGAGCACCATTGATCTGCACAAAGGAGATGTCTGGGTCCTGGAGCATTTCCAGTTTGATTTGCTCGGCCAGCGATTTAAGGCTGCGTTCATCCAAGTCGCCGTAAAGCTCAACACTGACGGTGTGGTTCTGGAATTCCAGGCGTTTGACTACCGGGCGTTCGGCCTGTTCGGGGAAGCTGACAATCCCGTCGACAGCGCTTTTCACCTCATCCATAACGGCCAAAATATCGTAATCTTCGTAGATCTCAACCGTGATGCTGGCAATGGACTCATCGGCTCGGGACTCAATGCTTTGAATGGCGTCGATGTCCTGCAGAGCTTCCTCGATTTTAAGAATAACGCCGTCTTCTACTTCCTCGGGGGTGGCGCCAGGGTAGGGCACGGTAATGCGGATAATATTGATTTCAAACTCGGGTTGCAGCGTGCGCTGGATGCTCAGTGCCGAACCAACGCCGACAAATAGAATCACTAGCATCAGCAGGTTGGCGGCGACGTTGTTGCGAGCAAACCAGGGAATAATGCCGCGCTGGATGTCGAGGTGCTCAGGAGTACTCATTGGGCGCTGAGCTCCTCGTTAACGGTGGCCATATTGGCGGCGGGAGCTTGTACAAATTCGCTGGTCGGCAGGCTGGTATTTACTCTAACCGCTGTGCCGCTGATGGCGCTGGGGACCGATGACAGGCAGATGCGGTCGTTGTTTTCCAAGCCTTCGTAGACATAGACCATTTTACCTTCGGTGCGCAGTGCTTTGATGTCGCGATTGCGCAGTGTTTCCTTGTCGTCGACCACCCATAGTTGGTTGCCGGTGCGCAAAATATGGCGGGGAACGGCAACGAGGTCGGGGATTTTCCGCCCTTCAATTTCCGCTTTTACGAAGCTGCCGTTGCGCAGCGGCTTGCCCTCGCTGTTCAAGCGGTAGGGGTCGTCGACCTGAGCGACAACAAACAGCACGCGGCTGCGTTCATCGAGCACACCTTCGCTGCGCACAATTTTAGCCGGCCAGCGATCGCCTAGGTCGTTTTCCAATATCACCTTGGCTTGGTTGCCCGCGCCGCTGCTGTCAGGCAGTTGCAGGTAACTCAGGCGGTCGCTCGGTACCGGCAGTCGCACCTCGGCAGTATCTACCGAGAACATTTGGCCGACTGTCGAGCCGGTGGCAACAAATTGGCCGAGATCGACCTGTCGCGACTTGATCATGCCGCGATAGGGCGCGCGAATGTTAGTGCGCTCCAGGTTGATTTCCGCTTGGCGGCGGTCGGCCAGCGCCGAATTGAGTCGCGCTTTTGCTTCGTTTAATTGCGGGAGGCGCAGGGCCAGAGCCCGGGCTTCTTTGCTGGCGTGGCGGCGTGGATATTTTTTAAGGTCTTCGCGGGCCACGGCGGCGCGGCCTTTTTCCTGTAACAAATTGCTGTGTGCTGTTGCCACAGCGGCTTCGGCGCGTTTAAGTTCGGCGCGGTAGTTGCGATCGTCAATGCGCAGCAAGATATCGCCGGCCTCCACCAGTCCACCATTTTCAAAGCGAGGGGATACGTCGATGACCTGGCCGGCGACTTCTGCCGCAAGGTTGGTTTCTGTGCGCGGTCGTACATTGCCCTGGCTGTGAACATTAATGGTCAGGCTTTGTTTTGTGGCAATGGCAACGTCGATCAGCAATTCGTGGGGTGCCAGCTCCTGCTCTTGGGGGGCGGGGCGCAGGGCGAAGAGTATAAGGGCGACGACAACGGCAAAGCTGATAATCACAGTGACCGCAATGGCCTGCTTGGGCAGTTTCAACAAAACGACAATCTCTTGTAAATACAGTGGACAACCAAAGAATTAGGGAACGGCTGCTAACAGTCTGCCATTCTAGCCTTATCTGCTCGGAAGCTGTGTGAAAACTTGTTAAGACAAGGGTGGCGAGGCCGCCCTTGATCGTCAGGGTTTGGCCGTGTCGAGTGGAATAATGGGGTCCCATTTCAACCAACTCGACTGCACTTCGGCGTGCAGCGGGAAATGCTGGCCGGTTTCGGCAATCGGGGCAAGGCGGTTGTTGTCGCCTTTTAGCGCGGGGGTGGCAAAAGCAATACCTCCTTCTAGTAGCGATTCCACTGATTTACTGCGAATGGTGGTGCCGCTGAGCAGGCCAAAATTGACGGCGATGCCGCTGGAGTTCCAAAAGCGGCTGTTGTGACGAACCAATGGTGCGTAGCGGGATTCAATATTAATGTGGATCAAGGTGCGACGGGCGTCCGAGGACAGTTCATAGCCGAACACTTCACCAACGGGAATGTCGCGGTAAAACACCTTAACCCCTTCCTTGATTGAGCCGCGCTGATCTGCGCTGAGTACTAGGTTCAATCCTCTGGAGGGGGCGCGAATCCGCGGTGGCCGCGCCATGCCGATAAAGCTACTTTGTGGCGCGCCGTCGCCGGGCTGAACATTGATATAGGCGCCGGTAACCAGGGTTTCCAGGTTGCGCGTGCCAACCAGTCCCAGCTCGGGTTTAACCACCCAGAAGAGGCTGCCCTCGCGGGCCAGTGCCCGGGCTGAGGGCGCGAGGCGGGCGCTGACTACGACGCCATGCATACGGCTATCCAGTTCAACGGCGGTGACTTCTCCCACTTTGATACCTTCGTACTTGAGCTCGGTGCCCTTGCTGAGGCTGACGCCACTGGCAAAGTACAAGAGAATTTCCCGGCCTTTGTCGGCAAAGCTACTTTCGTAGTCGCGGTGAAGGGTGTAGCGCAGCCCTTCCCAAGCGGCTTGTGGGGCTTTGACTTCTGGCGTGTGGAAGGCGATGCCGCCGGCAATAATGGTGGCCAGCGATTCGGCTTTGACGTCCAGGCCACCGAGGCCGCCACTGATACTGATACCACTGGCATTCCAGAACAGTGATTCGCGATGCAGCAGGTGGGCGTACCGCTGATGAATGAAGGCGTTGATCTCGACGCCGTGTTTGCTGAGCTTGACGCTTTCCACTTGGCCAACGGCAATTTTTCGGTAGTAAATTTTGCTGCCGACGCTGACGGAATTCAGTTCGTCGGCCTCCAAAGTGACCCGCAGGCCCGGCGCGGCGATGCGTTTCTCGGGTGGTTTAAGCAATGCTCGGTAGCGGTCGGCGAGCTCGCCGGGCTGGCCATCGGTTAGCGCTGCCACATAGGGGCCGCCCAGCAGAGTGTCTAGCCCTTCAATGCCGTCACCGGATACTTGTGGACTCACTAGCCAGAAGCTGCTGTTCTCGTTCAGGTACTTGTAGTAGGGAGCGTTAATGCGCAGCTCGGCTTCGGTGCCCGCGTTGGGGCCTTGGGCTTGGAAGCGAACGGTTTCGACGCGGCCAATACGCAGGCCTTGCAGGCGCAGTTCGGCACCTTCGTTAAGGCCTTCTGCATTGGCGAATTCGACCACCGTGCGGCGACTGCCCTGGGCCTGGGCGCGATTTTCAAACAGCGTGAAGCGCTGGCCATCACTGACCGATTCACCTTCGCCGGGGCTGTCAAAGGCGACGCCGCCAGCCAGTGCACTGGCCAGTGAGCCGGTGTCGACCTTCAACCCCTGCAGGCTGGCTTGTACTTTAATACCGCTGTGATTCCAAAAGCGACTGTTGCTGGTGACCAGCTGCTGATAGCGCGGGTCGATGCGTAGTGCAATCTCAACGCCATTGTTCGTCAGGGTATAGCCCTCTACGTCGCCGACATCAATCTGCTGGTAGAGCACGGGCGCACCGATGGACAGCGAACCGAGTTGCTCGGCTTCCAGCATCAGTCGCAATCCATTGGCGTTGTTGGCGAAGGCGGGCGGCTCGGCCAGCGCGGTAAACTTCTGCGCGGGCTTACCGTCGCCGGGTTGAAAGCTGATGTAGTTGCCGGCGACCAAGGTGTCGAGGCCGGAGATGCCCGATAGGGATATCTGTGGTTTGACCAGCCAAAAACGGGTGCCGCTGCGGATTAAGGGTTCGACTTGTGTCTGCAGCTCTAGACTGGCGGTAACACCGTTTAAATCTTCATTGAGCTGTAACTGGCTGACGTTGCCAACGGTAATGCCTTGGTAGACGACAGGTGTTTTTCCCGCGCTGATTCCGCTGCCGTCAGCGAAATGAACCTGCACCTGTAGGGCGCTGTTGCTGAGGTTTTCATAGAGTAGCCACAGCGCAATGGCCGCGGCGACCAAGGGGAGCAGCCACACCGCCGACAGGCGCTTTTTGTGGCGTAACTCAGCTTGTGGGTAGTGCGTGGCTGGATCAGTCATGGTATTCCAAATCCCAGATAAGTCTCGGGTCAAAACTGTTGGCGGCAAGCATGGTTAATACCACGGCGGCGGCAAATGCGGTGGCGGCGGGGCCCGTGTCAACGGTGGCGATATTGCCCAGGCTGACCACGGTGACCAAGATTGAAATCATAAACAAGTCGAGCATCGACCAGCGGCCAATGAGGTGGACGAAACGGTAGAGTGCAGTGCATTGCGGTTTACTGAGCGGCAGGCGGAACTGTACTACGGTCATCAGCAACAGTAGCGCAACGATTTTGATAATAGGTACCAAAATGCTGGCGATAAAGACTACCGCTGCAATTGCCCGCAAATCGGCCTGCCACAGCCGCACAATGCCGGACATTATGGTGTCGGGTACGCCCTGGCCGAGGTTCACCACGGTCATGATGGTTAGCATATTGGCGGGTACCAATAGCAGCGCGGCGGCGACGCACAGTGCCAGAGAGCGCTGCACGCTGTGATGGCGTCGGTAAAATAATGGGCTGGCGCAGCGGGGGCAGTGCGCGCGCGCCGGGTGCTCACCACGGGGCATGGCGCTGAGCAGCGAGCACTGCCTGCAGCGGGCGATTCCCTGTTGTTTGGCGCTAATCTGTTGAGTCATGGCCGGTACTGTTCCCAGAATTGCCAGGCGCGCTCGCTGTTGAAACTCTGCGCGCAGAGAATCAAACTGATCATCAGCCCCGCTAAGCAGTAGCTGCCGCTGAGGATTTCGATGTCGCCATCGTTCATCATTTTAACGTAAGCCACGAGAATCCCGATGGCATAAACCTCGAGCATGCTCCACTCCTGCATAAAGTGGCTGAGTTTGATGCATGGCGCGAAGTGGGCGGGACAGCGTTGGCGCAGCTGGCACAGACCGATAAAGCTGTTTAGCAGTAGGTGTAAAAGCGGTGCCAGCAGAGAGCACAGCAACACCAGCAGCGATAGCAGTTCAAAGCCCTGTTGCCAAAGTCGCAAGACGCCCTCGGCTAGTGTGTTACTGCCGGTTTGGCCGGCTAGGGTGAAGCGCAGTATGGGTAGCGTGGTTGCCGGCAGAAATAAAATCAGCCCGCATAGTGCGCTCGCCAGGCTGAGTTGGGCAAAGCGCGGCGGGGGTTCGGCGATAACCGCCGCGCAGCGCGGGCAGTGAGCGCGCTGCTTGGCGCGCGGCGGCGGCAGGTGTTGCAGCAGGTCGCAATCGGGGCAGGCGTAAAGTGCTTGCAGTTGGGACATGGCGGTTATTGCAGCGGTGCAAATAAATAAGCGCAGCGGCTGGCCAGTCGTCGCATCAGCGACCAGCGCGCGGCTTCGCCGGGCAGCAGCTGTCGGCACTGCGCAAAGTCGCGTTCTAGCATCTCGGCGAGTTCTCCTGCAAAGGCGCGATCGTAGACCAGCGCGCTAATTTCAAAATTCAGCCGGAACGAACGGTTGTCCAAGTTGGCGGTTCCGACTGCGGCGATGTCATCATCTACTAACAGCACTTTCTGATGCAAGAACCCGCATTGGTAGTAGTAGAACTGCACGCCGTGGGGCAGGGTTTCGCGAATAGCGGTATAGGACGAGAGCTTAATCGTGAGCTTGTCAGGTTGCTCTGGCAGCATGATACGCACGTCGACACCGCGCATGGCCGCCAGCTGCAAGGCGTGGATAGTTGCCGTGTCGGGCACGAAATAGGGGCTGACAATCCACAGGCGCTCGACGGCCTGGTGAATGAGTGTTTCAAAAAACAGCGCGCAGCTTTCGATATTATCGGCTGGACCGGTGCCAATGATTAGCATCTGCTGGTCGCCACTGTGACAGGCGGTTGGTGTCCAATTCAGCGTCGGCAGCGATTCGTTGGCCCAGTACCAATCTTCGGCAAAGGTGAGTTGCACAGCCTGAACGATGGGGCCGTTCATCGCCAATCCGGTATCGCGCCAGGGCTTGAGTACCGGGTGTTGGTGGCGGTATTCGTCGCCAATGTTCATGCCGCTGATGGCGGCGTAGTCGCCGTCACAGATGACAATTTTTCGGTGGTTGCGAAAGTTCAGCTGTAGGCGGTTGCCAATCCCTTTAGTGCTATTGAAGGGCACGATCTTGACGCCGGCCTGGCGAAGCTTCTGGGTGTAGTGACGAGGCAGTTTGAGGCTGCCAATTTCATCGTAGATGAAATAAATAGCGACACCTTGTGCGGCCTTGTCGATTAACAATTCGGCGAGCTCGCGGCCGATGCTGTCATCGCGAACAATATAGAATTCCAGCAGAACATAGTGCTGGGCACGGCGTATGTGAGCGAATATATCCGCAAAGGCCTGGTCGCCATCAATCAGCAGCCGGGCCTTGTTGCCGCGACTGAAGGGCAGGGTGCTCAGGCGATTGAGCGCTCGCAATCTCGAGTCCGTCCTGCCGGGGTAGGTTTCCAGTCCGGCAAAATCGGGACCGAGCTTGCGAACCAGCTCGTCGATGGCGCGAGTGTCGCCTCGCTTAGCCATGGCATAACCGCGAAATTTTCGGCGCCCGAAAATCCAGTACAGTGGCACAAACAGGGGGGGGAAGCCTATTAAAACAATTGCCCAGGCTACTGCGCCCTGGGCGGTGCGGGTTTTCAGTATAGCCTCCAGTGCAGACAGCAGGCCCAGAATGGCAATGGTGGCGGCAATGACAGCCGCCAAACTGGGTAGGTTTGCCTGTAGCCAGTGCAGGCTGTTTGTCATTAGTTCTCCAATATCTATGGCTTCGCCTAGCATTTTATACGCCGAAACCGCCTTTCTTCACCCGCATAGACGATGCCGGCTGCGGTCGGGCCGATGGTAAAGTTATCGCCATGAAAATACGACTGCGCAAGCACCTTTCGTGGTCTCGGTAATGGGAATGTAAATATGAGTAGAGTTTTTTCCACGCCGTCGGCCCTGTTGGCTGCCGTTGGTGAGCACCTTGGCAATAGCGAGTGGCTGGAGATCGATCAGCAGCGTATCAATCTGTTTGCCGATGCCACCGGTGACCACCAGTGGATACACACCGACCCAGAGCGGGCCAAAGACGGTCCCTTTGGTAAGTGTATAGCACACGGCTACTTAACCTTGTCGCTGGTCAACTTGTTTTTGCCGCAGATTATCGATGTGCAGGGTATTTCCATGGGTGTGAATGTTGGTTGCGAGCGCATTCGCTTCCCCGCGCCAGTCCCCGTGGGCTCCCGGGTGCGCGGCGTTGGTGAGTTGTTGTCGGCCGAGGAGCTAAAGGGCGGCGTGCAATCGGTAGTGCGGGTGACTATTGAAATTGAGGGCGGAGATCGCCCGGCTTGCGTTGTCGATACGATTAGCCGCTATTTTCCTGCGTAAGCTAGCGCTGTAATTCTACGGTATTAACAAAGGGTGTCTTAACACCCTTTGATATAAAGAAAAGGTGGGGCCAGATGTTGTAGCGTGCTATAACAAATGCTGTCGCCCGTGCCAATAGGTATAGGCACTTATTTATTGCTGCGGAGGTTGTCAATGGATTTGACCCACGGCGATGTATTACATGAGGGCAGGGAGCTACTCAGTAATGTGCCTATGTATATTCTTGCTGACCAAGCCTATGTAGGTTGGAGTGGGTGTTTGCATTTGTCGCGCGATCGCGGGGAGGTGCTGCAGGCACAGGAATACCATATTCGGTTAAGAGATGGTCGACTGGGGTCGATTCGTATCCGCAAAGTGATCGCCACTAATGGTGCCCACCATGTTGAGGTGTTATTCGAGGGCCTAGGTGAACTCAACGCGCACACTGCGGTTTAATTGGGATTTTCTTCACGGCTTCGTCGTCGGCTCGCCGTCATTTTTAGCGCCACTGCGCGCAATTGTCCTGTTTACTACCTCACCACAGTGCCCGCTGGCGCGGGGTGCTTGTTCGTCGCTTGCTTTCGGATAGTTAGCCTTTACTATTGATTGATTGTTTGGCTGGCTGGGGAAGGCGATGAAGTCACTGACGGTGGGTTTGACTGGCGGCCTTGGTGCGCTGGGCTTGGCGCTAGCGCTACTGGTAATGGTTCACCCCCTGTCGGTGGCCGGGGCGCGCTATTCTTGGCAAGATGCCAGTCTGCTGTTGGCGCTGCAGACGCTGTTGTCGATCTTGTTGTTGTATGTGGCGGAGCAGCGTCGGCGCGATAGCGAGATCGCCAATAAGGCTTTTTCCGCAGTGGTTGCGGCGGTGGTGCTTTGGGCCTGCATGTTTGTGTACTGGCTGGATCACACGGTTTAAATAAGGGGTAGGGGTATGTTGCGCTGTGAGTTGTCTCCACGGTTTTACGAGACTGATGGCCTCGGCCATATTAATAACACGGTGATTCCCAAGTGGTTTGAAACGGCGCGCACGCCGATCTTTAAAATTTTTAACCCCGAGTTGAGCTTAAAGCATTGGAATTTGATTCTGCGCAAAATCGACGTAGAGTTTGTCGCCCAGACTTATCATGAGTACCCGGTAGAGGTGCGCAGCTGGGTGAGCCATATTGGTAAAACATCGTTCACGGTTAGTCATGAGCTCTGGCAGCGCGGGGAGTTGACGGCCACTGGAACGGCAGTATTGGTCTACTTTGATTACACGGCTCAGCAAAAAGGCGAAATACCGGCGCATTGTCGCGCTGAGCTGGCGGGCATTGGTCGCGACTAGCGTGGTGCTTGGATGACAAGGGGCTGCGCATAAATACCGCAATGATCACACTTAAGGTCGGGTATTTTGCGGCCACAGCGCGTATAATTTGCGCCCCCGCCGGTACTGTGTTCGTCTGACGCCGAATTAGCCGCGCGTCACCCCTCGACCACCAGATCAGGCCCAAATTATGAGCAACGCCGTTACCGCGGAAGCGGAACTTCCCCTCTTTACTGAACTTGGCCTCCACCCGGCTGTGGAGACTGTGGTCTCCGAGCTGGGCTACGAGCGCCCCTCCGCCATTCAGGCTGCGACGATCCCTTTGCTGCTGCAGGGCCGCGATGTACTGGGTCAAGCCCAGACGGGTACCGGCAAAACCGCGGCATTTTCATTGCCGATGCTGTCAATGCTGGACTTAGGCAGTAAAACGACGCAGGCGCTGATACTGGCACCGACCCGCGAGTTGGCCATTCAGGTTGCCGAGGCTATCCAGAGTTACGCTAAGCACCTGAAGGGCTTAAAAGTACTGTCTATCTACGGAGGCCAGGGGTACCGCGAGCAGCTCGATGCTTTGAAGCGCGGTGTTCAGGTTGTTGTGGGCACGCCTGGCCGCGTGATGGACCATATTCGTCGCGGCACGCTCAAATTAGATGGCCTGACGCATTTGGTCTTGGATGAGGCCGATGAGATGCTGCGTATGGGTTTTATTGACGACGTAGAATGGATCATGTCGCAGACGCCGGAAAACCGGCAGATTGCGCTGTTTTCGGCTACCATGCCCTCGGCGGTGCGGCGCATTGCTAACACCTATTTAAAGGACCCCGAGCAGGTCACCATTAAGACGGCGACCAGTACCGCGGTGAGTATTCGCCAGCGTTATTGGCTGGCCCGCGGTGCGAGCAAATTCGATGCGCTGTGCCGAATGTTGGAAGCCGAAGATTTTGACGGCATGATCATTTTTGTGCGCACCAAACTGGCGACAACTGAGCTGGCTGAAAAGCTGCAGGGCCGCGGTTATGCCGCCGCCGAGTTGCACGGTGATATCGCCCAGGCCCAGCGCGAGCGCACGGTGGAAATGCTAAAGAGTTCTCGCCTGGATATTTTAGTGGCGACTGACGTGGTCGCGCGTGGTCTTGACGTAGACCGTATCAGCCACGTGATTAACTATGATATTCCCTATGATACCGAAGCCTACGTCCACCGCATTGGCCGTACCGGCCGCGCTGGCCGCAGTGGCGATGCCATTTTGTTCGTCGCGCCGCGCGAACGCCGCATGCTGCAATCTATCGAGCGGGCCACGCGCCAGCGTATTGAAGAAATGGGCTTGCCGGGAGCGGCAGAGATTAATGCCCTGCGGGTACAGCGCTTTCAGGCTAAATTGTTGGCTGCACTGGAAAGCGGTCGCGAAAAAGAGCTGTATCGCGACATGTTGCAAAGCTTTTGTGAAGAGCAGGGCGTTGAACCACTGGATGTGGCCGCAGCATTGGCTCGCTTAGCTCAGGGCGATAAAGACTTGATGATGAAGGGCGATCCCAAGCCGAGCAAGCTGGCGGCGGAAAGACCTTTGCGGGACAAGCCTGCGCGAGACGGCAAGTCATCGCGCAAGGCTGGCCCGGAAAGCGGCATGGAGCGTTTTCGTATTGAGGTAGGCCGCAAGCACGGTGTGGGCGTTGGCAATATTGTCGGTGCGATTGCCAACGAAGCCGGTATCGACAGCGATTATATTGGTCGTATCCAGCTGTTTGACACATTCAGCACGGTCGATTTGCCGGCGGATATGCCCGACGATGTATTGCAGTCTCTGCAGTCGCCACGGGTGGCTGGGCAGGAGCTGGGCATGAGCCGATTCACCGGTGAGCTGCCTGAGACGCCGATGCGCAAGCCGCGTAAGGCCGGTCCACCAGCGGGCAAAAAACCGCGCAAAACCGACAAGCCAGGCAAGGCTAAGGTGGTGGGCAAGGAGCCCAGTAAGCGGCCGATAAAACTGCGTAAAAAAGACTAGCAATTTGAGCGCGGTCGCAGTGCTGAATTAAACTGCGGCGATCGGTTATGTCGGAGGAGCATTGTGACCGCGCGAATATTTTTGCAGTTTTTGCTGCTCGGCTGTGTCAGCTTTGGCGGCCCCACGGCTCATATTGCTTATTTTCGAAAATTATTTGTTGACCAGCGGCGCTGGCTGAGCGAGGAAGAGTTCGCTAGCCAATTGGCGCTGTGCCAATTTCTGCCGGGTCCGGCATCCAGCCAACTCGGTTTTGCCATCGCACTGCAGCGCGGTGGGCTGCCCGCCGCAATCGCGGCATTTGTCGGTTTTACTCTCCCTTCGTTTCTTTTGATGTACGGCCTAGCGGTGTTCGCTTTGAATGAGCGCCCGGATTGGTTATCCAGCCTTATTGCCGGTATGAAATTGCTCGCGGTCGTTGTTGTGGCCGATGCATTGATCAATATGGCTAGGCAGTTTTGCCGCGGACCGCTGCTGGGAGCCGCCGCAGTGTGTAGCGCGCTACTGCTGTCAGTGGCGATGCACCCGGCGCTGCAATTTGTGTTGATGGCCATGGCAGGACTGGTGGCTTATCGCTACGCTGGCGCTACAGCGCCCAGTGAGAATGTCCCGGCACTGCGCTATAGCGGCTCGGGGCGATGGGCGTTAATACTGTTCGCCGCGCTGCTTGGCGTGTCGCTATGGAATGGCTCCTGGGTGTTCAGCCAGTTTTACTTTGTCGGCAGCCTGGTGTTTGGTGGTGGACATGTGGCCCTGCCATTACTGCAATCATTTTTGGCTGGGGCGTTAAGCGATGAGTCATTCATTCTCGGCTATGCCGGCGCGCAGGCGGTACCCGGTCCGATGTTTTCACTGGCCGCGTATCTCGGGGCGAGCTTGTCGCCGGCCACTGCTTTGTACTCGGCCTTATTGGCATGCGCCGGCGTGTTTATGCCCGGCTTTCTGTTGTTGCTGGGTTTGCGGTCGGTGTGGCAGGAGCTGGCGAGGCGGCCGCGGGTAGTGGCGGCCATCACCGCCGTCAATGCTGTCGCTGTTGGGATGTTGGCGGCCGCCTGGTTAAATCCGCTGCTGTTGGCGGCGCCGCGCCAGCTGGCGGCGTTAATTTTTGCGCCGCTGCTATTCCTAGCCTTGCGCAGCGGCCGTGTACCTCTCATTATGCTAATAGTTATCACCGCAGTGTATTCACTAATACTCTTATAAATTGAGCTCGGCGCAAGAGTCTGTGCTCATGCCTGAGTGTTGTTTTAGGTCTAGGGCGCAAGGATACCAATGGGACAAGTTGTTAATTTGCGTCAGCGTATATCCACGCCGCTGACGGCCACTGCATTTCTGACTGCCCTAGCCATGTTGCTGGTTTGCAGTATGCCGTTTTATGCAGAGACTAAGCGTCAGCTGCAACAGCGCGCGGAGGGCGCAGTGGCTGAGCTGCCTATTGTTCTTCGGCGCAGTGCTGGGCAACTGCATGCGGCAATGAGCGAACTGCCGCAAGCGCCAGGTTTTCGCCAGCAGCTTCGCGGCGCTGCACCGCTGCTGCTGGAAAATATTCCTTTTCACGCGGCGCTATTCAGCGAAACCGGTGCTCTGCTTTGGCAGTCCAGCGAGTGGCAGGGATTACCTCTATTGAGTGAACAACAACTTGCTACCTTGCTGAGCGGGGCCGATGTGGTGGGCTACTGGCATGCTAACGGCCGCGTTTATCAATTACTTTTTCGGCATTGGCCAGAGGCTTCCGAGCGCATACTGGTATTGGGGCGAGCTCTGGACTTGCCGCTGCTTAGCGGTCTCTTGACCGCTTCGGGGCTGCAGTTTGGTGTGTTCAGTGCCGAGCACCTTGTCGTGCGTATTAGTCCCGATGACGAGGCGGGGGTGGGGCGGCGCGTTGGTCAGCATTATCTGTTGTCACCGACTCTGGCGGGACAACCGCCGCTGCGGCTAGAGATACTCAGTAGTAGTGGGTGGTTACCCACTTATTGGTGGCTAATGTGTTTGGGCGTGTTGTTGCTGGCACCGCTGTCAGCGTGGTGGGTGGCCCAGCGCCATGCCAACGCGCTGGCCAAGCCACTGGCGGTGTTGACTAAACAGTTGCAGGCCTATGGTGAGGGGCAACCCATTGACAGTTTGGCGGTGCGCAGCAATACCGAGGAAATTCTCGGTCTCAGCTACGCCTTTGACAGTATGTTGGGACTGCTGCGCCGGCGCGAGGAAAACCTGCGCTACCGTGCGACACACGACCTGTTGACCGGCATGAAGAACCAAAATGAATTGCTGCGCATCGTCAGTCAGCGGATCAGTGAGGCGCGTGCATTTGACCGACCATTTCACCTGGTCGGTATTAATATCAATAATTTTCGCGAGATTAACGATGTCTTCGGGCCGGATATCGCCGATGCCTGTCTGGTTAATATCGGCGCCTATTTAGAGCGTGAGAACCTCGTGGCGGCGCGGTTTTATCGCGGTGGAATTGCGGTCGTTAAAGAGGGTGTGGCAGACGATGTCGCAGCGGTGGTCTTGGCGATGCAGTTGAGCCGCCACCACGGGATTAGCAAATTTGATATTGAGTTGAATGTCTGCACGGGAATAGTGGGCTTCCCCAGCGATGCCGACAATGCTGAAACACTGCTCAGGCGCCTGGAGATTACCCTAGATTCGGCGCGCCGAGCACCCTATAACTTCCACCGTTACAAACCCGGTCAGGAAGAAGATTATGTCAAACGGCTCAGTCTGGTTGAGCAGCTGCGTGTGGCGATGATTGACTGGCATGCCGGTTTGCAAATGTTCTATCAGCCGAAACTCAACCTGGGCAGCGGCCGCATTGAGCGTATGGAGGCATTGATTCGCTGGCAACACCCTCAGCACGGCTCGATATCGCCCGATCATTTTATTCCCTTGGCAGAACAGGCCGGTTTGATTGGTGCGTTGAGTAATTGGGTGATTGCCCAAGTTTGTGCCCAGCTAGCGCTATGGCGAGAGCACGGCCTGGATCTTCAAGTAGCGGTGAATCTGTCTGTGCAGGATATTGTGCGCCCAGATATGCTCGATGTAATCGAAACGCAGCGGAAAAAATATGATTTGCCGGCGAGCGTATTGGCATTTGAAATCACTGAAACCGAGTTGATGGAAAATCCTGGTGAGGCGATGCGCTTGCTTAACAAGTTTCGCGCGGCGGGCTATGGCCTAGCCATTGACGATTTCGGCACGGGCTATTCTTCGCTGTCACAGGTAAAAAATATGCCGGTGAATGAGATCAAGATTGACCGCGATTTCGTTCGTCAGCTCCGCGTTGACGAAGACGATCAAAAAATTGTGCGTACCACATTGGCGCTGGCGGACTACTTTGACTTGGAGGCGGTTGCCGAAGGCGTGGAGGACGCGGCGTCATTGCATATGCTGTCTGAGTGGGGCTGCCAGTGGGCGCAGGGCTACTATATTTCTCCGCCGATGCCGGGGGTGGATGTTCGGCAGTGGCTGGAGAGCTTTCATGAGGGCGATACCGTGCCGCTAGGTATTATGCCGGGAGAGGCTTCCAACTGAGTGCCGCCGCGTCGGGCTCATTCATCGCCTGTCTGTGGGCATGATGGTTTGCGCGATGAGTTCATAGCAGCGCAGCCGCGCCCGGTGATCGTACATCTGGCTGGCAATAATAACTTCATCGGCGCCGGTGCTGTCGGCAAAGTCGCAAATCGCGCGTCCTACTTGGGTACCGTCACCGATCGCGGTGCAATGCATTATGGCGGCCAGCTCGGCTTGCGCGTTATCCGGCAGGCTCTGCATAAAACCGCTCACCGGTGGTGCTAACATACCGGGCGTGCCGCGCCGTAAGTTTACAAAAGCCTGTTGCATCGAACTCGCGAGTAGCTCCGCCTGGGGGGCGCTGTCGGCTGCAAAGGCGTTAAAGCCGACCATGACGTAGGGCTTTTCGCAGTGTTTGGATGGGCGAAATGCGCGGCGGTAAAGTGCGATAGCATCGTGTAGTTGGGCGGGTGAAAAATGTGAGGCAAAGGCATAGGGAAGCCCAAGTTGTGCGGCCAATTGCGCGCCAAACAGACTCGAGCCCAGTATCCACACTGGCACGTTCATACCTGCACCGGGTATGGCGCGCACGGCGCGCGGTGTGCTGTCATCGGCGAAATAGCCCAATAGCTCCGCGACATCTTGCGGGAACTGCTCGACGTCGGAGTGTAAATTGCGGCGCAGCGCATAGGCGGTCTGCGGGTCGGTGCCCGGCGCGCGGCCGACTCCCAGATCGATGCGCCCGGGGTAGAGAGAGGCCAGGGTGCCAAATTGTTCGGCCACAATCAGCGGTGCGTGATTGGGAAGCATGATGCCACCGGCGCCGACGCGAATGTGCGCGGTGGCTGCGGCGACATGGCTAATGGCCAGAGCGGTGGCTGCCGACGCGATGCCGGGCATATTGTGGTGCTCGGCAAGCCAGTAGCGGCGATAGCCAAGCTGCTCACAGTGGCG
>JBFKEA010000002.1:0-66987 GCA_041619375.1 Spongiibacter sp. | reverse complement strand
TCATTCCTGCTGTTTGCCGCCCACGATACCACCACCTCGCTGCTGTGCCATATGATTTACTATACGGCGATGCACCCCGAGTGGCAGCAGGCATTGCGTGAAGAATGTGAAAGCCTGGACAAGCCGTTTTTGGACTACGATGACCTTGGAAAAATGCCGGTCATGGATAGGGTGATCAATGAGTGTTTGCGACTTCGTCCGTCTGTTAGTTTGACGCCGCGCCGCAGCATTCGCGAGTGTGAACTCGATGGTCATCGGGTGCCGGCGGATACCATGATCTTTACCTCGCCCATCCACAATCATTACGACCCCAAGTATTGGACGGAGCCGACGAAATTTGACCCGGAGCGTTTCTCCAGCGAGCGGGCCGAGCACAAAAACCACAGCTTTGCGTTTTTACCCTTCGGCGGCGGCGCGCATAAGTGCATAGGCATGCATTTTGCCGTGATGCTGAGTAAGTGTTTTATGCATCAATTGCTCGCTAACCATCAGTACCGCTTGCCGGAGAATCATCAGCACGACTTCGAATGGGTGCCAATGCCCAAGCCGAAGCAACTGATTGTTGAGCGTCAAATCTAGCTAGTAGCCCGCCTAGGCAACACTGGGGGCAGCCGTGCAACGCATGTATGCTTGCCCCTTGCTTAGTTGCCGCCTTTCGCCTTGTGAATCAACTCGCTGCCGGCTCACGGAATTCCCCACTGAATTACTCGCTAAGTGCCCCAGCAAGCGGCTAGCTTTGCCGGGGCGAAGTGTGGGCGTCTCTTTGTTCACCGTCAGCCCGCTGCCTGCCAAATGGATCCCTACTCGTACAATGGCGTATTGAGGGCTAGCAAGTCCGGGTGTACGGTCAACGTGAGCGCATTGCCCATGCGCAAGGAGACTGGCATGGAAGACGCTTCGCTATTTGATCGTTTGGGTGGACGTGAGGGGGGCGCACGCTCACTGAACACGTTGTCGACAATCACTATGCAAACCCGCTGGTCGGCACGCGTTTTCGGCATGCGAAAATGTCTCGCCAAGCGCTTAAAGCCAGTGCAACAGAGTTTTTTTGTACCGGCCTGAGCGGCGTTGCTACGTACAAGGGCAAGGATATGGCCAGCGCTCACGCAGGGATGAATATCAGCCCCGGCGAGTTTATTGCGCTGCTCGATGATGTGCTGGCGGCGATGAAAACTCTGAACTGTGGCGAGCGTGAACAGGCCGAGGTACTGAAAATTCTCTATGACATGAAGGCCGATGTTTTGTGTCGGTAGCCTGCGCTCTGCCCCAATGTGCGAAGAGCAAGGCGCTACTAAGACGAATTCAGCAAGCCTTAGGTCGACGGCGCAAACCAATGTGCTGCCCACCTCGTAATGGTGGATATATAGGCTAGTGTTAGAGAGTGCGCGAGTGCTGGCGGAGCGCAGAGTGGGGTAGCAGCCTATGAAAGTTGCCGTTTTTGGCGCCAAGTCCTATGACCGGATGTTCTTTTCCCGTATCAATAGCCAGTTTGGCCACGACCTTGTTTACTTTGATGCGCACCTGAATGCGATGACGGCGAACCTGGAGGCGGGCTTTGATGCGGTGTGTGCCTTCGTTAATGACGACTTGGATCAAGCCTGCTTGGAAAAATTAGCGGCTTGCGGTATCCGTACCGTGGCACTGCGGTGCGCGGGATTTAACAATGTTGATCTCGACGCCGCGACTCGCCTGGCGATAACAGTGGTGCGTGTTCCCGAGTACTCTCCCCACGGCGTTGCTGAACATGCTGTGGCCTTAATTCTGGCGCTGAATCGCAAAATCTACCGGGCGTATAATCGCGTGCGCGAGGGTAATTTTTCTCTAGAGGGGCTGCTGGGTTTTAACCTGAATACGAAAACGGTGGGGGTGGTCGGAACGGGCAGGATAGGCTCGGTATTTTGCCAAATCATGCTTGGTTTTGGCTGCAAAGTGATCGCCTGTGATCCCTTTCCCAATGAGAATTGTATTGCCAACGGCGTCGAATACATCGAATTCAATGAGCTGTTGACGCGGGCAGACGTGCTCAGCCTGCACTGCCCGCTAACACCTGAGACCGTCCATCTGATCGATGACAGTGCTATCTCCGCGATGCGAGATGGGGTGATGTTAATCAACACCAGTCGAGGGGCCTTGGTTGATACCGCCGCCGTTATCGAGCATTTAAAGCGCGGGAAAATTGGCTATCTGGGGCTCGATGTTTATGAGGAGGAGGCGGATATCTTTTTTGAGGATGTGTCAGATAAAATTCTTGAAGACGATGTGTTTGCCCGTTTGCTGACCTTCCCCAATGTGCTGATCACCGGCCACCAGGCGTTCTTTTCCATTGACGCTTTAGAAAAAATCGCAATGACCACCCTGCAGAATCTTACCGATATTGAGCAGGGGAAAAGCTGCCCTAATCGTGTGACTGCCACTGCAGAGCCGCAAGCGGGCCCGGCTGGCTAGGCTGGCCGGTCTGCAAAGGGGCGAAATAGGTCCCCGGCCGCGATTAACTGCGGTAAAATTGCCTTACAGTCACTCGCTCTCGGTATGCCCGTGTACAACGACGAATATTGGATGACACGCGCCCTTGAACTGGCGCAGCAGGCTCAGCAGCGCAACGAGGTGCCAGTGGGTGCGCTGGTTGTGCGCGACGATCGGCTGCTGGGTGAGGGCTTTAATCGGCCGATTTCCAGTCGCGACCCCAGTGCCCACGCCGAAATTATCGCCTTGCGTCAGGCGGCGATCGCTGCCGATAACTACCGCCTGCCCGGCGCCACGCTGTATGTCACCATTGAGCCCTGCGCGATGTGCGCCGGGGCAATTGTTCACAGCCGTATTGCGAGGGTGGTCTACGGTGCAGATGAGCCCAAAGCCGGTGCGGTATGTAGCCACTTACAGTTGTTTGCACAGCCGCAATTGAACCATGTGGTGCAGTGGCGGGGCGGGGTATTGGCCGAAGAGAGCAGCGCCATCGTGCAGGCGTTTTTCAGTCGCCGTCGCGCCGAGAAAAAAGCCCAGCGCGCCGCCGCCAAAGCCAATGAGGGCGGTGTTTAGGGAAGCCGCTTGTGCCCTTAGGGACTGCGCTCAATACTGCAGCGCAGGGCGTCCATATACAATTGCGCGCATAGCGCGCCAGCCTCGGTGTGCTTGCCAAACCACTTTTCTTCGCGGCCGTGGCCGCCAATTACCACACAGGCATCGGTGCCGGTGCCGGTGGCGACTTTTCCGCTGCGCGGGCTGCGAATATCCAGTTCTTGCAACACTGCGGCCTTGGCTTCGCTGAGCAGACCGTGCAGTTCTACCATGGTGGCGACCGGCAGCGTCAGGTCGGTGATCAATACACTGTTGATGGTGCCGATACGGGGGGCGTGCTCGGGCTGCCAGTCGTGGGGGTCGCCGGCGCGTCGGGCATTGCTGAGTCCGCAGCTGACGAATATCGCCAGGGCCACACCGTGGAGGCAGGCCTCGCGGATGCGCAGGGAGTTCATCGACGCGGCGGTCATTAGTCCGACGCAGTTGTCGGCCAGCCGATACTGCTGGGCGGCCTGATACAGGCTTTGTTCGGGGGTGAGCAGCGGTGACGGGGCATCGCCACTGACGCGCAGATTAATCAGAGAGCGCGCCTGGCATAGGCCACCGTTAAGTACCGCCGAGCTGAGGCAGGGGCGCAATTGCGGCCACTGTAAACTGAAGTAGTCGGCGGTTTTTCGCCACTGCCAATCGGCCATGCTGGGTCTCTTGTTTTTGCGCTCTATAGACGCCGACTGGCCATTATAGGCGAAGTACTAGTCCGCGCTCAGCAAGAAAAGAGCAAAATCACCGCGGCTGTCTTGCCAATGTTGGGCAACGGTTAAACCGGCGGACGAGGACAGTTGCGCGATCAGTTGCTTGCTGTACTTGTGTGAGTTCTCGGTGTGGATATGTTCACCGCGATGAAATTGCAGTATTTCTCCGCCAATGGTCACGCTCTGCGCACGGCGCGCGACCAGCTGCATTTCAACGCGGCAGTGCTGTTCACTGAAAACGGCACGGTGGGCAAAACCGTCGTCGACATTAAAGTCGCCAGCCAGCTCGCGGTTGATACGGCGCAATATGTTTTTGTTGAATTCGGCGGTGACCCCTTCGGCGTCGTTGTAGGCGGCTAACAGGCGGTCGCGGGACTTAATCAGATCAGCGCCGAGGAGGACGGCGCCGTTATCACCCGCTAATTCTCGCAACCAGCGCAATACCCCCAGTGATTCTCTGGCAGTGAAATTGCCGATGGTAGAGCCGGGGAAAAATACCAGGCGGCGCTGCCCGATGTGTTGCTGATTGGCGATATTGTGCAGGCAGTTGTTGTCGGTAAAGTCGCCGGCAACCGCGCGAACTTCCAACTTGGGGAAGCGTTGCTCAAGTTCAGTCACTGCTCGGTCTAGCGCCGCCGTCGAGATGTCCATGGGGATATAGCTGCGCAGTTGCGGTAGGTCGTCGAGCAATCGCTGCACTTTGCTGCAGCTGCCGGCGCCCGGCTCAATAATGCAGTCGAAGTCGCCCAATGCGGCGGCAATTTCATGGCTGCAGTCGTGTAATATTTCCACTTCCGCACGTGTTAGGTAGTACTCATCTAGCGCGCAGATTTTTTCAAATAGTGCAGAGCCGCGGGCATCGTAGAAATATTTGCAGGGCAGGGTTTTCTGCGGTTTGCGCAGGCCTTCGAGTACATCGCGGAAGAAATCTTGATGCTGGCTGGCGATAGCCGTATTTGGGGGATGGTACATAAGCTCTCCCTGCTTATTGAATTTGTTGACTGCAGCAGTGCCTGCTAGGCCGCATCGCGGGCTAATCTCAGACCAGCGCATTGCCAGTACTGGTGGGGATAGAAAAAGTTGCGATAGCTGTGGCGCAGGTGGTCGGCGGGGCTGATGCAGGCGCCGCCGCGCAGCACGTACTGGCCGGCCATAAATTTACCGCTGTATTCGCCGGCGTTACCGGCAAAGGGCGTAAAGCCGGGGTAGGGCTGGTAGCTGCTATTAGTCCACTCCCAAATATCGCCAAATAGCTGCGCCAGTGGTTCCGGGCCTGCGGCTTCGGGGTGGTAGTAACCGCGATCGGCAAAGTGACCCTGCAGGGCGACGCTGTGGCTGGCGTGTTCCCACTCGGCTTCTGTGGGCAGGCGCGCCCCCGCCCAGTTGGCGTAGGCGGCGGCCTCGTAAAAGTTAATATGGCAGAGGCTTTGCGCTCGGTGCAGTGGCCGCAGGCCCATTAAACTGAACTCCCACCATTTACCCTCGTGGCGCTGCCAGTATTGGGGGGCGCGGCGCTGCTCGCTCTGAATAAGTGCCCAGCCGTCCGACAGCCAGAATTCGGGACGTTGGTAGCCCCGGTCTTCGATGAAGGCGATAAAGTCGCCATTGCTGACTGGCCGGTTGGCGAGTTCATAGGCGTTAAGCCAGACCTTGTGGACGGGGCGCTCATTATCAAAACTAAAACCGCCGCGGCCCGCGCCAATCTCGACCAAGCCTTCGTCGAAATGCGACCAGCTCACGGCCGGTTGCGAGCCCAAAGCTTGGCGAGCAGTGGTGGGGCGGTGGTAGGCGGGGTAGCTCGGATTTTGGTAGAAGGCGTGTTTGATATCCATCAGCAGCAGTTCCTGGTGCTGCTTCTCATGCTGTATACCCAGTTCGATGAGTTCGCTGGGGACATTGTCCTGCTGCAGCAGCGTCAACATATGACGGTCGACATGGTCGCGATAGCGGAGCACTTGATCGAGGCTCGGTCGCGACAACAGCCCGCGCTGAGGGCGGCTAAACTGAGCGCCAATGACGTTGTAGTAGCTGTTAAACAACAGCGCAAAGTCGGGGTCGTAGGGCTGGTAGTTGTCGCGCAGCGGCGCGAGTAAAAAGGTTTCAAAGAACCAGGTGGTGTGTGCCAAATGCCATTTTGCCGGGCTGGCATCGGGCATGGACTGCAGCTGGCAGTCCTCTTCACTGAGCGGCGAGGACAAGGTCAGCGAGTCACAGCGGGCCTGCTGAAAGCGGGCGGTAGGGGAATGGCTTTCGCAGAGTTCGTTGGCAATTGGCCCCGGGCTATCGAGCATGGTCTCCTCCTGCCGTAGTGGCGTGTTGAGGCTCGCTTTGCGGCGCGGTCAGCTGGGAATGGCGCTTACTAAAATTGTAGTGCACTTTGCCCAGATGCGTACGCGATTTTGCTGTTGCTGGATGCGCAGTCGGCCTCCCGCCGCCGAGGCTTGCAGGCAGTGCAGCGGGCGCTCGCCAAGGCGTCGCTGCCACCAGGGAGCCAGCAGTGTGTGGGCGGACCCGGTTGCCGGGTCTTCCAACGCGCCGAAGGCCGGGGTGAAATAGCGGCTGACGATGTCGATAGCGGGCCGTTGGCTGGCGCTGGTTAGTAGCAGGCAGTCGCGGGTGATGGCCAGGATCGCCTCGGCGCCGGGGTTGAAGCGGCGCAGTGCGGCCTCCTCGGCAATTTCCACCAACAGGATACCGGGCAGCTGCTGACTGTAGCCGACGGCGACAATGTCGCTGCCGAGCAGGTCGGCGAGGCCGGTGGGCGGCGCGCCGCTGCGGCATGTGGTGGCCGGCAGGTCAATGTAAAGTTCGTCGCCGTCGCGCTGGGCACTGACCTGGTATTGGCAGGCCGGTAAATTAAAACGCAGTGACTCGCCGTCGGCAGGCGCGTGTTGCCACAGCCAATGGGCGGCGCAAATCAGTGCGTGGCCGCATAGCTGGATTTCGCCGCCGGCGTGAAAACTGCGCAGTTGGTAGTGATCCGGTGCACTGGCCAGCGGCATGGGTGACACAAAGGCACAGGCAGTGGCCGGGTGGCGATCCAGTAGTCGCTTGGCTGTGGACTGCATGGCGGCACTGCTGAGTGGTTGGTGGTGGAGAGCCACCAGGGCCTGGTTGCCCGCGCAGCCTGGCCCGGTAAAGGCGGCGAGCAGGGCATAGGGCAGCTGCGTAACTGGGGTGATCATACCTTGAGTGTGTGTGATGTTGACGGCGGGGGCAAATTGGCGGGCACAAAAAAGGGCCGCCGAGGCGACCCTTGCACTGCTGCAGTGGCGTTGGCAAACGGCGTTTAGCGAATCAGTTCGCGACCAATGATCAGTTTCATGATCTCGTTAGTGCCGGCGTAGATGCGCTGCACGCGGGAGTCGGCAAAGGCGCGAGCCACTGGGTATTCCCACATAAAGCCGTAGCCGCCGTGCAGCTGCAGGCACTCGTCGATGACCTTGCACTGCAGGTCGGTGGCCATCAACTTGCACTTGGCGGCGGCGACGGAGTCGAACTGCTTGTTGATGTGCAGCTCCAGGCAGCGATCCATATAGGCCTCGGCGACGGTGAGTTCGGTATCCATTTCCGCCAGCTTGAACTGGGTGTTCTGGAAAGTGGCAACCGTTTTGCCAAAGGCCTTGCGCTCCTTAACGTAGTCGATGGTTTGCTCCAGCACCGATTTGGCATTGGCGATCGCATTGATGGCGACGCTGAGGCGCTCCTGGGGCAGGTCCTGCATCAGGTAGACAAAGCCCATGCCCTCTTCGCCGAGCAGTTGGTCCTTGGAAATACGCACATCTTGGAAGAACAGCTCGGAGGTGTCCTGGGCTTTCATGCCCACTTTTTCCAGATTGGCGCCCTTGCTGTAGCCGGGGGTGCCGGATTCAACGAGGAACAAGCTGACGCCCTTGGCGCCGGCAGTGGGGTCGGTTTTGGCCACCACAATCACCAGGTCAGATAGTTGGCCGTTGGTGATAAAGGTCTTGGAGCCGTTGAGAATATAGTCGTCGCCGTCTTTAACGGCCGTGGTTTTAATGCCCTGCAAATCGGAGCCGGCACCGGGCTCGGTCATGGCGATGGCGGTGATGATTTCGCCGCTGACACATTTAGGCAGGTATTTTTCTTTCTGGGCTTCATTGCCGTAGCTGATGATGTAGGGCACGGCGATATCGGAGTGCAGCCCCCAGCCGATGCCGGTCAGTCCGCTGCGGCCGATTTCTTCATCGACAATGGCGTTGTAGCGGAAGTCAGCGCCGACGCCGCCGTATGCCTCGCCGACGGTGGGGCACAGAAAGCCTTGTTCACCGGCTTTGATCCACAGCTGGCGGTCAACGTGGCCATCTTTCTCCCATTGGGCGTGGTAGGGCGCGGCCTCGGTTTCGAGGAATCGACGCACCGAGGTGCGGAACATTTCATGTTCTTCTTCGTAAATATATCGTGGCATGCCGCTCATGGCTGACCTCCTTTGTGATAGTTTTGGCCTTATTTTCCCATTCATGTTAACAGGGAACACTTTAAAAGCCACTAGGGCCAGCTACTTTGGGCTGGGCATGTTATAGAACTGGGGGCATTGACTAGAAGGAGTGTCAGTATGAGCTTGTGGAAACAGCATAGTAGCGTCGACAAAGCCAACGAGATGATGGTCAATACCATCGCCGAGGTACTGGATATTCGCATTGAAGAGATTGGTGATGACTATCTCAGTGCCAGTATGCCGGTCGATTCGCGTAGCCATCAACCGATGGGCATATTGCATGGCGGCGCGTCGGTCGTACTGGCCGAGACGGTGGGCAGCATGGCCGCAATGATGGCGGCTGAGCCGGGCAAGGCCTGTGTGGGCCTCGATATCAATGCCAATCATTTGCGCAAGGTCAGGGACGGTCGGGTCACGGCAGTGGCCAAGCCGATTCATATAGGGCGCACTACCCAGGTGTGGGATATCCGCATTCGCGACCAGCAACAGCGTGATGTGTGTATTTCGCGATTGACCATGGCGGTGATCGAGATGCAGGTATAATGGGGCTTTTGATTTTACGACTGCCATGACTCCCGAGCGCTACCAACGCCTGCGAGCGGTGCTAGATCGCCGCCAACCCGATTTGACACTCATTACCGATAATGTGCACAAGGGCCGCAATCTGTCGGCCATTGTGCGCACCGCCGATGCGGCCGGTATTGCCGAGATGCACGCCGTTATTGACGACAAGGACTACCGCGCCTTTCGCGGTACGGCCATGGGCAGCCACAGCTGGGTGGCAGTGCGGCGACACCGCGATATCGCAGAGTTGATAGGGGGCATGCAGGAGCGCGGTTATCAGGTGTTGGCGGCCCATTTAGGCGAGGACTCGGTGGACTACCGTCAGCCCGATTACACGCGGCCAACGGCGGTATTATTGGGCGCGGAAAAGCGCGGGGTTAGCGCCGAGGCCTGCGCCTTGGCCGACGCCCATATTACCATACCGATGATGGGCATGGTGCAGTCCTACAATGTGTCGGTCGCGGCCGGCATCATATTGTCGGAGGCGCAGTATCAGCGCGATCGCGCCGGATTATATGACCAGCCTCGGCTGGACAGGCAAAGTTATCAGCGCACCTTGTTTGAATGGGCCCACCCCGAAGTTCGCGATTTTTGCCGGGCCAAGGGACTGGACTACCCGCCGCTGCGTGAAGAGGATGGCGAGATCGACCAGCCAGCGCAGTGGTATCGGCGTATCCGCGAAGACTGATGTTTCACCCCTCTGGGTGATGTCGGTCGCGCTCGGCCGCGCCATGATGCTCAGCACAATAAGCGGAGATAAAGATGGCGAATGAATCGGGCCCCGAGCGCACAGTGAATGAGTCGATAGACGCGGTGATGAGCGGCGAGCTGTGGGCGGAGTTTTGCGACCAGCTGAAAGAGGCCGGTCAACAGATATTGCGTCCCGAGGCGCCCGGCGACGCCCTGCACCGCGCGGAAGGCTGGCGCTATTTAACGCGCTTAACGCGCATCGCGCTGGATATGTTTGTTGAGTGCAGCGACCCCGACTTCCCGGATTTTTACCGTCCCTCCCACGAAACTGCCAAGATTGGTGCCGACAACCCCGATAACTATTATCAGCGCGCCGAAATCAATGGTGCCCACGATTACCGCATTTGCGGCAGTCGCGGCAGCGTTGCCTATCTGGGTTTTATCGCCATTGCCGGCGGCTACGAGGAAGAGGACGGCAATATGCGCTCGGTGGGGGCGCTGGATACTCACGGCGGCTTGGAAGTGGACAGCGATGGCAATATCGAGATTATTCTGTCGCGCCAGCCACAGCCGGGTAACTGGCTGCCGATTACCGACGATACCCTTGCGGTGCTGGTGCGCCAGACATTTTTGGATCGCAAGAGCGAGGCGGCGGCCGAGCTGAAAATCGAGCGCCTGAATCGCGAGGGCGCCAAGCCCAAGCCGTTGGATGCTGAGCAGTTTGCCGCCAAGCTGCGCAGCACGGCGGCCTTTGTCAAGGGCACGGCCACCTTGTTTGCCGACTGGGCCGAGGGCTTTAAGCAACAGCCCAATACCCTGCCGGCGGCCGATCAGGCCTACTGCCAGAAGCTGGGCGGCGATCCCAATATTTACTACTACCACGGTTATTTTAATCTGGCCGACGATGAAGCCCTGGTGATTGAGGCCGACGAAATTCCCGACTGCGACAACTGGAATTTTCAGCTGAATAATTACTGGATGGAGTCGCTGGAATACCGCTACGTGGACATCCATGTGAACAAGCACACCGCGCATTACAAGGACGATGGCGGAGTGCGTATTGTGGTGGCGGCCCGCGACCCCGGTTGCGATAACTGGCTGGACACCACGGGTCACCGCGAAGGTACGATGGCGTTTCGCTGGATTGGCGCCGAGCGCATTGTCGACCCGCGCTGCCGGGTGGTTAAGTTCAGTGAGCTGAGCAATTAATAGCTGGAAAAATAACACAAGGATTTAACCATGACAGAGCAGGCGATTCCCGAGGTAGAGCTGAGTGTCGAGGGCTTACTGGCGGCGGCGATTGAGGCCACTGGCGGGCTGACGGATTTTGGCGATGACTCCTTTCGCGAGCCGATGGCGGTATTGGTCAAGGCGCTTAACGAAGAGGCCCAGCTCAATGCTGGCGGCCGCTTTGGTCAGTATCAGCGTATTTTGAACAGCCTGATTATTCGCCTGCGGGTGGAAGCCTGGATTGCCCGCCACCCGGAGATTCTCGACGAGCAGGTGTTGGCGCCGGTGGTGATTATCGGCTTGCAGCGCACGGGCTCCACTTACACCCACCGGATCTTGGCCAGTGATCGGCGCTTTTACGCGCCGCTGTGGTACGAGGTGCGCAATCCCGCGCCTGAGCTGGACTGGGACTTTAGCGGCAAAGACCCGCGCATCACCTCCGCCGAGGCGGAGATCGCCGCGATGCTGGAGGCCAACCCGGAGATCGCCGCGATTCACCCCATGGATCCGGTGGGCGCCGACGAGGATATTCTGCTGCTGGAGCACAGTTTCTACAGCACGATTCCCGATGCCTTTTGCAATGTACCCAGCTATGGTGCTTGGATTGACAGCCATGACAACACGCCGGGCTATGTCTATTTGAAGCGACTCTTGCAATTTTTGCAGTGGCAGAAAAAACGCAATGGCCAGCAGGCCGAGCGCTGGCTGTTGAAAACGCCCCACCACCTGCACCATATTGCCACCTTACTGAAGGTGTTTCCCGATGCCAAAGTGGTGCAGACCCACCGCGATCCGCTGCAGACCATCCCCTCGGCGGCAAGTATGAACTACAACCTGTGGATTATGTGCAGCGATGCGGTCGACCCCAAGGTGGTCGGCGAGCAGTGGGCCAACAAATATGCCCGCGGCACCCTGCATACCATGGCCACTCGCGAGCAGCAGCCCGAGGCGTTTCTGGATGTGTGGTACAAGGACACCATCAGCGATCCGCTGAAGAGCATGGAGCGGGTTTACAATTTTATCGGCATGCCGTTTACCGCCGAGGCGCGCGATGCCATGGAGCGCTATCGCGAGGACAATCAGCGCGATGCGCGCCCGGCCCACGAGTACACGCTGGAACAGTTTGGCTTTAGCGAACAGCAGCTCAAGGACATGTTTGCCGACTACCGCGCCAAGTATTTGTAAGTTGCGCTAGCCGCCGGCAGCGGTGTTATTGCTGGCGGCGGCAGAGTTCAATCCAGTAGTTCACCGCCGCCTTGTCGTGGCGCTTGCGGGGCAGGGCAAAGTAAAAGCGGCGGCGCATATCGCGCCGTGCCAGCTTCAGCGGCACCAATGTGCCATTGCGAAAATCGTTCTGCAGCACCACCTGCGACAGGCAGCCAATGCCCAGGCCGGATTCCACTGCGCTTTTAATCGCCTCGTTGTGGCGAAACTCGCGGTAGATATTGATTTCCGGCAGCAGCCCGGCCAGCGCCCGGTCGAAGGTGTGGCGGGCACCGGAGTCGGGCTCGCGAAGAATCCAGCGCGCAGTTTTAATATCGCGGGTGCTCAGCGTCTGCTGACTGGCCAGCGGGTGGTCGGCGCTGCAAAACACCACCAGCTCGTCTTCCATCCACGGAATCAATTCCAGCTCGCGGTGCTGCACCTCGCGCTCGATCATGCCGACATCGACTTCGTAGTTCAGCACCTTGTGGACAATTTCGGGGGTGTTGGCGGTGTCCAGTTCAACATCGGCGTCGGGGTAGTGGCTCAGGTAGTCGGCCAAATAGCGCACCACCAGATGGTTGCCAATGGTAAAGCTGGCGCCCACCTTGAGGTGGCCCAGCTCGCCGTGGCGCTGCAGCAGTTGGTCGAACTGCTGGGCGTGGGCGTATAGGGTCTCGGCCTCTTTGCGCAGGCTGTGGCCCACCGGATTGAGCTGCAGTTTGTTGCCCTGGCGCTCAAACAGCGATACGCCGTAGTTGCGCTCCAGCGCTTGCAGGGCGGCGCTGGCCGCCGACTGGGACAGATTGAGTTCGGCGGCGGCCTTGGAGACGTTTTCGTGGCGGGCCACCGCGAGGAAAATGCTGAGTTGTCGCAGACTGTAGTTCATTGCTAAAGCCTAGTGGCTGGCGGCTGAATTTGCTATCGATTTTTTCGATAGTGAGTATAGCTATAAGCCGTTTTACTTGTTGCTGGTGTCGCCGTATGATGGCCGCCAATTACCCCAGTGGCCCAGGCCGCTGTCTGCATGACCGCTAATTACCCCGGAGAATCCCATGACTGAAGTGAAAGCCACCAATGTTCACTGGCACGACGGCGAAGTCAGCCGCGAAGACCGCAATGCCCTGCTCAAGCAGAAGGGCGCCACGCTGTGGTTCACGGGCCTGTCGGGCAGCGGCAAAAGCACTGTGGCGGTGGCGCTGGAGCAGGCACTGATGCAGCAGGGCCACCTCTGCTACCGTCTGGACGGCGACAATATCCGCATGGGTATCAACAAAAACCTGGGCTTTAGTGCCGAAGATCGCGCCGAGAACATTCGCCGCATCGGCGAGGTTTCCAAACTGTTTGTCGACACCGGCGTGATTGTATTGAGCAGCTTTGTGAGCCCCTACCGCGAAGATCGCGATGCGGTCCGTGCACTGCATGCCGAAAGCGATATGGAGTTCATTGAGGTTTACGTCAATGTGCCGCTGGAAGTGGCCGAAGAGCGCGACCCCAAAGGCCTGTACAAAAAAGCCCGCGCTGGCGAGATCAAAAACTTCACCGGCATCGACGACCCCTATGAAGCCCCAGAGAGCCCGGAGCTGGTGTTAAACAGCCACGAGCTGAGCCTGGAAGAAGAGGTTGACGTGCTGTTGGCGATGCTGAAAGAGCGCGGCATTATCTGAGCTGCGACTTGGCTTTGAACCCTATTTTTACACCCTGAATTACGGAGTTACCCGATGATTAAGCCCCATGGCGCCGACGAACTGAAGCCGCTGTTTGTCTACGACACTGAAAAACACCACGCCCTGAATGCCGAAGCGGAAACCCTGCCGTCTATTGTGGTCAGCTCTGCTGCTGCCGCTAACGCAGTGATGCTGGGCGCCGGTTACTTCACCCCGCTGAGCGGCTATATGAATCTGGCCGACTCCCTGAGCGTGGCCGAGAAACTGCACACTGCCGAAGGCCTGTTCTGGCCGGTGCCGGTGGTGAACCTGGTACAGGATGCCCAAGGCATTGAAGCGGGCAGCCGTATTGCACTGCGCGACCCCAATGTTGAAGGCAATCCCGTGCTGGCGATCATGGACGTTGAGGCTGTTGAAGCAGTCAGCGACGAGCAGATCGATTTTATGGCCGAGAATATCTTCGGCACACTGGACGCGGACCACCCGGGCGTGAAGACCTTTAAGGCACTGGGCAACACTCTGCTGTCAGGCCCGATTCAGGTATTGAACTTCAGCTACTTCCAGGCAGATTTCCCCGATACCTTCCGCACCGCAGTTGAAATTCGCAACGAGATTTCTGAGCGCGGTTGGGAAAAAGTGGTTGCCTTTCAAACGCGCAACCCGATGCACCGCGCCCACGAAGAGCTGTGCCGCATGGCGATGGAAGATCTGGGTACCGACGGTATTCTGATCCACATGCTGCTGGGCAAGCTGAAGGCTGGCGATATTCCCGCCCATGTGCGCGATGCCTCCATCCGCAAGATGGTTGAAGTGTACTTTCCGAAAAACACCGTGATGATCACCGGTTACGGCTTCGACATGCTGTATGCGGGCCCCCGCGAGGCGGTGCTGCACGCGGTGTTCCGTCAGAACTGTGGCTGTACTCACCTGATCGTCGGCCGCGACCACGCCGGTGTGGGCGACTACTACGGCGGTTTTGACGCGCAGACCATTTTCGACGAGAAAGTGCCCGAAGGCGCACTGGAAATCGATATCTACCGCGCTGACCACACCGCCTACTCGAAGAAGCTGAACAAGGTCGTGATGATGCGCGACGCCCCCGATCACGCCAAAGAGGACTTTGTGCTGTTGTCGGGCACCAAGGTCCGCGAGATGCTGGGCAATGGCATTGCACCACCGCCTGAGTTCTCCCGTCCTGAAGTGGCGCAGATTCTGATGGATTACTATCAGATCGAAGGCTAAGCCCGCTAGCTTGATTGTAAAAAAGCCCCACAGCGTTTGCTGCGGGGCTTTTTTTTGTCATCTATTTTTGTGCCGCTGTGCAGTGCTGCGGGCGTTTGCACACTCTTCGGCGCTTAGAAGTAGAAGCCGAGGTTAATGTTAAAGCGGGTGTTACGGTTGCCGGCATTGGCACCCATACTGCCGCCGATAAACGGCTGGTTTTCGGCGTGGATAAGGTCCACGTAGGTGAATAAGCTCCCCTTACTGATTGCCGCTCCCAGGACATGCATTCGGGTGTCGTCGAGGCCGGCTGACTTGCCACTGACTAAGCTGTTGTCCAGGTAGAGGCTAATGCTGTCGATACCGTCGACGGGCTGGTCGAACTGGTAGGCGAGGTTGGCGCTGTGGATATCGGCTGAGGCTGCGATGCTATCGAAGAAGGAGTAGGCCGCGACCACCATTAGCTCAGCGCCATCGTCGGTGTTGTACTCGTAGTGGCCGCTGCATAATTGCAGGTTCCAGTGGCCAAATTGACCATTTAAGTGCAGGGCAAAGGCGCTGTAGTCGCCAGCTGAAGCGTCTTCGTCGTTGTGCAGCTGGCCGTGTAGGACAGACAAGCCGATTTCTAGGCTGTCACTCTTGTGGTCGAGCAGGTCGCCGGCTACCCGCCAAGCCAGGGTATTGCTCTCGGCAAGGGCGCGGCCGGTACCGGGGGCGTCGTAGATCCCTTCACCTGTGTTGCGGCTGCCGACCACATCGTAGGAATAGCGGTCACTGCGGTTGTCGACATAGCCGTCGATGCCGCCCTGTTCGTCGTTTTTAAACAGCGCAAGCTGGCTTTCAAGTCGCTCACCCTGGTAGAGAAATTTAATGCCGAAGTCGTAGTCGTCTTCCAGCCCCAGGTAGTAGTTACTGCTGAAAAAGAAGCTGTGGGAGTTATAGGGCAGGTTGCCAAAGGGCAGTTGGGTGATGCCGAATTGCAGCTGCCACTGCGGGTTTATCTGGTAGCCCAGCCAGGCGTGGTGCACGACTTCCATGTACTGATAGTAGCGAAGCTCGGCGGATAGCAAGATGTTGTCGACACTACCGTCGAAATTGATGCGCAGGGTGTCGAGGTCGATATCACCGACGCGCTGGCGGTTGCCGTCATCGTAGTCTTCAAAGCTGTATTGAAAGCGCAGCGCGCCACCCACATTGATGTCGGCACTGGCAACCGCCGTAATGGGTAGGATGCAGCACAGGGTCGCACTGGCAATGAGCTTTTTCATGTGGGCATCTCCGGGCTATTGGCTTCACTGGCTGAGCTGTCGGCGCGGGCCATATCGAGGTATAGCAGGTGGGAGTTGTACTGGGAAAGGATGTCGCTGATGATCTGTTCGCGGGTGTAATCCATAATGTCGTAGTACTGAGCGCCTTCGCTTAGGTGGACATCCAGGCGGTAAAAATGTCGCTGCTTGCTGGCATCCATGTGTAGGTCTGAGACCACGAAGCCCGGTGCTATGTGACTACTGAGGAATATACCGTAGCGGAAGGTTTCCTCGTCGCCGTGATAGACCTTGAGCAAAATACTGTCGCTGTCGCGCTGCACACGACAGTCCCGATCGTGCTTGGCTAATTCCTTACTGACGGCATTGACGGCGTCCAATACCTCGGAGTTGAGGAAGGCTTGGGCTTTTTCTTTGCCGGGGAAACTCACCATGCGCTTCAGGCGCACCTGCCAGGGAACGTCACTACTGGCCACGCTGAGGTCGGATTGGTTGCGAGCATCAAGCTTAATGGCCTCCAGCCGAAGCCCTTTAAACAGGCCGTAGCAAATAATTAACATAATAAAAGTGAAGGGTAGGGCACTGGCGATGGCAGCGCTCTGCAGGGCTGACAGCCCGCCGGCGACAAGTAATACAGCAGCGACCACGCCTTCAGTGATTGCCCAGAAAACCCGCTGCCATACTGGCGGTTCGTGATTGCCACCCGAGGTAATGATGTCGATAACCAGTGAGCCCGAATCGGAGGAAGTCACGAAAAAGGTGATGACTAGCAGGGTGGCGACGAGAGAGGCGAGGGTGCCAAAGGGCAGGTACTCGAATACCTTAAATATTGCGGTGGTGACATCGCTGTTTACAGCGGCGGAGATCGCACCGTCGGCAATGCCGAAGTCGAGGGCGATGGCGGTGTTGCCAAACAAGGTCATCCACACGAAGGTGAAGCCCACCGGCACAAACAGCACGCCCATGACAAATTCGCGGATGGTGCGGCCGCGGGAAACCCGAGCGATAAACATGCCGACAAAGGGCGACCAGGCGATCCACCAACCCCAGTAAAATAGTGTCCAGGCGCCCATCCAGTCGGTGGGTTCATAGGCATAAAGGTTGAAGGTTTTGTTAACCAGGGTGTCCAGGTAATGGCCGGTGTTTTGCACCAGCGCCTGAAACAGGTGTTGGGTCGGACCGCTGATTACCATGTAAAGCATGAGTAAGGCAGCGAGCAAGACATTGAGGATACTCAGTCGGCGAATACCCGCATCGAGTCCGGCCACCACGGAGGTGGTGGCAAAGGCGGTGATGATCGCGATTAAGCCGATTTGCACAGTCGTTGATATCTGCATACCGAAGAGGTAGTTGAGGCCGGTGTTGACCTGCATCACCCCCAGTCCCAGCGAGGTCGCTACACCAAACATGGTGCCAAGTACCGCGAAAATATCCACCGCGTGCCCTATGGGGCCGTGCATGCGCTCACCGATAATGGGGTAAAGGGCCGAGCGCAGGGTGAGTGGTAGGCGGTGGCGAAAACCGAAATAGGCCAGCGACAGGCCAACTACCGCGTAGATTGACCAGGCGTGAAGGCCCCAGTGGAAAAAGGTGGTGGCCATCGACTCGCGCGCAGCGTCGATAGTTTGCCCGTCCCCCTGGGGTGGGGAGCTCATATGTAAAACGGGTTCGGCGACGCCGTAGAACAGCAGGCCGATACCCATACCGGCGGAAAACAGCATGGCAAACCACGAACCGTAACTAAAGTCGGGTTGTGAGTGGTCGGGGCCGAGGCGAATATCGCCGTAGCGGCTAAGAGCTAGATACAGCGAGAAGAACAGAAAGACGGCTACCGCGAGCAGGTAGAACCAGCCAAAGTTGTCGACAATCCAACTCTGGGTATTGCTGAACAGTTTGCCGGCGAGTTCGGGGGCGGCGACGCTGAAAATAACCGTGGCGAAAATAAGGGCCACAGAGCCGAAAAAAACCGGTGGATTGATTTGTTTGAGATTGATGGGCGTGGAGGTCTCGGTCATGGAGTGCGTGCTCCTTCATAATAACGAGGGCTCGTGTGGCGAATGTCGGCGGCCAAAGGGCAACGTGGACAATGAGCTGAATATTTAGGCTCAGCGGGCTTGTGTTGGTCGGCCGCGGTGCTGCGCGAGTACCCGTAAAAGGTAACGCAATGAATTTACAGTGTAGTGAGTCTTTTGCTGTTTTTCAGTTGGGAGGGCGATGAGCACAAAAAAGGGGGCTTTCGCCCCCTTGGTGATCTTCGCAGCCGGTGTTCAGCTGTTGGCGCTGATGACCTGCAATTCTACGCGGCGGTTGCGCTCGCGGCCTTCATCTGTGTTGTTATCGGCGATGGGCTTGCTTTCGCCGTAACCCACAGCGCGCAGGCGCTGACTGTCGATGCCTTTGCCGATCAGGTAGTCAACTACCGACTGGGCGCGCTGCTGCGACAGACGCTTGTTGTAGGCATCGCTGCCCAGCGAGTCAGTGTGGCCGGCAATGATAATGCGGATATCCGGCTCGTTGTTCAGCGCCTTGGCGACACCGTCCAGCACGGTTTTTGCGTCTAGCGTCAGCCGCGCCTTGTTGTATTCAAAGTGCACGCCACTGATATCCACGGTTTGCGAGATAACGCAGCCGCGCGTGTTCACTTTCATACCGGGTAGGGTGCCGGGGCACTGGTCAATCTTGTTGGGCACGCCATCATTGTCGCTGTCCAGCGGGCAGCCGCGAACGTCAACAGGCACGCCGTAGGGGGTGCCGGGGCACTGGTCGATGTCGTTGGGCACACCGTCGCGGTCGTCGTCGATGGAGCAGCCATTGACATTCACTTTGGCACCGCGGGGAGTGTTCGGGCACTGGTCGCGGAAATTGGGTACGCCGTCGCCATCGCTATCCAGTGGACAGCCGCTGGCATCAACAGGGGTGCCGCGTGGGGTGTTGGGGCATTTATCTAGGCGGTCGGGAATGCCGTCGCCATCGCTGTCGTAGTTGTAGGGCAGCGGTTTGTCGCCAAAGGGAATTGAGAAACCGAGCATAAAGGCATAGGTGTAAAAGTAGTCATCCACGAGGACATCTTTTTCGTGGATTTTGTCGACTTGATAGCGGGCTTCGGCGCGCAGCGCGGCATTGCCCAGGTCATAGGTGAAACCGGCAACGGCGTCGGTGCCGTAGTCGGATTGAAGATCACCGACAAAGTCGATTTCGTGGTAGCTCACACCGACGCCGAAATAGGGCTGCAGTGCACTGGCGTCGAGTTCAAAGGCACCAAAGGGGAAGAACAGCACATCCAGGCCGGCGGCCGAGCGCTCGTAAACGTCGTTTTTGGTCGTTTTGAGCTCGCTGTAATTGATGTGGCCGTCAAGCATCACATAGCTGCTTAATGGCTTGCCAAAGCCCATTTTGGCTTGCGTGCCATTGTCGGTGTCAGATTCGTCGGCGACTTGAGCGCCAAGCATCATATGCAGGCGCCAGCGGTCATCGAAGACGTTATCCCGGTCATCCCTGTCGGCCAAAGCAGGCTGGCTGAATAGCGCTGCCGCAAGTACCGGCACAAGTGTACGCAGTTTCATTTGCTGTATCTCCTAGTATTACCCTATGGCAAAACGCGGCCCGGAGGCCGCGCTGCTGTTGTTTTTTGTTGTTGTCGTTTAGCTGCCGGCCGGGTTAGCGCCGAGCAAGGTAGACGTGAGGGTACCCAAGCCATTTTCGACATCAGGACCGCCGAGAGGGGTGAAGTCTCCGGTGATCAGGGCATTAATGATGTCCTCGACTGGCAGCGCGCCGCCATCCTCATTAGCGGCCAAGGTGGCGAGCACAGGATCGCCGATGAGGCCGAGGTTGAAGAGCAATTGAGCGCCAGCGCCCCCTGCTGTCAGTAGGGGGTCCAGAGTTTCGCAGAGCTCATCTTGTTCGGCCAGCAGTGCATCGTCTGCGACGGGCAGTACGGCTATTGTCGAGCCTTCCAGCGAGGTGATATCGCCGTCGCTGACACCGTCGAGATCGGGGTCGAAGTAGGCTTGCACACAGACGGTGCCCAGGCGAAGCAGGCCGCGAGACTCAATATAGCCCTTTTTGTCGGCGTTAAAGCCGGCGGCGGGAGCTATAACGGCTGGGATTTGCTCGGGTAGGTCTGATGCGCCAACCGGGCTTTGGGATTCAGTTACACAACCCTGGGCAGCGTCCCAATAACCTGTGACCGCAGAGAAACGCAGTTCCGCTTGGTCGGTGATGTCACGCAGTTGCGAATCCACGCCGTTGGGGGCAGTCAGCCAGCCTTGCGGCGCTGTCGTTTCGCCAGAGCTGGCAAACAGGGCGTAGGCCTTAAACTGCTGGCCACCGCGGGTGATTTCGCCGCTGCTGAGGGTGCCAACCAAGTCATCGCGGCCCACACAGGCAAATGGGTCGATCGCCAGATCTGAGCTGCTGGCTTTGGGTTGCATAAACAGGCGTAGTTCAACAATGCTGTCTTCGACGGTAGTTACGTCACGGGTAGCGCTGATTGGGTTAAGGCCGCCGTTGTAGGTGGCGGTCAAGACCACGTCGCCCTGGCCATTAGGCGTTTCCAGCGGTTTCAACTCCGTGGTGGCACCGCTGCTCGGGGTGGGTGCAACAATACCTTCCGGCGCTACTGTCCACGCGACCAAACTGGCGGGGCAGGTGACAAAATCAGCACTTTCAGTGCCGAATTCGCTAAAGCGGCATTTCGCCTCGTAGTCGATGCCTTCGCGGAAGACATTTAGGTAGATGGTGTCGGGGCCGCTTTCGCCGTCAACGCGATCAATGCGGATTTCTGCCACCTCGACGCCGACCAGATTCAGGGTCAGTGCGTCTTCGATCGTGACCGCATCATCGCCGTCTTCGGGGTTGGCGGTATAGCTGGCGGTGACGGTGCTGGCACGATCAGCAGCGGCAATATTGTCAAAGTCGAGCCGGTTGACGGTGCTGCCGTTGCCATTGGCGGCGTCGGGGGCGTCTTCGAAGATCAGCTCGGGGGCAGCGCTCCAGGCCAGTCGCTCGGCGCTGGCACATTTGTAGAAATCAAGCGGCGGCTGTTGTGGGTCTCGCGGGTTGGTATAGGTCAGGCGGGCCGCCATCTGCAGGTTTTGGGCAGCGGGGATGCTGACGCTGTCGGTGTCCAAGCCCTTGCAGCTGTCGAGATAGGCGCTATTGAAGTCACCGGTAGTAGCCTCGCAGACATCGTCGGCGGGGTTGGTGACTACACAGGCGGCAACGTCGCTGATTGTGCCGGCCACAATATTAATGGTCTTTTCGTAGCGCGTGGCGTTGGGGTCTTCACAGGTTTTGTCGGCGTTAACCGCGTAAATGTCGACGCTTAGCTGGGACTTACTGCCGTCGGCAAAGGGGTTGCTGAAGGTAATGTCCACATCGCCATCGTCGATGGGGCGCGGCTGTTCTTCAGTGATTTCCAGATATTCGCTGGTCTCGCAGAAGCGCACGGTGTGGGTGCGGTTTTCGCGAGAGGCCAGTCCCTGCAGAGCCTGCAACAGGCTGTACTTGCCGGTGGCGGTGTCGTTGGGCTTCAGCGGGTTAAGTACGATGGTTTCCGGGCCGCTGATGAATGGATCGTCCAGCGCTTTAGGCGGTTCAATGGTATAGGTGGCAACAATTGGGTAGTCCACTTTATTGTGCTTGTAGACACCGGTAATACGAGTGGAAACGGGGGCGTCATCAATGCTCATTCGCATGGTGCTGAGAATATCCTGCACCTTACCGAGGCCGGCGACTTCGCGGACATTTTCCGCCAGCGCGGCGATAGCTGGATCACCGAGATCGCTTTCTTCTAGGCTCCAGCTGGTTTTGTCGGTTAGCACCTGCTTGGGGCCCACATTCATGTTAATGCCGTCTGAGCGCAATGCCAGCATACGCACAGAAATGCGGTTATTGCCGGTGCCGGGCAGCTGGTTAATGTCTTTGACAAACTTGATTTCGAGGGTGGCGGGGTCTACTTTTAAAGCTGGGCGGTCGGGGCTGCGAGCGTCACCGCCACCGCCACAGGCCGCCAGTACAGCTGAGGCAAGCGCTAGCGCTAGGGTTTTATTTTTCATAGATTCCCCTCCGGGATTTTATAGCTGTTACAACGATATACGTAAGTATGCGTAATGGTACGTAGTTTTACGGATGTTGTGTGTAAAAACAACAGTCAAACCCGCTAGGTGGCGATGTTAGAGTAAAATCCCCTAAAAAGTCTGTGACCTACGCACGGGCTTTCATAAAAAAGTCGTTATTTTGTTGTTGGAGTTCACCTTTTTGCAGTAAGGGTGGGGCTTTTTCGCGCTATTGCCAGCGGTGTAACGTTAGGGGCGGGCAGGGTCGGCCTTCATTTAGCCATTAGTCTGGCTTGTCAGGGTCCGCATCCCAGCGGGGCAGAGCTTGTGCTAATGCTAATGCTAAGTGGTCTAGGCCTTCGTTGTTGCGGCGTATTCAGTTGGTGGGCTACGTGGGGCGACTGGGCACCCAGTTCGGGCGCTAAGTGTTGGCGTCCGTGGCGGACGTTTCTCTAAGCGCCATCAGGCAGAGTGCAACTACCGCAAAGTCGATTAGCGTAAACAGGTAAGTTTGCGGCGTTGGGCTCAGCGCAACAATGCGGTAGCTGGCACCGAGGCCCATAATTAGCGGCCATACCACCCCCACCCACAAACCCAGTCGCCAGCGGGTGAATAGCAATAAGCTGACAAGGATAAAGGTGCTGCCAAATAGTGAACCGTTCACCGTGTCGGGGTCGTCTGTACCCATGAGAGCGAGCTGTAATAAATGTGCGATGCCTGAAAACATCATCATGTAGGCAGCCAGTTGGCGTTTGTTCATATGTATTCCTTGTGACTCATTACATGGCCGCGATAGGTTGGCGGCGTGAGCGTGGCCGGTTGCGTAGTATGTCTTTTCCAGTATAGCCGGCGCAAGGCGGGTGGAGAGTGCAGCCCAGCTTGGGCCTAGGCCTGTTCTGCTGGGCTGGCGAGGGCGTTTACAGGGGGGCTGTCAGCGATCGATGTGGGGCGCAGTTTTAGGTGTTGGTGTGAGATTTTTTCGCTACTAAGGCGGCGATTGATATAGCGAATTTTGCAAAATCGCTTTGCTTACGTGCCTTACATCGGCTTTTTTTAAAGCGAAAACAGCAAGCTATGAATCTAGTTCTCATGTCTGCTCATGTGTCTTGTTAGCGTTGCCGGGCGGGTGTCGTGCACTTGCGGGATTTGCCTGATTGCCTGGGCTAGCGATCACCTCTATGTTTATAACGTGCACGTCATGCTGCGGTTTGATTTAGTTTGCGCCGCGATGGTTTGTGCCAATGTGATTAACCGCTAAGAAGATGACGGGTGAGATATGACGAAATTATCTGCAATTGAAGGTATTGGTCAGGCTTATTCAGGCAAGCTAAACAGTGCGGGTATTACCTCTATTGAGGCCCTGTTGGAGCAGTGCTGCAAAAAGCCGGCGCGCAGGGAGCTGGCTGACAAGTCCGGAATCAGTGAAAAGCGTATTCTGGATTGGGTGAATCGCGCCGACCTTGCGCGAATCAAGGGTGTGAGTACGCAGTATGCCGATCTGCTGGAAGCCGCCGGCGTTGACACTGTGCCTGAATTGGCACAGCGCAATGCAGAAAACCTGCAGAAAAAGATGGCGGAGTGCAATGAAGCACAGCACTTAGTGCACAAAGTACCATCGGTATCTCAGGTGACCGACTGGGTTGCTCAGGCCAAGGTGCTGCCGCGCAAGGTAAGCCACTAGTAAACGCCGGCGCGTCGTCGCGGCTTGGCCGCAGTGCTAAACGCTCTGTGAGCGACTAGGCACTGCGGTGTAGGCGGTTGACGACTGGCTTCAAAGATCGGAAATATCTGCCTAGCGATAGCTGTCCAGTGGTGGGCAGGAACAAATCAGGTTGCGATCGCCATAGACGTTGTCGATGCGATTGACGGTGGGCCAGTATTTGGCGTCCTTAAGTTCTGAGACGGGCCATGCGGCTTCTTCGCGGCTGTAGGCGCGGCTCCAGTCGCTGCTGACAACATCGGCCTGGGTATGCGGTGCATTGACCAGCGGGTTGTCATCGGCGGGGAGTTGGCCGGCCTCGACGCGGGCGATTTCTCGGCGGATGCTGATCATCGCGTCGCAGAAGCGGTCGAGCTCGGTCTTGGATTCGCTTTCGGTGGGCTCAATCATCAGTGTGCCGGGTACCGGAAAGGACATGGTCGGGGCGTGGAAACCATAGTCCATCAGGCGCTTGGCAACATCTTCTTCGGTAATGCCGCTGCTTTCCTTTAAGGGGCGCAGGTCAATAATACACTCGTGGGCAACGCGGCCCTGGGTGCCGGTGTAGAGCACGGGGTAATGATCCGCGAGGCGCTTGGCGATGTAGTTGGCGTTGAGGATGGCCACTTCGGTGGCGCGGCGCAGACCGGCGCCGCCCATCATGCGGATATACATCCAGGAGATCGGCAAGATGCTGGCGCTGCCGTAGGTGGCGGCCGAGACTGTGTCATTGTCGCGGCTCAGGCCGTCGATGGGCTGTACCGGGTGGTTGGGTAAAAACGGCGCCAAATGGGCTTTGACGCCGATGGGGCCCATGCCGGGGCCGCCGCCGCCGTGGGGGATGCAGAAGGTCTTGTGCAGGTTGAGGTGGGAGACATCTGCGCCGAAGTGACCGGGGGCGGCAAGACCCACCAAGGCGTTCATATTGGCACCGTCGACGTACACTTGGCCGCCGTGCTGGTGGATGATGTCGCAGATTTCGCCGATGCCTTCCTCAAACACGCCGTGGGTCGAGGGGTAGGTGACCATTAGTGCGGCCAATTCGTCGCTGTGCTGTTCCGCCTTGCTGCGCAGGTCATCGATATCGACATTGCCGAGTTCGTCGCAGTTAACAATCACCACGCGCATGCTGGCCATCGCCGCCGAAGCGGGGTTGGTGCCGTGGGCCGAGCTGGGAATCAGGCAGATGTCGCGCTGCTCATCGCCGCGGCTTTCGTGGTAGCGGCGAATGGCCAGCAAGCCCGCGTATTCACCCTGAGAGCCGGCATTGGGCTGCATGGAGAATTTGTCGTAGCCGGTGCACTCCACCAGCTGTTTTTCCAGCTCGTCGACCAGCTGCAGATAGCCGCCAATCTGTGAGACCGGCGCAAAGGGGTGAATGCGCCCCAGTTCGGGCCAGGTGACCGGAATCATTTCGCTGGTGGCATTGAGTTTCATGGTGCAAGAACCCAGCGCAATCATCGAGTGATTGAGGGCAATGTCGCGGCGCTCAAGCCGGTTCATATAGCGCAGCATCTCGGTTTCCGAGTGGTAGCTGTTGAACACCGGGTGTTGGAGAATAGCGCTGTGGCGTTGCAGCTCGGCGGGAATGCCAGGCAGTTCGGGCAGCTCGGCGTCGATGGTGTCGATGCTGGGCAGTGGTTTGCCGTCGGCAAACAGCGCCCACAGCCGCTCGATGTCTTCGGCGCGACTGGTTTCGTCGAGGCTGATGCCCAGGGCATCGCCATTGCGGCGCAAATTCAGCAGTTGCGCTTCGGCGGCGTTGGCAATACTCGCGGTGTTGGCGCCGGTGCTGACGCTGAGGGTGTCAAAGAACTGCGGGTTTGTCGGGTAACCCAGTTGCTCCAAGCCTTTGGCCAATACCGCGGTCAGGCGGTTGACGCGCAGGGCGATGCGGCGCAGGCCTTCGGGGCCGTGGTAGATTGCGTAGAACACCGCCATGATCGCCAGCAGGGCCTGGGAGGTACAAATATTGGAGGTGGCCTTTTCGCGGCGGATATGTTGCTCGCGGGTTTGCATAGCCATGCGCAGCGCCGGTTTGCCGCGGCTGTCGACCGAAACGCCAATAATGCGGCCGGGTACCGAGCGCTTGTGCTTGTCCTTGGTGGCAAAGAAGGCGGCGTGGGGGCCGCCAAAGCCCATGGGAACGCCAAAGCGCTGGGCGCTGCCAACGACAATGTCGGCGCCCTGCTCGCCGGGCGGGGTGAGTAAGACCAAACTTAAAATGTCAGCGGCGACGACGCTCAGGCAGTCTTTCTGTTGGGCTAGTTGGCAGAGTTCGCGCAGATCGCGGACGCGGCCGTCAGTTTGCGGGTATTGAACCAATACGCCGAAGCAGTCCTGCTCGGCCAGTTCGCTGAAGGCGTCGCCAATATAGATTTCCAGCCCGAGCGCTTCAGCGCGGGTCTTGAGTACGGCAATGGTTTGCGGGTGGCACTGGGCGTCGACAAAAAACACATCGCTTTTATTTTTGCGGGCGGCGCGTTTGCACATCGCCATGGCTTCGGCGGCCGCGGTGGCCTCGTCCAGCAGTGAGGCGTTGGCGAGATCCAGCCCGGTGAGGTCGATGACCATCTGCTGGAAATTTAGCAGGGCCTCAAGTCGCCCCTGGGCGATTTCGGGCTGGTAGGGCGTATAGGCGGTGTACCAGCCGGGGTTTTCCAACACATTGCGCAAAATCACTTTGGGGGTGTGGGTGTCGTAATAGCCCATACCGATAAAGGAGCGAGCGACTGTGTTCTTGGCGGCGATTGCCGCCAGCTCGGCAAGGGCGTCGTTTTCGCTGATGCCATCGGGTAGCGGCAGTCGGTCGCGCAAAATAGATGCCGGCACGGTTTCCCTGATAAGGCCCTCCAGAGAATCTGCCCCCAGGCTGTTGAGCATGGCCTGGGCTTGCTCGGCATTGGGGCCGATGTGCCGCTGTTGGAATTCACCAGAGTCGCTGAGTTGCTTGAGTGAAAGGGTCATTGTTGCGAGGCGCCTGCGTTGGAAAAAATGCGGGGCATATTAAAGCATATTGAAGGGGCTATTTCGCCGGCATTATTGCCGAGCCTGCTGATATTTTCACCGCCGATCGCCCCATTCAGGCAGTTTATTGTCGGTGAATGTTATCGGGGGAAACCGCAACTCGATAGGCTCAACTGTTTCGTTATAAGATGCGCCAAACATAATGGTGTCGTTAGGTTTTTGGCTTGGCGCAAAGGGAGAGGGTTATCGTGGTTCGCCGACATGCGGGGTGGTTGTTAATGGCATTGCTGGTGGCTGGCTGTGCGCTGGCTCCGCCGCGTGGCAGCGGGCGCACGCCGGTAGCGGATGAGGGGCGCCTAGCATCGCTGGAGACCGCCCTGGCTGACGCCTTGATTCAGATTGAGAAAATGAAGGCACGCAGCGATGGCGACGCGCTGCCGGCGATGCCCGCCGATGCCCAAACTGGGGCGTGTTATGCGCGAATGTTGCAGCCGCCGCAATATATTGAGCGCGAAGCGAGCCGGGTTGTTAAGGAGGCCACTGAAAAGCTGGAGATGCGACCCGCTAAAACGGAGTGGCTAGAAGAGCAAGTGGTCGTCAGTGAGGCGCATACGCAGCTAAAGCTGGTGCCGGCGACCTACAAATGGTTGGAGGAAAAAACCCTAGTACTGCCTGCCCGAGAGCGACAAGAGTTGGTTGCCGAGGCGGAATATGAGGTGGTTACGGAGCAGATTTTGATCGCGCCGGCTGAAACGGTGTGGCGAAAAGGGCGCGGCGAGATCGAGAAGATTGATGAGGATAGCGGCGAAATTTTGCACCGCGTTGAGCTGCCGGCGAAAACCCGCGACGTTGAGCGCCAGGTCGTCAAAACGCCTGCGGTGTACCGCCGGGTGGTCGAGCCGGCGGTGTATGAGACCTCCCGCAAGCGGGTGGTGGATCAGCCTGAGCACACCGTGGAGGTCCATGTGCCCGCGGTCTATAAAACGGTGCGGGTGCAGAAGGTAGTGGAGCCGGCGAAAGTGCAGCGCATCGCGGTGCCGGCGGTGTATGAGCGCTACAGCTATCGCGAAAAAGTGGCCGACGAATCGCTGGTTTGGCGACAGATCGTCTGTCAGCGCGACCTCAGTGAACAGCGGCTAAAGACGGTGCAAAAAGCCCTGCAGGCCCGCGGTTTTGACCCGGGCTACGCCGACGGCATACTCGGCAAGCGCACACAGGCCGCCGTATACGCTTTTCAGCAGCAGCAGGGCTTGGCCACCGGGCGCCTGTCTGTAGAAACGCTGCAAGCGCTGCAGTTGCCGGCGCCTTAAGCTCGGGTCTTGCCAAGCGGCAGGGCTTGCCGTCGCGACAGCGGCGCCGCAAAATGCCGCAATGGAGACTCTTTCGCAATTACTGCAGGAAGTGGCGCGTTGTCGCATTTGTCATGCGTCGTTACCCTGCGGGCCGAGGCCAGTGCTCAGTGTCGATGCTGCAGCGCGCCTGCTGATTATTGGTCAGGCGCCCGGCAGTAAAGTGCACGACACTGGTATTGCCTGGAATGATGCCTCGGGCGATAGGTTGCGCAGCTGGCTGCAGATGGACCGTGAGCAGTTCTACAGCGATCGTCGTCTGGCGATTATGCCGATGGGCTTTTGTTATCCAGGTAAGGGAAGTAGTGGCGATTTACCGCCGCGCCCCGAGTGTGCGCCGCAGTGGCATGCGCGGCTGCTGAGGCAGCTGCCTAATGTGGCTCTCACCTTGCTTATTGGTCAGTATGCCCAACAGTATTATTTAGAGGGTAAACGCCGGAGTTTGACTGAGCGGGTGCGCAGTCAGCGCGTAGATGGCGAGTTTTTTTGCCTTCCCCACCCGTCGCCGCGCAATATCCGCTGGTTTCGACAAAATCCCTGGTTTGATCTTGAGTTGCTGCCCGCGCTGCAGTCGCGGCTGAACCAGCTGTTAGATGAGTAAATACTTATGACTGAAATGCCCGCCGCTAAGGCTGTGGGGCCCTGGCGCCTACACCGCTGTGACACCGTGTACGAAAACCCCTGGCTGCGCCTTGAGCACCACGAGGTCACGACGCCGGGTAACACCGCAGGTATCTATGGCAAGGTCTGCTTTAAAAATATTGCGGTGGGCGTAGTGCCCATCGACGACGAGGGACACACCTGGCTGGTGGGGCAGTATCGCTATCCGCTGGAGGCCTACAGCTGGGAAATTCCCGAGGGAGGCTGTCCGCAGGGCAGTTCTGCGGCCGAAACCGCCCGCCGGGAACTCGCTGAGGAAACCGGATTGCGCTGTGCCCAGCTCTATAAATTCATGCAGTTGCATACCAGTAATAGCTGCACCGACGAGGTGGCGGAGTTGTTTTTGGCCACTGAGCTGCACTTGGGGGAGAGCGCGCCGGAGCCCTGTGAGGAGTTGCTGGTGAAGCGGCTACCCCTTGCCGAGGCGATTGCGATGGCGATGAGCGGCCAGATTACCGATGCGATGAGCGTCGCCGCGCTGCTTAAATTGCATGCGCTGCTAGCGGCTAATCAAGGAGATATGGCCGCGCTACTTGCCGCATTGGCGGCACAGTAGGGCGTTTGCGCCCCCGTTCCTGGCAGTACAGGGGCGCTGCGGTGTTGAGGGGCTAAGCGGGGCTTTGCTCGCCGCCGACTTCCTCGACGAGTTGCACGGGGGCTTCTTCACTTTGCTCAATATGGCTTTGATGCAGGCTGTAGCAGTAATCGCACAGGGCATTGACCACAATTTGGCAGCGCAGCGAAATCATCAGGTCGAAGGCGTGCTGGGCATCGGGCAACTCGGCGTAGGCGACCGGGTTTTTTGATGCCGCTTTCAGCTGGCTGTACAGCTCTCGAGACTCTTTTACCGGCACCAGCGTGTCGGCTTCGCCGTGAATAATTAAAAACGGTGGGGCGTCTTCATGTATCCACGACACCGGTGAGGCGCTGCGCCATAGCTCAGGAGCCTCACTTTGGGTTTTTTTGAGCACCCGTGATGCCAACCACTGCTCCAAACCCTCGTTGTGGCGTTGGGCCTTGCTGTTGAGGAAGTCATAGACGCCGTAAAACGGAATGCAGCCCTGTACGCGGGTGTCGCGCTCTTCGAAACCGGGCTGAAATTCCGGGGCGTTGGCGCTGAGTGCCAGCAGACTGCTTAAGTGGCCGCCGGCCGAGCCGCCGGTGGCGATAACAAAATTGGGGTCGCCGCCGTATTGGGCGATATTGTCTTTAACCCAGACCAGCGCGCGCTTGCAGTCGATAATGTGGTCGGGGAAAGTCGCGGCTGGGCTCAGGCGATATTGCACGGCCACACAGACCCAGCCATTCTCTGCCAGCTGGGTCATCAACGGCAGTGCCTGCTGCTCCTTGCTGCCGAGATTTTGCATCCAGGCGCCGCCGTGGATTTGCAGCAACACCGGGGCGTCGGCGGGACAGTCGCGACGGCGGTAGATATCGACATGCAATTTACGGCCGTCGACGTCGCAATAGGGGACGTCGCGCAGGCGCTCTACGCGGGGGTGGCGAAAGGCGAAGGGCTTGAGCAGGCGGTCGCTGTCGGGGGTGTAGCTGAGGGCGTCGGGGGTTTGTGGGTAGTCGTCGCGCCCCAGGGCCTCAGTGACCGCGCGGCGCATAATCGCCTCGCTCTGTTTGGCGCGAAAGTAAAATCGCCCGAGGCTGAGCCAGCTGCCCAGGGCAATCAGTAAGCCGAGGCTGTCGGCCGGGCCATTGAGTTCGCCAAAGGCGACGATTGCCGCGGTGATGAGAATGTTCAGGGCGATGATATGCAGCCCCAGCTCGCCCGCCAGCATGCCGAAAATAAAGCTCAAAATACCCATTAATTCTGGCTTGCCCTTCCAGGGGCGGTGGGCATTCCAGCTAAACCATGCCCAGAATAGTGAGAGTGTCAGCATTGACTTGTCGCCTCGCAGTTGCGGTGAGTGTTGCGCAGCGCCTCAGGGCGCTGTGCCGTAATGGATGGAAATAATATAGTAGAGCTTTTCGCCGGTCGGTGTGGTGACAAGAATTTCATCATCTAGGCGCTTGCCGAGCATGGCGCGGGCCAGGGGGGCATCCATCGACAGTTTGCCGGCAGTTAAATCGAATTCGTCCGGGCCGACAATGCGGTAGCGGGCCTCCTCACCGTCTTCATCTTCTAATGTGACCCAGGCGCCAAAAAACACTTTTTCACGGTCGCTGGGCAGCTCGTCGACCACTGCCACCTCATCTAGGCGCTTGGTCAGGAAGCGCACGCGGCTGTCGATTTCGCGCAAGCGCTTTTTGCCGTAGATATAATCGCCATTTTCCGAGCGATCGCCATTTTTGGCCGCTTCGTGAACCGCATTGGTCACCTGGGGGCGTTCGATTTTCCACAGTTGGCGCAGCTCCTCGCGCAGTGCGCGCTCGCCTTGTGGGGTGATATAGCGCGAGCCGCGGGGGCGCGGCGGGCGGTATCGGCTCATGCTGAGTAAAAATCCTGGCTGTGTAGCTGAAGCGGAGATGATATCGCGATATGGTAGCAAATCAGAATATGGTGGAGGTTGTATGCGCAAGGTTTTACTGCTGTTGCTCAGTCTGGCATCGCTACCGGCCGCCGCGGTGGAGCTTCACGGCGACTTTATTCAAGGCGGGCTGATTTGGGGAAAGACGGCGCCTAATAGTCGGGTAGCATTGGGCGAATACGCGGTGGAAGTGGCCGATAATGGCGTTTTTGTGGCGGGCTTTGATCGCGACGCGCCACCGTCGGTGACGCTGAGCATCTGCCAGGGTTCACGCTGTGAACAGCGCAATCTGAGCATCAAACAGCGCGACTACGCCATTCAGCGGGTGGATGGTGTGCCGCAGAAAACGGTGACGCCGCCACCGGAGGTGTTGGCGAGAATTCGTCGCGAGGCGGCCTTGGTTGGCAAGGCGCGCAAGCGTGTACTGGCGCGACAGGATTTTTTGCAGGGCTTTCAATGGCCGCTATTGGGGCCGGTAACAGGTGTTTTCGGTAGTCAGCGTGTCTATAATGGCACGCCCGGTCGGCCGCACTACGGTGTGGATGTTGCCAGGCCGACCGGCGCCACGGTGGTCGCGCCCAATAGCGGGGTGGTCAGCCTGGTCCATGAGGATATGTTTTACTCCGGCGGCACCTTGATAGTCGATCACGGTCAGGGCATTTCTTCCACCTTTATTCATCTGAGTAAGATACTGGTGGCAGAGGGGCAGGAAATACAGCAGGGGCAGCCCATTGCCGAGGTAGGGGCAACGGGGCGAGCGACCGGGCCGCATCTGGACTGGCGGATGAATTGGTTTGGCCAGCGCCTGGATCCGGCGCTGTTGGTAGGGCCTATGCCCGAACTGCCCTGAAATACGTGCGGCGCTTGCGCTGCAGTTTATGGTTTGTAGAGTGTGGAAAATGATTGATAAGAAGTTGTTAGAAATTCTGGTATGTCCGGTCAGCAAGGCACCGGTCGAGTACGACGCGAGCCGCAATGAGCTGATCTGCCGTGCCAGTGGCTTGGCCTACCCGGTGCGCGACGGGATTCCGGTGATGCTGGAATCTGAGGCGCGGCCGCTGACCGCCGACGAAAAACTCGACTAATTTACCGTTCGGTGGCGGTGCCAACGCATACAAAGCCGATTGATTTCGCTATACTTTTTTCTTTTCGCCGGAAGCCATTTTCCGGCGTTTGTCGTTGTGTAGACCCCGGAGTGAGACCGTTTTCATGAAAAGCGCTGCTATTCGCGATGCCTTTATTCGCTATTTTGAAAGCAAGGGCCACACCCCGGTTGCCAGCAGCTCGCTGGTGCCGGGCAATGATCCGACCCTGCTGTTCACCAATGCGGGTATGGTGCAATTTAAAGACGTGTTCCTGGGGCGCGACAAGCGCAATTACAGTCGCGCGGTAAGCAGCCAGCGCTGTGTGCGCGCCGGCGGCAAACACAATGACCTGGAAAATGTCGGCTATACCGCCCGCCACCACACCTTCTTCGAGATGCTGGGCAATTTTAGTTTTGGCGACTACTTCAAGCGCGACGCCATATTGTTCGCCTGGGAATTCCTCACCTCCAAAGAGTGGCTGGCGATAGACAGCGAGCGCCTTTGGGTAACGGTGTATGCCGACGACGATGAAGCCTACAAGATCTGGAATGAAGAGGTGGGTGTGCCCGCCGAGCGGATGGTGCGTATCGGCGATAACAAAGGGGCTAAGTACGCGTCTGATAACTTCTGGTCGATGGGCGACACCGGCCCCTGTGGCCCCTGCACGGAAATTTTTTACGACCACGGCGAAGAGGTCGCGGGTGGTCCGCCTGGCAGCCCGGATGAGGACGGCGATCGCTACATTGAGATCTGGAATAATGTCTTCATGCAGTTCAATCGCGACGCCGACGGCAGCATGACGGAATTGCCGGCGCCGTCGGTGGACACCGGCATGGGCTTGGAGCGTATTTCTGCAGTGATGCAGGGGGTGCACAGCAACTACGAAATCGACCTGTTTGATAATCTGATTGCCGCTACGGCCCAGGTGCTGCAGGTTGAAGACCGCAGCCACACCTCGCTGCGGGTCATCGCTGACCATATTCGCTCCTGTGCTTTTTTGATTGCCGATGGCGTGCTGCCCTCCAACGAGGGGCGCGGCTATGTGCTGCGCCGCATTATTCGCCGGGCGGTGCGTCACGGTAATAAGCTGGGTGCCAGTGAAGCTTTCTTCCACAAGCTGGTCGCCGCGCTGGCGGCAGAGATGGGCGAGGCCTATCCCGAGCTGCTGAGCTTGCAGGGCCAAATTGAAAAGGCGCTACTGCAGGAAGAGGAGCAGTTTGCCAAAACCCTGGATCAGGGCATGCGCATACTCGAAGCCGATCTCAAAGATCTGCAGGGCAGCCAGATTCCCGGTGAGACCGTGTTCCGGCTCTACGATACCTATGGCTTTCCGGTGGATTTGACCGCCGATATTGCCCGCGAACAAAACCTGAGCCTGGATATGGACGGGTTTGAGGCGGCGATGACCGCGCAACGCCAGCGCGCGCGCTCTGCGTCGAACTTTAAAATGGATGCCGACCTGCGCATCGAGCTGGAGGGAGCCACTGAATTTACCGGCTACCAGAACCTGCAGGACTCGGCGACGATCGTGGCCATGCTGAAAGACGGCCAGCCCTGCGAGCGCGCTGAACAGGGCGATGAACTGCTGTTGGTGCTCGATCGCAGCCCCTTCTATGCCGAGTCCGGTGGTCAGGCCGGTGACTGTGGGCTGATTTGCGCCGATGGCCTGCGCATTGAGGTCAGGGATACGCAGAAGGCTGGCGACCATTTCGTGCATATGGGCATCGTGGCCGAGGGCAGTGTGGCACTGGGCGCAGCCGTGACGGCGGAAGTTGATGCAAATATTCGCCAGGCGACCGCGCTCAACCACTCCGCGACCCATTTGCTGCACGCCGTGCTGCGTCAGGTGCTGGGCGAGCATGTCGCGCAGAAGGGCTCGCTGGTCACCGCTGAGCGCCTGCGTTTTGACTTTGCCCACGGTGAGGCGGTCAAAGCCGAGCAGCTGGCGGAGATCGAGGCGCTGGTCAATGCCGAGATCCGCCGCAACACGGTGGTAGAGACCTTGGAAACCGATATCGACAGTGCCCGCGAGCGCGGCGCGATGATGTTGTTTGGTGAAAAATACGGCGATACCGTGCGCGTGTTAAGCATGGGCGGTGATTTTTCGGTGGAGCTTTGCGGTGGCACCCATGTGTCGCGCACCGGTGACATTGGCGTGATGCGCATTGTCGCCGAGTCGGGGATTGCGGCCGGCGTGCGCCGCATCGAGGCGGTGACCGGAGAGGGCGCACTGCGCGAGGCCAATGCCGACCGCAACCGCCTGCAGGCGGCCTGTGCGGCACTGAAAAGTACCCCGGAAAACTTTGATACTAAGTTGGCTCAATTGCTGGCGACAAGTCGCGAACAGCAAAAAGAGCTGGAGCGCTTGAAAGCCAAGTTGGCTACCGCCGGCAGCCGCGACCTGATGTCGGAAGTTGAAGAGATTAACGGGATCAAGGTGCTGGCGGTGAAAATCGATGGCGTCGATGCCAAGGCACTGCGCGACAGCATGGATCAGCTGAAGAATAAGCTCGGTTCAGGCGTGCTGCTGCTGGCCAGTGCCGAGGGCGGCAAGGTGTCGCTGGTCGCTGGGGTGAGCAAAGACCTTACTGGCCAGTGCAAAGCGGGTGATATTATGAAGTTGGCCGCAGCGGCAGTGGGCGGCAAGGGGGGCGGTCGCCCCGATATGGCGCAGGGTGGGGGTACGGACGCGGCGGCGATTCCGGCGGCCTTACAGGCGGCAAAAGATTACGTGAAACACTTATAGAGTCTTAGTAGCCGTTTCCTTTAATCTGGAGTTGTTGTTTAATGAGCGCCCTTCGCGCAGGGCGCTCATTTGCAGATCGAAAACATGAGTCTGATCGTACAGAAATTTGGCGGTACTTCAGTGGGCACTGTTGACCGCATAAAGGCCGTCGCTGAGAAAGTTGCTGGTTTTAGGCAGCGCGGCGACGATGTGGTGGTGGTGGTGTCGGCCATGAGTGGTGAGACCAACCGCCTAATAGAAATGGCGAAAGCCATGCAGGAGCAGCCTACCCCAAGGGAATTGGATGTCCTCGTCTCGACCGGCGAGCAAGTCACTATTTCTCTTCTGTGTATGGCACTGCATGAACGCGGTATTGGGGCGAAGTCCTATACCGGTTCGCAGGTACGTATATTGACGGATGAGGCGCACACCAAGGCACGTATCCGGGAGATTGACGACCAAAAAATTCGCAGTGACCTCGCCGACGGCAATGTCGTGGTGGTAGCTGGCTTTCAGGGCGTTGATGAGAATGGCAATATCACTACTTTGGGGCGCGGGGGCTCGGATACCACCGGTGTAGCGTTGGCTGCGGCTCTGAAGGCAGATGAATGCCAGATTTATACCGATGTGGATGGCGTCTATACCACCGACCCTCGGGTAGAGAGTCGGGCGCGCCGTTTGGAGCGTATCACCTTTGAAGAGATGCTGGAAATGGCCAGCCTCGGTTCAAAAGTTCTGCAGATTCGCGCTGTCGAATTTGCGGGTAAGTACAATGTACCACTGCGTGTACTGCATGCTTTCGAAGAAGGCCCAGGGACGCTGATCAGTCTTGAGGAAGAGTCAGATATGGAAAACCCGGCAATCTCGGGTATCGCCTTCACCCGCGATGAGGCAAAAATCACTGTGCTTGGCGTGCCAGACACCCCGGGTTTGGCCTACCAGATCCTTGGGCCGGTTAGCGAGGCAAACATCGAAGTCGATGTGATTGTGCAGAATGTCGCTGAAGATAACACCACCGACCTGACTTTTACCGTGAGCCGCAATGACTTGGCAAAGGCCGAGGCCTTGGTGCGCAAACTGGTTCAGCAGACCGGTGCGCGTGAGCTCAAAACGGACGACAAAATTGCCAAGGTATCGCTGGTGGGTGTGGGGATGCGCTCACACGCGGGTATCGCTAGCAAAATGTTTAAAACTCTCGCAGAAGAGTCAATTAATATTCAGCTGATAACTACCTCTGAAATTAAAATTTCGGTAGTGGTTGATGAGAAATATTTGGAGCTGGCGGTGAGAGCCCTACATACCGCTTTTGATTTGGACAAAGCGCCTTCATCGTAATTAATAGAGACACGAACCGCTGCGCGCATAGGGATACGCACGGGGTATGGACACGGACTCTGGCTAGGAGAAACCAACATGTTAATACTGACTCGTCGTATTGGTGAGACACTGATGGTCGGTGACGAAGTAACCGTTACTGTACTGGGTGTGAAGGGCAATCAGGTGCGCCTGGGTGTCAATGCGCCTAAGCATATCGCCGTTCATCGCGAAGAAATTTACGATCGCATTCAAGGTGAAAAAGACGGTAATAAAGAATAGCGCGGAAATTGCTGCAAAGGACTTTGATTCTTCGCTCAGTATGGTATTATGCCGCGCGTTTCGTTAATAACAGTCTTTGAAAACAAGGCCTTAGCGCCGAGCAAAGACAGTTGCCAACGAAACAGGCAGTGTAAGCTGCAACATCACGGAGAGGTGGCCGAGTGGCTGAAGGCGCTCCCCTGCTAAGGGAGTATGGGGTTAATAGCTTCATCGAGGGTTCGAATCCCTCCTTCTCCGCCATACAATACAAAAACGCCCCAGTCGCAAGACTGGGGCGTTTTTGTTTGTGGCCATCGATAGATGGCGGTGGAGTATAGGTGTTTAAACTTTAGCTGTTACTGATAGTAATCTTTCAAAATATTAATGCAGTCGCATTTTTATCCTTGCTAAGCTTGGTCGTTCTACTGCTCGATGTGGGCAAGCATAATGGAAGCGTTACCGGGATGGAGTCCCCTCAGCAGTTTTTCTCACTGTGTTAGTTGTCATCCTGATCTGCGTTACATTGCCCCGAAAAGCCCTGAAATAGACAAGGAATACCCATGACTAAGCGTATGGTCGTTATGCTGCTGCTTTGCGGCATCGTGTTTGGCGGCGTATTTGGCATGAAGTGGTTCGGCGGTAAAATGATGAACGACTACATCGACAATATGCCGACGCCCGCAGTGAGTGTGAACAGCGCGGAGATACAGCGCCAGCAGTGGGCGGCGCAATTGTCGGCGGTGGGCAGTTTGGTGGCCGTCATGGGCGCAGATTTGACCACTCAGGTTGATGGCACGGTGACGGCCATTCACTTTGAGTCGGGTCAGAGTGTCGAGGAGGGGCAGCCGCTGCTCAGTCTGGAGTCGGTTGCGGAGCGCGGCGAGTTAGCGCGACTCGAGGCGCAGGCAAAGTTGGCAGAAATCGAACAGCGCCGCCGCGAACAGCTTTACCGGCGCGGCACCATCTCGAAATCCGAGTACGACACGGCGATGGCGGAGACCGATGTTGCCAAGTCTGCCGTTGAGGCCCAGCGCGGCCGCCTGGCTTTAAAAACCTTGCAGGCACCTTTTAATGGCGAGCTGGGTATTCGTCGTGTTGCGCTGGGGCAGTATTTACGCGCCGGTGACAAGATTGTGACCTTGCAGGCATTAGACCCTATCGAATTGGATTTTTCCCTGCCGGAAAAACAATTGGGCGTGGTGCGGGCCGGCCTGCCGCTGTCCATTCGCGTCGATGCTTTGGGGGGGCAGCAGTTCCAAGGCAACATCATTGCAGTAGAACCCAAGGTTGATCCCCAGACCCGCAATTTTGATGTTCGCGCCCGCTTTGCCAACCCGGAAAAGCGGCTGAAACCGGGACTGTTCGCCAAGGTTTCTGTTGAACTGGGCGAGCCCCAAGACACCTTGGTGTTGCCGCGCACTGCGATTCAATACAGCTCTTATGGCGATTCGGTGTTTGTGATTCGTCAGCAGGGCGCAGATAGCACCCAGCCTCAGCTTGAGGTGGTACAGCGCTTTATTACCTTGGGCGAGGCGCGCGGCGATTATGTCGCGGTGATTTCCGGGGTCGAAGAGGGTGAGCAAGTTGCCAGCAGTGGCTTGCTGAAATTGCGCAGCGGTCAGCCGGTGAAAATAGAGAGCGAATTGGCCCCCAAGCCGAGTTTGACGCCACAACCACCGCAGGGCTGAGTGTAGCCGTACCCCACTTTCAACAAGGATAGGCGCAATGCACTTCACTGATATTTTTATCAAACGCCCGGTGTTGGCCGTCGTCGTCAGCCTGGTGATATTTCTCCTCGGGCTGCGCGCGGCTCAAGATCTCACGGTGCGCGAATACCCCGAAATTCAGAACGCGCAGGTCAGTGTATCGGTGGTCTATCCTGGTGCTGACCCCGAGCTGGTGGAGGGCTTTATTACCACGCCGCTTGAGCGCGAAATTGCCTCGGCGGATGGCATCGACTTCCTCAGTTCCAATTCTGCACAGGGGGTGGCCAGGATCACCGCCAATTTGCACATTGATAAGGACCCCAATGAGGCGCTGACCGAAATATCGGCCAAGGTAAACAAATTGCGCAGTCAGTTGCCCGAGGGCAGCGAGGATCCGGTGATTGAGCTGGCCGGTGCCGGTGAGAACGCCGCCATGTACCTGTCGTTTTACTCTAAAACCCTCAGCAAGGCACAGTTAACCGATTATGTGGCGCGGGTCGTTGAACCCGAGTTGGCGGCTCTCGATGGTGTGGAGCGGGCATCGATACTGGGCGGGCGTAATTACGCAATGCGTATTTGGTTCGATCCGGAGCGGCTGGCCGCCCATGACATGACCCCAGGAGAGGCCTTTGCGGCGGTGCGTCGTCAAAATGTGTTGTCAGCGGTGGGTGAGACCAAGGGGCAGTACGTGAAAGTCGGGGTGTCGGCTGATACCGATCTGCGCAGCGCTGAGGCGTTTCGCAAGCTGGTGCTGCGCAGTGAGGGCACCCAGCTGGTGCGTTTAAGTGATGTGGCCGATGTGGTCTTTGGCGACGAAAGCTATGACTTTGTGGCGCACTGGGATGCCGAGCCCGGATTGTTTATCGGTATAGAAGTGCGCCCCGACGCGAATTTGCTGGAGGTGGCGGCAGAGGTTCGCAAGCGCTGGCCGGCCATCCACAAAGCGCTTCCTGAGGGGATTGAAGGCAATATCTCTTATGACAGCACGGTCTATGTCAATGCGGCGATCAGCGATGTGCAGGGCACCCTCGTCGAGGCGGTACTGATCGTCATCGTGGTGATTTTTCTGTTCTTGGGCTCACTGCGCAGCTCGATGATTCCTGCGGTCACGGTACCGCTGTCATTGGTGGGCGCCCTGTTTTTGATGTATTGGCTGGGCTTTTCCATCAATCTGCTGACCCTACTGGCGATGGTGTTGGCCATTGGTATGGTGGTTGATGACGCCATTATTGTCCTTGAGAATATCCACCGCCATATTGAGGAGGGCATGGCGCCGCGGCAGGCGGCGCTGCTTGGCGCCAGAGAGCTGTTGGGGCCGGTGATTACGATGACCGTCACGCTGGTAGCGGTCTACGCGCCCATTGGTTTTTTAACCGGTATGACAGGAAAACTGTTTACCGAGTTTGCCTTTACCCTGGCAGGCGCTGTACTGATTTCCGGGGTGATCGCTCTGACATTGACGCCGATGATGTGCGCCAGAATATTGCAGCCGCACAGCGCCGAGGGCGGCAGCCGTTTGGAGCGCTTTCTGGACGAGCGGTTTGAATTCTGGCGGCTGGGCTACAAACAGCGTTTACATGCGGCGATGGATCAGGTGCATGTGATAGGCGTGTTTGGCCTTGTGGTACTGCTGTCTTGCTACTTCCTTTATCAGGGTAGTGACAGCGAGCTGGCGCCGGCTGAAGACCTAGGTTTTGCCGGGGTGATTGCCGAAGGCGATGGCTATACGTCTCCGGAATATTTTGCCGAGGCCTTTTTGGCGACGCAGGAGTTGGCCCTGGCTCACCCCGAGGTTGACCACACCTTTGCGTTTACCATGGCGAGCAATAAAGGTTTTATGGGTTTGATCGGTGCTCCCTGGGATGCCCGAGACAAGAGTATGGGCGATGTCGCCAACGACCTGAGCGCAAGTATGGTGTCTGTGGCGCCGCTGCGTCTGGCGACCTTTCAGCCGCCGCCGTTGCCGACGCCCGGTCAGGGCTATCCGGTGGAGTTTATTCTCAAATCGACGGCCGAGCCGGCATTGCTTGCCGAGGTGGGTGACGAATTAGTGAAGCGGGCGATGCAGAGCAAGCGCTTTTTCTATGTGGCGTCGCAGTTGAATTTCGACCGACCCGAGGCGGAAATCGTTATCGATCGCGATAAAGCCGGCCTGCTCGGCGTGGATATGCAAACGATCAGCGCGGATTTGGCGGCGATGATGGCTGGCGCCGAGGTCAACCGCTTTTCCTATATGGGCCGCTCCTACAAGGTGATTGCCCAGGTGCAGCGCGAAGAGCGCCTGAATCCCGAGCAGCTAACGAGCTTTTACACCCGCGCTGGCAATGGCGAGTTGATGGCGATCTCAACCCTGGTCGAGGTGGTGCAAACCACCAAGCCGCGCTCCATTCCCCACGCCCAGCAGCTCAATGCCAATACCATCATTGCCGTGCCGCGCCCGGATGTCACCCAGGGGGAGGCGCTGGCATTACTCGAGGGCATTGCCAAGGACATTATGCCGACCAATTTTCAGTTGGACTACGGCGGCAGCTCGCGTCAGTTCAAGCAGGAGGGGGGCGCGTTGGTAGGCACCTTTGCCTTTGCCCTGCTGATTATTTACCTGGTGCTGGCCGCGCAGTTTGAATCGTTCCGCGATCCGCTAATCATTTTGGTAACCGTGCCCATGTCGGTATGCGGCGCGCTGCTGTGTATCAATGTCTTTGCCTTAACTAATGGCATGCAGCTGACGGCGTTTCCCGGTATGACCCTGAATATTTATACCCAGGTTGGTTTGGTGACGCTTATCGGCGTGATCTCCAAGCACGGTATTTTGATGGTGGATTTTGCCAACCGTCTGCAGGAGCAGGGTGTGGGCAAACGCGAGGCCATTGAGGAGGCCGCTTCTATTCGCCTGCGGCCGATATTGATGACCACAGCGGCTTTGGTTATGGCGATGTTGCCGCTACTGGCGGTCAGCGGCGCGGGCGCGGCCTCGCGCTTCTCGTTGGGTATGGTCATTGCCTCGGGGATGAGTATTGGCACTTTGTTTACCCTGTTTGTGGTGCCGGCGATGTACCAGTACATTGGTCGCGATTACAACGCCGAGCTGGCCGCCTCAGCGCTGCCTCTGGCCGAAGGGCAGCGCGACGCGTATGATCGCGCCTTTACTGAAAAAGAGGGTGTGTCGTGATTAAACACAACAGTTACTTTGACGACAATGTTCAGTCACTGGGCTTTGAGGGCAAGACTCAGCCGGTATCGGTGGGCGTGATGAATGTTGGTGAATACCGTTTTGGCACCGAGGCAGCTGAGCGCATGCTGGTGATCAGCGGTGAGTTGACGGTACTGCTGCCGGACAGCGATAGCTGGCAGAGTTTTGGCGCGGGCGAAGAGTTCCACGTGCCGGCGAACAGTGCCTTTGATTTAAAAATTGCCGAGACCAGCGCGTACGCCTGTTTCTACGGCTAAGCGATAGAGCCCGGCATGCCGGGCTTACAACTCGCTGCCGGGTGTTGGCTTGAGCTGGTGAAACAGCGTCTGAAAATGGCTCTGTACACTTTGCAGGTTGACCTGTGACAGGCCGCTGGAAAAGCCGAACCAGACATACAGGCCGTTGAGGTCGCGAAACATCGGCGGTAAATAATGCGGTGCCTGAATCGTGCCGTCGTCGAGATATTGGTAGAGCACCGGCACATCACCGAGTGACACCTTGCCGACAAATAGCAGCGGCAGAATCTGCGGCACATCTGCGAGAATGGCGCTGCGGATAAAGTTCACCGTTTCCACAAATCCCTTCACATAACTCAGGTCCTTGGTAAAGCAGGCGCCGCCGCCGACCATGCCGCCGCGGAACACCCGCTGGGCAATTTTGTAGCTTTCCTTGGGGCTCAGGCCGTGATCGACAAAGTGGCGGTATACCTCGATAAAGTCAGCCCCTTGCTCGGCCATGTCGATGGCGACCACCCGGTCACTGATTTTGCGCGCCCGGCCAGGGAAGGAACTGAAGGTGAGGGTTTCGATTAACACCGCCAGCCCCTCCTGAAGCGCGGTAATGCGCGGCGAGCCGACACTCAGCCAGCTGGCCCAGGGCTGGCGGCGGCCGTTGAGGGTGGTGCCAACGTGTACCCAGCCCTCGTGGACTTCTAATACCTGCAGCTCTAGGCGAGAAAAGCTGGCGTTGCTATTGATCTTGATGCAATCGCCACCGGCGGCGGCGTCGGAGACAATGCCGTCGGTTTCGCGAACGCTGAAGGCACTGTCGTGAAAAAACGGCTGCAGACGCTCGCGGAGCTGGATGACGGCCTGTTCTGCACTGATGTTTTTCGGGTAGGCGGAGGCCAAGTGGCTGGCAGCCGGCAGTGAAAAAATCTCGCACAGGCGTTTGCCCATGTCGATCAGTGGTGTACTGTCGCCGCGCAAGTGATCGCGCGCCGAGCCGTAAAGCTGGCGGCTGGCGGTCAAAAATTCCGGCCGGCCGCGCTCACTCAGCAGCTTGACGACCAGGCGATATTGCTCGGCGGTTTCCCAGAGGATGGTCCCAAGTGGGTCGTTGTGCCCCAGCACATTGCTGATCCGCTTCTGGAAATCGCCGAGGCGCTGGTCGGTGGTGGCCGGGTCAAAGTTGAGCGGATTGCGCTGCAGGTATTCTTCGCGCCCGAAGGCTGGCAGTTTCTTGGCTCCGCCGGCAAAAAAGGCATTTTCCATTGCCTGTGGCCATTTAATGGCATCGAGGATCAGGATCGGTTTTTGAATGGCGATCAATTCGTCGGACAGGGCGCGCAATGCCGCCCGGTAGTCGTCGTTATCCGGCATAAAAAGCCCTATTTATCGAGTGCTAGCAGGCAGCGCAGGCGCCGCTTACCGAAGCTTGCCATGGCGCTGAACTGGTCCAGCGAAATGGGCACATGGCGGTAATCTGTTTCAGATTGCCAGTCGCTGTCACTGTCGTCCAGTGACAGGCCGCTGGCGCAGTTGCTGTCGGGGTCGTTGATGTACACGGTATCGGCGTCGCTGCGATACACATAGACCCAGTGTGGTGCGCGCTGGCGGTCCAATGCCCAGGTGCTGATCAGGGCGACGATGTGTTGATGCTTGTTCAACAATTCAGTGAGCTGGGCCTTGTCGAGGCTGGCGATGCGGATGTCGGCCTGGTGTTCGCGCAATTGATCCTCAAAGTCGCGGTGCACCACTTCCATCAGTTGACGCTTCTGTACACTTCTTACGCTGTCGATAAACGGAGTGCCGCTGTCGTTGATATACAGGGTGCAGCGGAAGCCGCGGCGCAGCGCGGCAAGCGCCAGGCCGTGGGGTGAGCAGCCGCCGTGACCGCTGCCCATAAAGATGGTGGTGGCCTCGCGCCATATCTGCAGTTCGGCGCGGCGCGACATCGGGCTGCTGGGGTCGATGTCGTGCATGGCCATTAGCAGGCAGGCCGGGCCACAGGTGAACTCGGTGGTCTGGCGGTAGTAGCGCGGTGCATCGCCAGTGGTGCTGGGTGGGGCGCTGCGCAGGCGTTTTTCCATGCGTATGGCGCTGCAGCCGTCGTCGTAGTAATCGCCGACGCGGTCAAAATGGCGGTAGCCACTGCGCCGATAGAGGGCAATGGCCGCACTGTTGTCTTCGCGCACCTCAAGGCGCAGAAACACGCAGCCGCGCTGGCGTGCGCGCTGCTCGCCCTCTGCCAACAGTTGTTGGGCGATGCCGCGACCGCGCAGGGCGGGATCAACGGCCAGCGAATAGAGCCTGGCCAACAGCGTGCCGCGGCGATACAGCAGCAGGGCGTAGCCGCACAGGGCGCCCTGTTCTTCGCAGACGAAGAGCTGGTGGGCACCATCGCGAATAAAGGCCTTGAAGCTGCGCCGTGACAGTCGGTCACCGTCGAAACAGCGCTCTTCAAGGGCGAGCAGGCCCGCCAAATCGCGCTCTTTGGCAGAACGGATTGTCTCGCTCATCGGCCTTGCCATAGGTTCATTTGCGCGATCATGATGTTGACTCGGTGGTGGCGGGCAGCGCTCGCCTATGGACGGATCATACTGCGCATTATTTACTGACCACAATCGAATATTGTCGCTTGTGTGGCTGAATAGTTAGTCGCAGAATGCGGCGATTACTGCGGCGCCGTTGGCGACCGTATTTTGCCCTGTTGGGTGCTGCGCGTGGAGCTATGTGGTCGCATGTCTCGCTTGTATGTGGTGGTTGACGACGTCAAGGATTGGTCACCTTACTATCCCAGTCAGGACGTCATCAGCTTTGACGATTACCTGTCATTGCCGGCAACTGGCGAGCGGGTGAGGGTCGTGAACCTCTGCCGTTCTTATCGCTACTTGGGCACGGGCTATTACTGCTCGCTGTTGGCCGAGGCGCGTGGCCATCACGTGATTCCAGCGATAAAAACCCTGAGTGATCTCGGCCGCAAGTCGCTGTCGTCGATTCAGTGGGAGGGCGTGCAGCCGGCATTGGCGGCGATGAAAAAAGCAGCCGAGGGCGAACAGCGCACGCTGCGCTGTTGGTTCGGGGAGGCCTTGGCCGATGAGCAGGCGGCATTGGCGAAGTCGGTATTTGCCCACTTTCCCTGTCCAATATTGGAAATCTCGCTGGTTTATCGCGGCCGCTGGCGGCTGGATAAGTTGCAGGCGGTGTCGCCGCGTTCGCTCAAGACGGCGGATGAGCAGGAGGCCTTTGCCAATAGTTTTGAGCGCTTCAGTCGCAAGCTGTGGCGCAAGCCGCCGGCGCGCAAAAGTTTTCGCTACGACTTGGCCATTCTGGTCGACCCCGAGGAAGACATGGCGCCCAGCGACGGTGTCGCGCTGCGCAAGTTTATTCGCGCGGCGGAAAAGCTCGGCATCTGCGCCGAGTTGATTACCAAGCGTGACTACCCCCGTCTGGCGGAATACGACGGCTTATTTATTCGTGAAACCACCGCCGTTAACCGCCAGAGCTATCGCTTTGCCAAGCGCGCCGAGGCCGAGGGCTTGGTGGTGATTGATGACTCGCAGTCGATTTTGCGTTGCACCAACAAAATTTATCTCGCCGATTTGCTGCGCAGTAAGCGCCTGGCGGTGCCCGCTACGGAGTTCCTGCGCCGGGCCAAGAGTGGTGAGTTGCAGCGCTTGGTGGACACATTGGGCCTGCCAATGGTGCTGAAAATTCCCGACGGGGCTTTTTCTAAGGGGGTGGTCAAGGTAGACACCTTGGAGGAATTGCGCAGCGAGAGCGAGCGACTGCTGGATAAGTCGGCGCTGCTGTTGGCCCAGGAGTTTATGTATACCGATTACGACTGGCGCATTGGCGTGCTCGATGGCAAGGCGCTGTACGCCTGCCGCTACTATATGGTGCGCAAGCACTGGCAGATCTATCGCCACGGCAAGCGCAGCCAGTCAGGAGGGTTTGATGCGGTGCCGCTGGATGAGGTGCCCAAAGCCGTGCTCGATGCGGCGCTGAAAGCCTGTAAGCTGATCGGCAATAGCTTCTACGGGGTGGACTTAAAACAAAAGGACGATCGGGTCGTGGTGATTGAGGTCAATGACAACCCCAGTGTCGATGCCGGTGTGGAGGATAAGTTGCTGGGCGATGAGTTGTATCGCGCAGTGATGGCGGTGTTTTTGCAGCGGATGGAAAAACGCGGTCGCCAGACATAAAAAAACGGGCACCAATGGTGCCCGTTTAATTGTTGTCGCCGCGGGCCTTAGTAGCCACAGAGGCTGGCGTAGCGGTCGCGATGGAAGCCGGCATTGCCCAATAGCTGGCTTGCCACCCGCGAGCGCTTGAGGAAAAAGCCGATTTCCAGTTCGTCGGTAACCCCGATGCCGCCGTGCATTTGCACCGCCTCATTGGTGACCAGCTCAAAGACATCGTTCATGCGCGCTTTGGCCAGACTGGCCAATTGCGGCAGGTCGGCGCGGTTGTCGTCGATGGCAGTCAGTGCGTCGAACATCACGGACTTGGCCAGTTCCAGCTCGATATACATCAGCGAGGCGCGGTGCTGCAGCGCCTGAAAGCTACCGATCTTAACGCCGAACTGGTCGCGCTCCTTGAGGTATTGCACGGTGCGCTCAAAGCACTCCAGCGCGCCGCCGAGCATTTCTGCCGCCAGGCAGATGCGGCCGCGGTCGAGTACCGGCTCAAGAATTGGCCAGGCCTTGCCCAGCTCGCCAATCAGCGCGTCGGCGGGCAGTTCAACATTGTCGAATACCAGCGCGGCTGCGCCGCGGCTGTCGACCATATTGCGGCGCTGGCGCTGCAGGCCGGGAGTGTCGCCGTCGACCAAAAACAGGCTCAGGCCTTCGGCGTCGCCGGGCGCTGCGCTGCTGCGGGCGACAACGATCAATTTGTCGGCGCTGTGGCCGTCGGGCACAAAGCTTTTGGCGCCGTTCAGGCGATAGCCTTCGCCGTTGGCTTCGGCGCGCAGCGCGGTATTTAATGGCGCGTGGTGATGGCCTTCTTCCAGGGCCAGTGCCAGGGTGATTTCACCGCTGGCCACCTTGGGAAGAATCGCTTGTTTCTGCGCGTCGCTGCCGCCCAGCAGTACCGCTGAGGCACCCAGTACGACGGTGCTGAGCAGCGGCGAGGCGGCGAGGGTGCGGCCGCTTTCTTCAATAATCGCGCCCAGTCCCATAAAGCCAAAATCTAGGCCGTCGTATTCTTCGGGCAGGACAATACTCGCCCAGCCCAGTTCGCACATCTGCTGCCACTGCTCGCGAGAATAGCCGGTTTCATCGGCGCTATCGCGCAGCTTGCGCAGCGCTTCCACGGGCATATTGGCGCTCAAAAAATCCTTGGCGGTATCTTTGAGCAGGCGTTGTTCTTCGTTCAGTACCAATGCCATATCCGGTCTCCCTTTGTTACTGCTGAGGCAGGCCAAGGACACGCTTGGCAATAATGTTGAGTTGTACTTCCGAGGTGCCGCCGGCAATGGACAGTGCCTTGGAGAACAGCCAGCCACGGGTGGTCAGCTTTTCGTCTTCGTTGAAGCCCTCACCATCCCAGCCCAGCGCCTGGTGGCCGAGCAGGGCGAGCAGCAGTTCTTCTTTGCGCTTGCCTTCTTCAGTGCCGACGTACTTCATAATCAGCGGCACATTGCTGTCGGCCTGGCCGCTCATGCGCTCTTCGAAGGTGCGGAAGTGGGTCAAGCCTATGGCGCGGTAGGCCATTTCATGGCGCACCAGCTGATCGCGCAGCGCGGCATCTTTCAATTTGCCGTCTGCGCCTTTGCCGACGTACTCCAGTGCCGCCTGTACTGGGCCGAAGCTGGGGCCGGGGGTGTCGCCGCCGATTTCCGACATCAGCTTGCGCTCGTGCTTGAGCAGGGCCTTGGCAACCGACCAGCCTTTGTTGAGCTCGCCGACCAGGTTCTTCTTGGGAACCTTGACGTTGTCGAAGAAGGTTTGGCAGAACTCGGATTCGCCGCTGATCAATTCAATCAGGGTGGTGCTGACACCGGGGTCGTCCATGTCGATCAGCAAAAAGCTGATGCCTTCCTGTTTCTTGGCGTCGGGATCGGTGCGCACCAGACAGAAAATCCAGTCGGCTTTGTCGGCGTTGGTGGTCCAGATTTTGGAGCCATTGACCAGGAAGTGATCGCCCATGTCTTCGGCGCGGGTTTGCAGGCTGGCCAAGTCGGAACCGGCACCGGGCTCAGAGTAGCCCTGACACCAGCGCACTTCGCCGCGCGCAATTTTGGGGATGTGCTCTTGCTTTTGCTCGTCGTTGCCAAATTCCAGAACGGCGGGGCCAAGCATCCAAATGCCGAGGTCGAACAGCGGCGTGCGGCAACCCAGGGCCTTCATTTCTTCTTTCAGGATTTTAGCCTGGCGCTCATCCAGTCCACCGCCGCCCAGCTCGCTGGGCCACTCGGGAACGGTCCAGCCCTTGTCGCGCATGCGCTCAAACCACAGCTTGGCGTCGGCGCTGGGAAACTGTTTATTGCGTCCGGCCCAGACTTGCTCTTCGCGGGTGATGGGCAGGCGCTGTGAAGCGGGGCAGTTGTCCTCCAGCCATTGGCGGACTTCGAGGCGGAATTGGTCGAGATCGGCCACGTCGCTCTCCTTTTTGTTGGGAATATAGCGGTACCTTGATGGCGATTAGCAAGGCAATTTAGATGGCTGATCAGCTTAGCGGAGACAGCTATTAAGGCAAGGGCCAAACGCGTCACGGCGACTAACATATTCGGTCAGTAAGCTAAGCTTTCGCCTCCTACATATGGGTGTTTACCTTGGTCCGCGACTTGCCGATGCTAGATGCTGCTGACTACTCATTGAGAGTGGGTGCTGAGAAGTGATTAATATAACAGGAAATACTATGAAGCGATTTGACGACAAAGTAGTGATGGTAACGGGTGCGGCCTCGGGTATCGGCCGCGCGGCGGCGCTGCGTATGGCCAGCGAGGGCGCAAAGGTATTTTGCACCGATATTAATCAGCTGGCACTGGACGAATTAGTGGACGAGATTAGCCAGCAAGGCGGGAACGCCGTGGCGCGGGTGTTTGATATTGCGGCAGTGGGCGCGGCGGAGGACTGTCTGGCGGCGCTGCTGGAGCAGTGGGGGCGCATTGACGCACTGGTGAATATGGCGGGTATTCTGCGCTTTGCCAATGCCCACGAAACGCCGTTGGAGGTTTGGCAGCAAATTATCGCGGTGAATCTGACTGGCACCTTTATGCTGTGTAAGGCGGCGCTGCCGGAGTTGGTGAAAAGTCAGGGGGCAATTATCAATGCGGCTTCTACCGCGTCTCTACAGGGCCTGCCGTGGGGAGTGGCCTACGGCGCCAGTAAGGGCGGCGTGTTGGCACTGACCCGCAGCATTGCGGTGGAATACGCCAAGCGAGGGGTGCGTGCCAACTGTGTGTGCCCCGGCGATATCACGACCGGCATGGTGCAGGGCTTGAGTTTCCCTGACGATGCCGACTTCGAGCTGCTGTCGCGAATTACCTCGCTGACCGGCGCCAAGGGCCCCGAGGTAGTGGCGGGGGTGATAGCGATGCTGGCCAGCGATGACGGCATTCATATTACCGGTGAAGAAATTCGCGTAGATGGCGGGATTTTGGCATGATTTTCGGTTAAAAGCGCTTGTGTGCTTGCCGGCCGCTGTTTAGTCTTTGCCCCTAAAATACTTATAGGGGGAGCGGCGACATGGCTGATTTTATTCTCGCCATTGATCAGGGAACTACCAGTTCAAGAGCGATTGTCTTTGATCGCGGCGGGCAGATTTGCGGCGTTGGTCAGCAGGAGTTCCAGCAGTTTTATCCCCGCGACGGTTGGGTAGAGCACGATCCCGAAGAAATCTGGGAAACGACCTTGTCCAGTTGCCGGGCGGCGATAGCGGCGGCGGGCATTGACGCGGCGCAGCTGGCAGGCATTGGCATTACCAACCAGCGTGAAACGACGCTGGTGTGGGATCGCAGCACGGGTGGGGCGGTGTACCCGGCGATTGTCTGGCAGGACCGACGCACCGCCGACTGGATTGCCCAGCTCAAAGCCCAGGGCTTAGAGAACACCGTCAATAAACGCACCGGCCTGTTGCTGGACCCGTATTTCTCCGGCAGCAAGCTGGCCTGGATTCTCGACAATGTGCCGGGGGCTCGCCAGCGTGCGGAGGCCGGTGAGCTGGCCTTTGGCACGGTGGATTGTTACTTGCTGTGGCGATTGACCGGAGGGCGGCAGCACGCCACCGACGCGAGCAATGCCTCGCGAACCCTGTTGTTTAATATTCATCGCCAGTGCTGGGACGAGGAGCTGCTGGAGTTGTTCAATATTCCGCAGGCGCTGCTTCCCGAGGTAAAAAATAGCTGTGATGACTTCGGTGAATCGCTGCCAGAATTGCTGGGCGCCGCACTGCCGATAGCCTCGCTGATCGGCGATCAGCAGGCGGCCACGGTTGGCCAGGCGTGCTTTGAACCCGGCATGGCTAAGAGCACCTACGGCACCGGCTGCTTTGTGATGCTTAATACCGGCAGTAAAGCCTTGAGATCGAGAAACCGCTTATTGACCACCGTTGCCTACCGGATTAACGGTGAGGTTTGCTACGCCCTTGAAGGCAGTATTTTTATGGCGGGGGCCGCGGTGCAATGGCTGCGCGACGGCCTGCAATTAATCGGCTCGGCTGCCGAGACGCAAGCTTTGGCCGAGAGTGTCGACAGTGCCAATGGGGTGTTTATGGTGCCGGCATTCACCGGCTTGGGCGCCCCCTACTGGGACCCTGATGCTCGCGGTGCGATTTTGGGGTTGACCCGGGATACCGGCATTGCCCATATCGCTAGAGCGACCTTGGAGTCGGTGTGCTATCAAACTCGCGACCTGCTGGAAGCGATGGCTGGCGACGGCGCCGATATCCAACACCTGCGTGTCGACGGCGGCATGGTGGTGAATGATTGGTTGGTGCAGCGCCTGGCCGATACGCTGGCCTGCCACTGCCAGCGGCCGGCGGTAACCGAGACCACCGCCTTGGGGGCGGCCTATTTGGCGGGGCTGCAGTTGGGCTGGTATGCCTCGCTAGAGGATATCGCGGCGATGTGGAGGGAGGAGCGCGGATTTACCCCAATGATGGGGGAGGTCGATAGAGAAACGCGCTACCACGGCTGGAAGCAAGCGGTGGCGCGGGTGCGCAGCTGATTACAAGCGGATACTCAGGTCCAGGGCGCTGATCGGTACCGGGCGGCTGATATAGTAGCCTTGGATGTAGTCCACTTGCATGTCGCGCAGAATGTCCACGGCGGCAAGCTCTTCAACACCTTCGGCGATCACTTTTTTGCCTAGGCTGTGGCTCATTTCGACAATCGAACGGACCAAGACCTGATCGTTTTCACGTTCGTGGATAAAGCGAATGAATGCCTGATCAATTTTAATATAGTCGACGGGCAGTTCGCGTACATATTCAAATGACGTGAAGCCGATGCCAAAGTCGTCCAGTGCAATTTTGGCGCCGCTCACTTTGATTTGCTCGAGTAATTTCCGCGCGTTGTCAATATTTTCCAGTGCGTCGGTTTCAACTAGCTCAAATATCAGCGACTGCGGGTCTGCGCCAGTACCGCGGATGATTTCCTGTAGTCGCCCTGAAAAATCGGGCTGCTCCAAGGTTGGCGCAGTAACATTGATGCTTAGCTGTGTTTTGACACCGGCTTGCTGCCAAGCTGCTAGCTGACGCATGGCTTTTTCAATCACGATGTAGTCAATACGTGGCATCAGTCCGCTTTCGGTCGCAATGCCGAGGAATTTTGCCGGCGCGATAAAACTGCCTTCATCATCGAGCATTCGCACCAAGCATTCGCAGTGGCTGACATACTGGCGGCTCATGTCGACTATCGGTTGATAGAACAGCACTAGACGGTTGCTGTTGAGCGCTTGAATAAGCTGCTCTTTAAGTTGGTATTTTTCTTGGCGACTTTCTTTGCTGTCTTCGTCGTCAACGAAATACACGTGCCCTTTGGCTTTGTTTTTCATCCGCTGCATTACTGATGTGACGTTGGAGAGCAGGTCGTCGATAGAATTAACGTCATTGCTGTAGTGATCGACGATAAGGGTGGCGCTGATCGTCTCGCTGCTCGCTCCGGTGCTGACTTGAAAGCTGGTCAGTTTTTCCAGTTTTTCGCGTTCCAGTTGTTGGTCGTCGCGGGTAATCATTAACACGCAAAACTCACCTGAGCCGGTTCGCGCCAACAGGCGCGCATCACCCAAAGAGTCGCTGATATTGGTCGCAAATTTGCGCAGCAGACTGTCGCCACAATCAAAGCCAAAGCGGTCGTTGAATTCGGAAAAATTATCGAGGTCGACCATTATCAGATTGATGTACTGGTTGGCATCGAGGCTGTGTATGTGGCGATTTGCCTCTTCAATAAAGGTACTGCGGTTTAACAGGCCGGTGACACGATCGTGTTCGCCTAACCAGCGTAGACTTTCTTCTGCACGGCGGGTTTCTGTAATGTCGACGCCCAGTGACAAGAACAATGTTTTGCCATCAATGCTGATGACAGAATGTGTCCAGAGGAAGTCGTGGATCTGCCCATCGCAGGCCAAAAATGGCATTTCATTTTGTAATTTTTTCTGGCCCTTACGGGTCATATTGTGCAGTGAAGCACTTAAACTGGTGTTTCGGTCCGGGTCGCGTACCCAGTGGTTGATGTTGGCATTCAGAGGAAGGCTTTTTTCCAGGCCGCTGAGGCGTCTGCCCATCGCATTAATATTGTGAATGCTGCCGTTTTCGTGGTGGGTGACGATTACCATGGGTGAGTTGTCGAGCAGCATTTCATTGAATTGCTTGGCTTCGGTAAGCGCATGTACTTTGTCTTGCAAGTCATCGCGATGACGGCGGACATCGTCGCTGAGCTGCTCCAGAGCCTGATTCACTTTCTCGGTGGTATCGTGAAGGATGTCAATTTCGTCTGGGAATGTTGCGCGGCGTTTAATGTTTTGCAGCGCCAAGCTCGCCTGCCTAAATTGTGCGCTTGACAGCAACGGCAGAATTTCAGTGATCCTTACCAGCGTGCTGAGTGGCGGGCGCAGGGTGATGTAGACGACGGCGATGACTAGGGCCATCGTCAGGATAGCGGCAATGATAACCTCGCGTATCGCTTTGCGGGCAATGACCTTCATTTGCGATTCATCAGAGATGATTGCGACGCGCAATCTACTGTTTTCCAAACTGAAAAACTTTGCAGCGTAAAACCCTAGGTGAGTGCGACCAAAAAACTGCTCATTGCTAAGTGGGTCCACGACGGCACTGTCAGTAATTGCCGATAGAATTTCCTCGCTTTCTTGGCCGTGGCTGGATAGCAATACGCGGTAGTCGCGGCGCTGGTTTTCGGCCGGTGACATAATCAGCAGCTCGGCGCGGGTCAGGTCGTAAAAATCCTGAAATAGCAGGGTTGCTGAGCGGTTGATATTAATAATGAGTTCGTCGCCATTGTCGTTAATCACCGGGATGAATACGCTTTGCACGCAATCTTCGTCACAGCTCAAGGCGGCTTGCGGGCGCTGCGAGGCTGAAATGGCTGATACAGCGCGGCGAATATCCGCTGCGCCTGGCACAAAACTGGCGCCTTCGACAAATGCTGAGCTGAGGATCTCTCCGCCAGGGGTGATAAACACCACGGAGTCTATGCCGGACAACAGTGAAGGGGCGGGTATCTTCTGGTTTGCCAGTTCGTCGCTCGATGGCAGAGCATAGCGGTCTGCGCTGCGAAACAGCTCGCGACTTGAACGCTCAGTCAGGGTTTTAAAGGTTTGTTGCAGAAAATCTGCGCGTTGCAGGGCTGATTTTTCATAGCTGATCAATGTCTGTAGATAGCTGATATAGCCGCGGCCAAACATGATCAGTGTGATCATCACAAAAATGATGATGCACAGTTTCTGAAAGAGGCTGAAGCTGGCTGCGCTGTTGCTCAATCGCGCAGCTGTCGTCGGAAGTTCTGAATTCACTAAAACCGATACCCGATCATTACCGCAAGTAACTCAGTGCGTTCATTGAGACCCGCGGGGTTGTCGATGGCTGGCACTCCGGCGCTGCCGCGTATGCCGTAGATGTCGGCGGCGATGGTCCAATTTGTCGTTGGTGTCCATTTGACGCCCAATATTAAATGACTGTTATCCGACTCATTGCGGTTGTCGCGGTCGTAGGTGCTGTATTCAATTCGGCTGTGCAGTTTTAGGGTGGTGCTGAGGCGAAATTGTGCCTGGACATAGGCGGCTTCTATTTGTGTTTCGTAACTCTGGCTGGCCTGAAAGGCTACATCAGTCAAGCTGTACTCGCCGGTAAAGGACCAGCGTTGCAGGTTGTGTTGCAGCGATGCGACATAGCCCGTGGAGTAGAGATTAAAATCGCTGCTGCCGGGGATGTTGGTGGAGAACGCCATGTCGACATCAAACATCGACAGTGCCAGTCGTGTTGAGCCGCCGTTCACGCTGTGCGCGAGTTGGGCGAAAACCGGGTGGCGCAAATTACCCTGTACAATGAATTGTGACGTGCTGCTGCCAAGAATATTTTTAATAACGTCTGCAGAGACACTTTTATTGCGCCCCAGGGTGAGCGACAGGCTGATGCTGTCATCGTCGTCATCCCAGTAGCTGTAGAGCTGCACGCCGTCGGAGGAAAACAGCAATTCCCGCAGGCCATTGCCCTCGAAGTAAATTGCCTGGGGGAGCAAAATACTGGGGCGGGTGACCAACACATCGCGAGTTTCATTGTAAAAGCCGTAGGCATTACGCACGCGGCCGATGCGAAAGCCGAGTCCGCTTAGATCGTTTTCGACTACTTTGAGGTCTGCAAAGAGGTAGTCTATCTCGACGCTGCCATTGTCGGTAGCACCGGCATCTCTGCTCAATAATTGGCCGGCGATATTAAGGGTGTTCGTCGCTTGCCAGCTGGCATTGACCCCCAATTCATAAAATTCTGTGGAGCCCCGCTGGCTGTCCCCGTAGAAGTTATTGCCATCGCTCAGCAGGTAAGCTTGCGAGGCAAAGCCATGTATCTGCACGTCATTGTATTCCAAGCCGTGGCTGAAATTTACCGTCAGTAGCAGGGCGAGGAGGGAAAGGGGGGCGAAGAATTGTCTTGCGATCATTGAGACCACCTGTGTTTCGCTGAAGTTGTCCGGCCTGCGAAGGCTTGGTCATCGTTTTGTGGCAGGTAGCCAATGGCACCGGGTGTCGATTGCACTGCGCGGCGCAGTTCCTCGGCATCCTTGACGATAGTGGGTGGTGTGCCCGCGCCGCTAAATATAACGCGATCCCACTGGTCCCGAAGCACGTAGGGGTAGACGCGAAGTACCGATTTACAAAAACGTTTGTGTAAAGGGTGATTGTCCGGGAGTACAAAGACTTTAATGGGCGTTTTATTGTCCCAACTGCGTTTGCGAAGGGAGAAAATGGCGCGAAGGGTGCTTATGTTTAAACTGGAGGCGTCGATGCTGCCATGAGTAAGCAGCTTCACGCCGGGCGTTGGCTCTGTCGCGCTGCTTGCGCTACTAAATAGCAGGCAGATGGCGAGGGTCACCCATACGAAGCTGCATCGGGGGGGTCTCAAGGGTTTATCGCCCACAGCAGTAATGGCCTCCGTGATCCATTCGGGGAAGGTGGTATTGGTTCATGAATACCGCCATTGCCTCATTCGTTAAACCAGCTCAGTGGTTGGCATCATCAGTTATCGCTGACGGTTATTCTGCTAGGGAAAACCGAGATACGAGTTGCTTGCTTCCTACTATAGACCGCAGTCAACGGTTTCGCATTCAGATGACAGCCTCCGCTGATAGACCTGCAGAAAACGCGTGATGCGCTTTGCATTAACGCCGAGGTCGCTCCGTCCCACTCGGGAGGCTGAGCGCAGGTCGATGCGGCTGGTGTCACCGCTGATACTCTGCACTTGAATGACAATATCATCAGTAAAGCCAAACCAGAAGCTCCGTTCTGTCGCCTCAATGTGGCCCGGTTGTTGGTAGTGAATATGCCATCCAAGTTGCACGGCGGTGTCTTCTGCCAAGTGCTGGGCGCGGGCTTGAGGGAGATCGAGTACGAGGCCGTTGAGTTCGGGATAGAATTGCTGCTGCAGCGCGGCGGTTTCGGCGCTGTAATCCAGCGGGTTGTCAGTGCTGCGTCGCAGCTCTGGCGCTCTGACGAACTGTGGTGGGGCCTCTGTGTTGGTGCTGATATCATGGATCGCCGGACTGTTGCCTCCGGCAAACAGATTCAGGGCAAAAAAGCCGATAGCTGGCAGCGCGATAATGGCAGCCCGGCTGAGGCGCTGCCGGTCGGCCCCGTTGGCCTGGCGGCGGGTGCACAGCGCCGAGATGCCGATCGCGATCAGGGAGCAGAGCGCCGACAGGGCGAAAATCAGTAGGCCGAGGCGGAAGTGCAGCCATTCCAAGCGCACCCCTGCGGCGCTGGCTATCAGCAATAACAGAGACAGGTAGGAAAGTTTCTCGGCCAGATAGACGATGCGCATTGTGGCTCCTGTGACGCAGAATGGTGCGGCTATAATCGCTGAGGCTAGTTGATGCCTTCGTTAGTTTAAGCGACTGTAACGACGCCTTTGTCGTCACTATATATTACTAAAGTGTAATTGCGGATCTCTGTTTTTTTTGGGACGCCATGATTTACTGCTCACAGGTTAATATCCTGTAGCTTTTGGCTGATAGCCACCGGCTCTCGGCACAATTAATAAATACTAAGAGGTTATGAAAAATGGGCAGAGTTGCCGGAAAAGTCTGTATTGTAACGGGTGCCGCCAGTGGTATGGGCAAAGCGGACGCTATTATGCTGGCTGCTGAGGGCGCCAGTGTGGTGTTGACGGACCTGAATGAAAAAGACGGTCAGGCGGTTGCCGAACAAATTGGCGAGCAGGCCATTTTTGTTAAACACGATGTCAGTAATGAAGCCGATTGGCAGAATGTGGTGAAGCTGGCGGTGGAGAAGTTCGGCCGTTTGGACGTGTTGGTCAATAACGCCGGCATGATGGCTCTGGGCAATGTCGTGGACTGCAGCCTTGAAGATTACCGTCGGGTGAACGCCGTAAACAGTGAAGGGGTGTTCTTGGGTTGTAAAACCGCGATTCCAGCGATGGAAGCGGCTGGCAACGGCGGCTCCATTATCAATATGTCTTCGGTGGCTGCCTTGCACGGTATGTCATTTGTGGCGGCATACAGTGCCAGTAAAGGCGCAGTAGCGGCATTGACCAAATCTGTCGCCCTGTATTGCCGCGAGAAGCGCAACGGTATTCGCTGTAATTCCATCCACCCTGATGGGGTTAAAACGCCGATGGTGTTTAAGGTGGCTACCGGTGCCGAGACAGCTAGCCGAGAAGAGATTGAGTCACTGTCTACTGAAGCGCACCCCATGTGCGAGCCCGAAGATATTGCCGCGCTGGTGACCTATCTCGCTTCTGACGAGTCGCGTTTTGTGAATGCGGCCGAAATGCTGATTGATAATGCTGCTACGGCAACACCGCCGCTGGGTATTTAAGTAGGAACCGTCAATGCGCAAAATTCAAATTTTACTGTGGGCCGATCAGGCCAGCCCGGTATTTTTCGAACGCGTGTTGGCGGAGCTGCCCCCGGCAATGCTGGCGCTGGGGGGACTCAGTCGCCTGCAATTTAATTTGGCTGATGCTGATGTCGAAGCTGCCGCCGACAAGCGTATTGGCAGTGAAGAAGCCTTGTTCGATGTGATGTGCAGTTTTTGTGTCGATAGTGATGCCGACCTCGATGGTGCAATATCATTGCTTGGGCCGTTCGCTACTAAAATGGCGGTGTATCACGTTGAGGCTGAGGAGCCCCTTCGCAACAGTCGCCATAGCGTCGCAGCCGGCCAGCGTACCCCTGGGTTTAGCCAGGTTGCGATGCTGCGCTGTCCGAGCTTTTTGAGCTATGAGCAGTGGCTGGGGTATTGGAAGAACAGTCATACCCAAATTGCGATCGATACGCAGTCGACCTTCCGTTATGTACAAAACCGAGTGGTATCTGGCTTAAGCGAAGGTGGCGCGAGTTATCATGCGATCGTCGAAGAGTGTTTTCCCGGTGCCGCCATGGCCAGTGCGGAGGCCTTTTATAATGCCGAGGGTCGCCCCGAGCTGTGCCAGCAGCGTATGCAGCAAATGATGGAAAGCTGTGCAAAGTTTATCGATTTCAGTGAAATTGATGTGCTGCCGACCAGCGAGTACTGTTTTTAATCCTCAGGCAACTGCTTGAGAATGGACTCCAACTTGTCCGCCAGAAAGCGGCTTGCTGCGTAGTCCATAGCCCGCCCCAATTCGGCGTCCACTACGATTTGCGCCAGTGGTCGCAAGCGCCATACTAGCTCCGCAATCTGTGGGAACTCTTCTTTTGGGGGCAGTGGTTGCTCGCCATAGGGTTCCAGCACATGCTGGGTGACCAGCTTAACGAAGGAGTCGGCGACCGGCTGCACATTGCCGCGCATAACAGTCAATATTTTCAATAGTTCTTCCAGTGGAATACCGGTTTTACAGAGTTCCTCAGCGGCTTTCAGGGTGTTCATGCTGGTCACCCGAAGCTGGGTGCCATTCACTGAAAATAGGTCGAGCTCGGCGGCTTTTTTGATGGCGCTGGGGGTCAGCTTGGTGCCAAACATTTTCACCATTTCAGTCATGGATATGATTACGGGCGCTTCGCTCCCCCAGGGAGAGTTAATCGCCGACTCCATGCCGAGAACTTCGCTCAGACCGATACCCTGTTCCATTGCCGACAGCAGTTCGCGAATTGAAGAAAGGGTGTAGCCGCGCTCGAGCAGGTTGGCGATCAATCTAAGTCGGGACAGGTGTTGGTTATTGTAAATACCCTTGCGGCCGCGCAGCGCTGGTGGTGGTAACACCCCACGGTCTTGGTAGGCGCGGATATTGCGCACGGTGGTATTAGCGGCCAGCGCCAGCTCTTCAACACTGTATTCGCGTTGCACTTCCTCGTCGCCCTTTGCTGCATTGAGCTCGCCGCCTTGGGGCAGGTACTGGGCCATATTGTTTATGGTGTCTTCTGGGAATCGCATGCGTTTTACTGCTCGGACTGGGGGCTTGTTCAGACTTTGGGTCTGGGCTTTTTGATAAAAAGTATTTTAATCAATAGCTTGTAAGAATACAGCTCCTAATGCTGGCGATTTTGTGCACAAATTTTTGTTCCGGTCTTGACAGCAGTTGCTCATCAATTTATGTTTCATCAAATAATGTTACATAATAATTTGATTCATAAGGGCGTGTCAGAATGGGTAGTTTTAGCATATTGCGGGTGGGTAGCATAGCGCTGACCTGCGCAATTCCTGTCGCTGGCTGGGCGGCAAAGCTTGAAGAGGTGGTGGTTACCGCCCAGCATCGTGCTCAGAGTCTGCAAGATGTTCCTGTGTCGGTCAGCGCGATTGGCGGCGATAAGATGATGGAAGCGGGTATAAACCGCATGGAGGACCTGCAGGCCTATGTGCCAAACCTGACGGTAACTGAGAGCGGTATCAGTACCGATATTTACGTGCGCGGTATTGGCACCGGCATGAACCAAGGCTTTGAACAGTCGGTGGGGATGTATGTCGACGGTATTCACTACGGCCGGGCACAGCTCGCCAGGGCACCGTTTCTCGACCTGGAAAGGGTCGAAGTACTGCGCGGGCCGCAGAATATTCTGCAGGGTAAAAACAGTATCGCCGGCGCGCTGAATATTATTACTGCCTCCTCTGGGGAGGAGGTAGAAGGCCTTTTTTCGGCGCTATACGAGCCCGAGTTTGACGAGAAGGTGGTTGACTTGATGGTGTCGGGTCCGGTTACCGATACCTTCGGTTTGCGCTTTGCTGCCCGCCTGCGCGAATTTGGCGGCTACATGGAAGATCTCAATATGGATATTGAGGGGCCTCAGTACGACCAGGCGACCTTCCGTGTGAAAGGGGTGTGGGATGTTACCGACCAACTGCGCGCCGAGCTGAAATTTGAGAAGGGCAAGTTCGACACGGTGGGTCGCCACGGCGAGGTGATTAACGACGAGCCTTCCACGTCATCCAACCCTATTCTGGCTGGCCGCACCCAGGCGGAAATTCTGGATCGCAGCTACTATCCGCCGTTCCTCGATGTCGATACCGACGAGTCGGTGCGCAATAACTATCAAGACTACAAGGGTTCGTCCAACGGCAATTACAGCAATAACGACACCAATAACCTCACGCTTAAAATGAGCTGGGTCAGCCCGGAGGGTCACGAGTTCAGCGCGATTACTGGCTTGCTCAAGTATGAGTACGACGACCTCTGCGACTGTGATGCGACGGCGGCGGAGCTGTTTAAGTTCGTCATGCAGGAAGATTACCAGCAGCTGAGCCAAGAGTTTCGCTGGGTGTCGCCCGGTGGTGAAACAATCGATTATATCGCCGGCCTGTATTTTCAGCAGAACGATCTTAACTTTCACGACGAGCTGATTCAGGACTCGAATTTAGTGGTCGAGTTGCTCAATGCGGCTGACTTTATCGAAGGCGGCGCGCGGGGTGATCTCGACCCCCTGGGCCTGGCTGCCGATCCCTATGAGGTGCTGGGTTTTGGCGATGCCGGTAATGCGATTGCAGATATTAAAGGGCCGCGTGAATTTACCAGTAAGTCAAAAATTGCCTCGGCATTTTTGCAGTCAACCATCAATGTTGCCGATACCCTGCGCCTGACATTGGGCGGCCGCTATACCTATGAGAACAAACGAGGCAGTCGCCATCTGACCATTACCGACCTCGAGGGCAATGAGCTGCCGATGGGTGAGGTGGATACGGTAGCTGCGATCACTTTTGGGATGGAGCGGCACAACCTCAAGGGCGAGCGCAGCGAGACCCAGTTTTCCCCGCTGGTGAATGTGCAGTGGGACTATTCCGACGAGGGAATGGCCTACTTTACGGCGACCAAGGGCTTCAAGGCCGGCGGCTTTGATGCGCGCTCCAACGCGACACCTGACGACGAACTCACTTTCCGCAACCCCAATGCGGTTGTCGCTAATCAAACGGTGTTAGTAGGTACCTTCGAATATGACGAAGAAGAGGCGGTCAGCTATGAGTTGGGTTTGAAGACCGGCCTGCTGGATGGCGCCGCAGAATTGAATGTGGCGGCGTTTTATACCGAGTACAGCAATCTGCAGATCAGTATTTTCGACGGTACGATTGGATTCCAAGTGGGTAACGCGGAAGAAGCGGTGACCATGGGTATTGAAATGGACGGCCGCTGGCAGGTTACCGACTACCTGACCCTGGGGGGTGCCCTGGCGCTGCTGGATTTCGAGTTTAAAGACTTTAAGAACGGTCAGTGCCGCCAAGATCAGCAGCCGAACGCGGCCAACGGCCGCGACTGTGATTACAGCGGTATGTCTAACCAGTATGTGGCCGATTGGTCGGGGACCTTTATTCTGGGTTATATGCGCCCGATTAGTTCGACCCTGGGCATTGGTGCCTCGCTGGATGTGATTTTCACCGATAAATACAACCCCTCTAGCAACCTCGACCCCCGCGTTGAGCAGGATGGTTTCTACAAGGTGAATGGCCGCTTGGGTGTGGGTGCGATAGACCACAGCTGGGAGGTGGCGCTGATCGGCAAAAATCTCACCGATGAAGTCATCGTGGTGTACGCCGCGGACACGCCACTGGCAAAAACCTTATTCGGCACCACCGGGCATACCGGTTTTATTGAGGCGCCGCGCTCAGTTGCCCTGCAGTTTACCTACCGTATGTGATGTTTGACGCGGCGCCGGGGGCGTCGCTTTAGCCAATAAGCAATAAGGAGAGGCAGATGAAGCTGTTAGCTGTGTTGTTAAAGCAGTGCTCGGTATTTTGGCTTGCGCTGGCGTTTGCTGGGGCGGGCTACGCTGAGCCCAGTGAGTGGCGCGAGGAAAAAAATAAGGCGGGGATTGCCGTGTATACCCGGGCGGTGGACGGGTCTGCGGTTCGAGAGTTTCGCGGTGAAACGGTGATTGACGCGGAGATCAATCAGTTGATGGCGGTGTTGGACGATACGGCGGCCTTCGTCAGCTGGATGCATAACTGTCGCGAGGCGCAGCTGCTGTACAAGCCGTCATTGCTCGATCGCTATCAGTATCTGGTCAATGACTTTCCGTGGCCGGCGGCTGACCGCGTGTTACTGCTGCGCAATCAGATCAGTCAGGACGCCGATACCCGGGTGACACGCATCAGTTTGCAGAGTTTTGATGAGCAGCAGTTGCCGGCCGCCAAGCGCGCGCTGATTCCCGAGGCAGAAGGGGCCAAGCGGGTGCCGGCGCTTAAGGGGTATTTTGAGCTGAGCCCTCAGGCTGACAATCGCACTGCGGTGATCTTTCAGTTGCACTTGGACCCGGGCGGAGCGCTGCCTGCCAGCCTGGTCAATAGCCTGATTGTCGACAACCCCTATGAGACGCTGAAGCGGCTTCGAGAGGTGGTAGCGCGGCCGGAATATCGGAATTTCAATCCTTTTTAGTAGTGAAGTTTCAGTTCAGCGTTTATTAGCGAAAGTTAATTTGACATTAAACGATGTAATGTTAATTATAACATCATATGGTGTAACATAGATTAATGACTCAGTTGAGGGATCGGACTATGAAAACAGAAGTGATGCCAGTACGCCGTAATCTAGAGTTTCACCTTCCCGAGGAGCGGGTCGGTGATTGGCATGGCAAAGGTGTACATGTCAGCCATTTTTTTAATGCCATGTCGCTGTTTTTCCCCGATGGCGAGCGATTTTTTATCGACAGTGTTCGCGCCTATCGCGACGAGGTTAAAGACCCTGAGCTGAAGGAGGCGGTGCGCGCTTTTATCGGCCAGGAGGCCATGCACGGTCGCGAGCACGAAGAGTATAACGATGCGCTGGAGAAGCGCGGCATGCCGGCGGCGCGCAATTCGCGGATCATTCTCGGGCTGCTGAATTTTACCCGCAAGGTGGAAAGTCGCGCGGGTCAGCTGGCCATTACCATTGCCCTAGAACACCTGACGGCGATTCTGGCCGATTCCCTGTTGAAAGAACCGCGCGCTCTGGCGGGTTCGGAGCCGCGTTTTTCCGCGATGTGGCGCTGGCATGCGCTGGAGGAAACCGAGCACAAGGCGGTGGCGTTTGATGTCTATGAACAAACGGTTGGCCGCGGCCCTATCGCGTATTTCCGTCGCTGTTTAGCCCTGCTCTTGGCGACCATGGTGTTCTGGGTGATGGTCATTCCCATTCATATCGGCATGGTGGCTCGCGAGGGTAAGCTGTTTAGTATTACCGGCTGGCTGGGCGCGATGAACTTCCTGTGGGGATCGCCGGGTATGTTGCGACGGGTTGTTCCCGATTGGCTGGACTTCTTTAAACCGGGCTTCCATCCCTGGGACCACGACAACCGTCGTTTTCTTGACGACGTAGATGAGTTGGTGAGCGAAGTAGAGTCTTACGAGAAGCTGGCGGGAGCGGGCGCGTGAATGCGCCGCTGTCTGCGCAGGCGGATGCTGGTGCGATGCTAGAACAGATGCATCAGCAGTTTTTGGCGGGCCCGCTGGCCCGCTATGACGCCGCTGCACTGCAGGCTTGGCGGCCACTGCGCCACTCCTTGTGGCGCCGGCTGCAGCCGCTGATGAGTTTGCAGGCCGGCATGCGCAGTGCCAGTGTGCGTATCGATGGCCACCAGTTGAGCTATTGGCAGGGCGGTAACCTCAGCGGTCCAACCTTGTTGTTATTGCACGGGTTTGGCGCTAGTCGAGAGAACTGGGCGTTTATCGCGCCGCATTTGGCCAGCCAGTTTCGCTTGCTAGTGCCCGACCTGCCAGGTTTTGGCGGCAGTGAGTTCCGCTTCGGCGCCGACTATGCCCTGGGTGCTCAGGTGGATCGCTTGGCGGCTCTCATCCAGACCTTGAACTGCGGTCCAGTATTTGTCGCCGGGAGCTCGATGGGCGGTGCGATTGCCGCGCAACTGGCGGCTCGCCACCCCGACTGCGTTAGCGCGGTATGCCTGATGAATGCCGCCGGAGCCCCGGGCCGGCGCATGAGTGTATTGGAAAGTGGCGTGGCGGCGGGGCGCAATTATCTAGCGCCGCAGCGGCGTGGCGACGCGGCGATGGTATTTCAGATCTGTCTGCACCGCCGTCACCGCTTGCTGGGTATGGGCTTGTCCTGGGTGATGGCCGGGGAGATGTGTCATCGCCACCCGGTTAATCACTATCTGTTTGGCCACTTGGTGGCCTCGCTACAGGATACCTGGCAGCGTCTCGTCGATATTCAGGCCCCTACCTTTGTGTTGTGGGGAGATAGCGATCGAGTTTTGGACCCCAGTTGCAGTGATGTCTTTGCCGAGCGGATTGCCGACTGTCAGGTGATGGTTATGCCGGGGGTTGGCCATTTGCCGATGCTTGAGGAACCGGCGGAGACAGCGCGGTTGTTGCGTGATTTTTGGATCAGCAAAACGGAATATTCAGTATGAGTACAGACAATAATAGCCGCCAGCAGGCGGGCGTTTTCGACGTGGCAATAGTTGGTGCCGGATTTGGCGGCATTGGTTTGGCTATTCAGCTGCAGAAAAGCGGCATAGATAACTACCGTATTTTTGAACAAGCTGAAGATGTGGGGGGAGTTTGGCGGGATAATCTCTACCCGGGCGCGGCCTGTGATGTGCCCTCGCACCTGTACTCTTTTTCTTTCGAGCCCAACCCAAACTGGGGACGGCTGTTTAGCCCGCAACAGGAAATCCATCGTTATCTGCGCCACTGCGCGGACAAATACCGGCTGCGGCGCAAGATTCGTTTCTCTACCCAAGTTACGGCCGCGAATTACTGCGAGCGAAGCGGTGAGTGGCAAATAGTGCTGGCCGGCGGAGAAGTGCAGCGCGCCCGTGCCTTGGTAATGGCCATCGGGGCGCTCAATGTTCCGCAGTACCCCAATATCGATGGCATGGATCGCTTTAAAGGCAAGGTGATGCACACCGCTGAATGGCAGACCGATTACGAGCTGCGCGGCAAGCGCGTTGCGGTAGTGGGTACCGGTGCCAGTGCGATACAAGTGATTCCGTCGATTCAGCCGAAAGTGGCTGCGTTAACGGTGTTTCAGCGGACGCCGCCCTGGGTGTTGCCCAAGCGCGACCGTGAATTGCGCGCCACAGAGCAACTGCGTTTCAAGCGTTGGCCGATATTGCAGAAGCTGATTCGCCGCTTGCAGTACATCAAGATGGAGAGCGTGCTGCCGGCGTTTATTTGGGATAGCGTATTTACCCGCATCGGCGAGTGGGCGGGGCGCAGCTACCTGCGCAGTGTGGTTAAAGATCCGGCGCTGCGCAGCAAGCTGACGCCCAACTATTCCATGGGCTGTAAGCGTGTACTGCTGTCGGATGATTACTATCCGGCCCTGTGTAAGTCCAACGTTGAGGTGATTGCCGACGGCGTCGCGCGGATGGATGAGACGGCGATTTATAGTCGCGATGGCGAGCGCCGCGAGGTGGACGCGGTGGTCTTGGCCACCGGCTTTAAGGTGCCAGTGGCTGGCGCGCCGATGCCCATTCGTGGGATCAACGGTCGTTTGCTGGCAGATGACTGGTCGGTCGCGGCCGAAGCCTATAAGGGAATCACCGTGTCGGGTTATCCGAACATGCTCTACCTGATGGGGCCGAACACTGGTCCGGGTAATACGTCGGTGATCTTCTATATCGAGTCGCAAATCCGTTACGTCTTGCAATATTTGCAGCAGCTTCGTAAACGCCCCGGCAGCAGTCTGGATGTGAGCCCCGAGGTGCATCGCGCCTTTAATGAACGCATTCAGAAAATGTTTCAGGGCACCACCTGGACCTCGGGCTGCAACAGCTGGTATCTCACCGAGGATGGTCGAAATTCTACCTTGTGGCCCGGATTTTCCTGGCGCTACCGTCTGATGACTCGCCATTTTTCTCTAGGGGATTACCGTTTAATTCAGGCCGAGGAAGAGCAAGCGGTGGTCGAGTTAAACGAGTCGGTGTCAGTAGGCTAATTGCAAAACGCTTAAGGATAGATGTTATGTCGCATAACAAAGAAGTTTACGCCGTCACTGGCGCTGCCTCGGGTATTGGTCTGGCACTGGTAAAACAGTTGTTGCGAGAGGGCTACGGTGTGGCGGCGTCGGATATCTCCGAGGGCCAGTTACAGGCACTGCGTGAGCTGGCTGTTGAGGAGCAGCTGCTGCTGACCCGTGTGGATGTGGCCGACCGCTCCGCAGTGGAGGATTGGGCGGCAGAGATTGTTAAGCACTTCGGCAGAGTAGACGCCATTATTAACAATGCCGGGGTATCGCTGAGCTGTCACGCAGGGCAGCAGCCGCGCGAGCATTTCGAATGGCTGATGAATATTAATTTCTGGGGTGTGGTCAATGGTTGTGAGGCGTTTCTGCCCCACCTGCTGAAACAGGGGGGCTGTATTGTCAATCTGTCCAGTTTGTTTGGCTTGATGTCGATACCGTCGCAGTCGGCCTACAACGCGGCCAAGTTTGCGGTGCGCGGTTATTCTGAGTCGCTGCGCCAGGACCTAAAGGACAGCGGTGTGCGAGTGCTGACAGTGCATCCTGGCGGCATTAAAACCAATATTGCCCGCAACGGTCGTCACTTTCACGATTTACAGGGTAAGGCCAGAGATCTAGAGGCGACCGCGGCAAGCTTTGACAAGGTCGCTCGCACCACTCCCGAGCAGGCTGCGGCGAGTATTCTCGGCGCGGTACACCGTCGCCGTCGCCGCTTGCTGATCGGTATGGATGCGAAGTTTTTGGATCTCTTTCAGCGGTTTTTCCCCGCCAGCTACGACCGCTTGCTGGCACCATTTTTACGTTTTGGATAGAGCGTGCTTTGGGCTGCTTTGCAGCCCCTTTTTTCTTGTGATCTTCTCTGTACCTTCTTTTATTCTCTTCTGGCTATTCCCCCGCAGTTTTTCCCGATTTAGCGACTTGCTGCTATGCTGGCGCGCACAGCAAACAGAGGGCGGTTCATGGGCAGTGCGAGTCAACTTGAGGCCTCGTGGCAACAGCAGCTTGGCGGTGAGCTTGAGCAGAATTACATGCGTGAGCTGGACGGCTTTTTGCGCCTGCGCCGGGAGCAGGGGGCGGTCATTTTCCCGCCGGTATGTCAGTGGTTTGCCGCGCTCGATAGTACGCCCTTCGACAAGGTCAAAGTGGTGGTGTTGGGGCAGGACCCCTACCATGGGCCGGGGCAGGCCCACGGCCTCAGTTTTTCGGTGCCG
>JBFKEA010000001.1:0-73621 GCA_041619375.1 Spongiibacter sp. | reverse complement strand
TCGGGCGGTGGGCAGGTATTGTGCGATGAACTCGCTCAGCTTATGACTGACGCTATCGGGCATTGCCGCCTATTCCTCAAACAACAATTTAATCAGCGTTTGCGCCGCCAAAAAGGGCGTGGTCTGCCCCTCGGTGACTTTCTGGTTCAGCTCGGGCAGCAGCGCTTTTATCGCCGGGTTTTCTTTGAGCTTGATGTCCAGCATTTCGTGGAGCAGCTTGTTCATCCACTCCCGCGCCTGGCGCGCCCGTTTCTCCATCAAGGCGCCATTTTTGCGGGCATCGAGCTGGAAATCGCTGATCATCCCCCACACCGCTTCGATATTTTCGTTTTTAATGGCTGAGCAGGTCATTACCTGCGGCGTCCAAAAACTGCTGTGGCGTAGCAAATGCAATGCGCTCTGATAGTGACGCCGGGTCTGGGTAGCCAGATTAATACTCTCGCCGTCGGCCTTGTTGATCACCAGCGCATCGGCCAGCTCCATAATGCCTTTCTTAATCCCCTGCAGTTCATCGCCGGCATTGGGCAGCATCAGCACCATGAAAAAATCGACCATGCTGGCGACTTCGTATTCCGACTGGCCCACACCGACGGTTTCTACCAGTATCACGTCGTAGCCGGCGGCTTCACAGAGCAGCATTGTCTCGCGGGTTTTCAATGCCACGCCGCCCAGCGAGCCCTCCGAGGGCGATGGCCGAATAAAGGCCTCACTGCTCCGCGACAGCAGCTCCATGCGGGTCTTATCGCCAAGGATCGAGCCGCCGGCAATCGGCGAGCTGGGGTCGACGGCCAATACCGCCACACGCTTGCCCTGCGACACCAAATACAGGCCAAAGGCCTCAATGAAGGTGGACTTACCCACCCCGGGAATTCCGGTAATGCCAATGCGGATGCTGTTGCCGGTCTGCGGCAATACCGCCTCCAGCAATTGCTGGGCCTGGGCGCGGTGCTCCAGTTTCTTGCTTTCGACCAGGGTAATCGCCTTGGCCAGCGCGCGCGAGTTACCGCTTTTCAGTGCCTCAATATCGATACTCATAGACTTCGCCAATACTAAAACGGGAGGCGGCCGCAGCGGCTAAACCGCGCAACCGCCTCCCGCTTCACACTCCCTGAATCAGCCCTTGTAGGCTTCGTTAATGGCGTCTAGTACACCGCGTGCAGCCAGTGGGATCTTGGTGCCGGGACCAAAAATGCCCTTTACGCCAGCGTTGTAGAGAAAGTCATAATCCGGGCGCGGAATCACGCCCCCGGCGACCACGATAATATCGTCGGCGCCGGCTTTTTTCAGTTCCTCGATCAGCTGTGGCACCAGGGTCTTGTGACCGGCGGCCTGAGAGGATACGCCGACCACATGCACGTCGTTTTCCACCGCCTGCTTGGCGACCTCTTCCGGCGTTGAGAACATCGGCGACAAGTCGATATCGAAACCGACATCGACAAAGGCCGTAGCAATCACTTTGGCGCCGCGGTCGTGACCGTCCTGACCCATTTTGCAGACCAGCATACGCGGGCGGCGGCCGTGTTTTTCAACAAACTGCTCGATATCGCTGCTGATACCCTGCCAGTTTTCATCGTCCTGGTAGGCGCTGCCATACACGCCGGACACCGTTTGTGCCTGGGCGTTAAAGCGGCCAAACTCGCGCTCCATGGCATAGCTGATTTCGCCCACCGTGGCGCGCAGGCGCGTGGCTTTGACGGCCAAATCGAGCAGGTTGCCCTCACCGGTCAGTGCGCACTGATAGATCGCTTCCAAGGCATCTTCAACGGCTTTTTCATCGCGCTCTGCGCGAATGCGGGCCAAGGCCTCGACCTGAGACTGGCGCACTTTTTCGTTGTCGATATCCAGCACTTCGACATCGTCTTCTTCGGCCAGGGTGTATTTGTTCACCCCGACAATCACATCTTCACCGCGGTCGATGCGCGCCTGCTTGCGCGCCGCTGACTCTTCGATGCGCAGTTTCGGCATGCCGGTTTCGATGGCCTTAGCCATACCGCCCTTCTCTTCGACTTCCTGAATCAATTCCCAGGCGCGATCGGCAATATCCTTGGTCAGCGATTCCATCATATAGGAGCCGCCCCAGGGGTCAGCCACCTTGGTGATACCCGTTTCTTCCTGAATAATCAGCTGAGTGTTGCGGGCGATGCGCGAGGAAAACTGTGTCGGCAGCGCGATGGCCTCATCCAGCGCATTGGTGTGCAGCGACTGGGTGCCGCCAAATACCGCCGCCATCGCTTCAATCGTGGTGCGCACAATATTGTTGTAGGGATCCTGCTCGGTCAGCGACCAGCCCGAGGTCTGGCTGTGGGTACGCAGCATCTTCGAGCGCGGATTTTTCGGCTCGAACTCCGACACAATACGCGCCCACAACAGACGAGCGGCACGCATCTTGGCAATTTCCATATAGAAGTTCATGCCGATCCCCCAGAAGAAGGACAGGCGGCCGGCGAACTTGTCGATATCCAGGCCGGCGGCAATCGCAGTGCGGATATATTCCTTACCGTCAGCCAGGGTATATGCCAGTTCCAGGGCCGCATCGGCACCCGCTTCCTGAATATGGTAGCCGGAGATCGAAATGGTGTTGAACTTCGGCATGTTTTCCGAAGCATAGGCAATAATATCGCCAATGATTTTCATCGACGGTGCCGGCGGGTAGATATAGGTGTTGCGCACCATAAACTCTTTCAGTATATCGTTCTGAATGGTGCCCGACAGTTGGTCTTGGCCCACGCCCTGCTCTTCTGCGGCGACAATATAGCCCGCCAGCACCGGCAGTACCGCGCCGTTCATGGTCATCGACACTGACACCTTGTCCAGTGGAATGCCGTCGAACAGCACTTTCATATCTTCCACCGAATCGATGGCCACACCGGCCTTGCCGACATCGCCGGTCACCCGCGGGTGATCCGAGTCGTAGCCGCGGTGCGTTGCCAGGTCAAATGCGACGGATACACCCTGACCACCGGCGGCCAGCGCCTTGCGATAGAAGGCATTGGATTCTTCCGCGGTCGAGAAACCGGCGTATTGGCGAATCGTCCAGGGACGACCGGCATACATGGTCGGCTGCGGGCCGCGAATAAAGGGTTCAAGGCCTGGGAAGGTATTGGTATATGGCAGATCGGCAATGTCTTCTGCGGTGTACAGGGGCTTTACATCGATGCCTTCAGGGGTGTTCCAAACCAGGTCATCAAGAGACTTGTTGCTGCGCTCCAGCGATTTATTGGCAAGACTTTGCCACTCGTCCAGAGAAACCTCAGGGGCTTTGTAATCGGCCATATGCGTATACCTGTCAGTGTAGTCGCTGCGACGCCGCCTCTCAGGGCAGCTAGCGCAACATGGATTTAGTGGTCGGCGGCGGGCTGGTTAATTTCAATCAGTACGCCATCGCAGGATTTGGGGTGGATAAAGATAACTTGGCAGCCATGGGCACCGGGTGACGGCGCATCGGACAAAAACTGGTAGCCTTTCGCCTTGAGGCGTGCGACATCGGCGTCAATGTCGTCGCTGCGAAAACACAAGTGGTGAATGCCACCCGGCTTTTTCTCCAAGAATTTGGCAATCGGGCCTTCGCCATTGAGCGGGTGTACCAGCTCAATACTGGTCGGAGGCAGCGGAAAGAAAGCGGTGGACGTTTTGGCACTCTCTACATCTTCGGTGCCTTCGAAGGTCAAGCCGAAATCTTCCATAAAACGCTTAATGGCCTTATCGAGATCGGGCACGGCGATGGCAATATGATCTAGGGCTGTAATCATGATCTACTCCATATGAACACGGGCGAGAACCGCACAAACAGCCTTCGACAGCCCCATGGCGCCATCGAAGGCTGCAGCGTTTCGCGCTTTAGGCGATGGCCTTAAGAAAATTGTCGGTTTTGGCACGACGCTCGGCTGCAATCTGCTCCGGCGTCGCCACTTCAATCTTCTCGTCAGGGTTTATCTTAAACAAGGGCTGCCCCTTCTTGATAATCACCCCGTCGCCTTCCACCAGAACTTTTTCGATCGTTCCGGCAAATGGTGCAGCGACCTTGTTGAACATTTTCATAACTTCAACGATATACAGGGTATCGCCAGCTTCGAAATGGTCACCCTCGTTGACAAATACCTCCATACCTGGCGCTTCGCGCGGGTAGAACATACCGCCGCTTGCCGCCAAGATCTCATCGGATTTCGCCATCGGCGGCGGCACCAATACCTTGGCCATACGCTTCTGCAGGGCTTCGTCGGTGAGACGCTCGGGGATATCGATGCTCAAGTCTGGCTGCACCGCCAGCTCAAAGAAACCGGTGCTGTCAGCGATATGCGCCAGCACGGCCAGCAACTCGGTACCCGCCATATAACCGCTGTGGGCACTGCGCACCGCCGTCCAGTCGGCCGCGTCAAAGCCCTCGGGAGCCTCATCCCTAGCTAACAGCGCCTGCAGCGCCGTGAAGTCGCTTACACCAAGGCGCGACTCAAGCGACTGGTAGAAGGTCACCGCTGCCGACAGAATTTCGTGATCGTGGTCCCAGATCATATAGCGGGCCGGTTTGCCTGCTTCGAAGTTCATATTCAAGTAGTGATAGAGGCGATCGAGCAACAGAATCGGATTTTCCAGCCACTGCACCTCACCGCCGCTAACGCGCAGTGCCTGTTTGTTAATGCTCAGCCAGCCCGACATATAGTGAGGCTCGGCAAACAGGCGCTCTAGAGGGCGGGTAAACAACAGCTTCTTGGCATCGAGTACCGCAGCCCACTCGGCGGCCTGCTCGCTGTGCGTCTCCATATAGCGCTGACGAATCACGCCGTAAGCATAATCCAGATCCAGCTGATTGGCCTGCTCTTTCAACAGCCCTACCAGGGTCAGGTATGGAACGATAAAACGCGTACTGGGACGGGCATTGATACCGTTACCGATAAACCAGTGCACCAGGCCGTAATGGAATTCCAGATTGGTAGCCAGATCTTTGCCGCGCAATTCGGTACGACGCAAGATTTCCGCCATCCGCAAGTAACTGTCCATGCGGGTTTCACCAGTGGTCAGCAGCAGCGCAATATTCGAGTCGTAGGCCCCGGCCAAGTGGTACTTCATAAACACATCGGTGTCGGGGTTATGGGTAGAAATACCCTGGTCATCGCGAATCTCACCGGGAATAGCGTTTGACCAATTCTCAATAATCCCGCCGGCGTGGGGCTGCAGCGCCTGGTTAGTGGCGTTCATCCGCGCCTCAACCGAGGTTTTTTCGCGCATCAGGCGCTCTGGCTTGGGCAGTGCCTTCCCGTGACGGGCAATCAATACCATCACTTCAACGAGGCTCTCGGCAATGAAATAGTCAGCCGGGTTGTCAGGGTTGCTGAACTTGAGCTTGTAGCACAATTCAGTCACGCGGTGCTCTACCTGAATACGGGTATTCATCTCCATGAAGTAATGCGCTTCACCGTCGACGATACACTCAAAGGTGCCCACCGAGTCCAGCTTAACCGCTTGGCCAAACACTGCACCCTCATGCTCCATACGCTGCAGGATCACTAGGTCCTTCTTCAGCTGTTCAGCCTCGGCCTGGTTGCCCGCCGCTTCAGCAGCAACAATGGCTGCCTCCAGCTCTTCTTCGGTGACGGAGACTTCCAGCAGCTTTTGCTCGTGCATCTGCAGCGAGCAGTCGCGGCCGCCCATCGTCATGCACCAGTCGCCGTTACCTACCACCTGAATTTCCTGGTGGCGGGTAGTGTCGATATTCATCTCGATAAGGACGTTTTTGTTGTCGCCGACGCCGTTCGTTTTCAGCTCGATCAAACACTCCAGCACCAGAGAAGGCACCTTGGCGGCCGCTTTCTCAACCTTCTCTTCGAGTGTCGCGCCTTCATAAGAGTTGGCCGATTGCAGGATGCGCTGGCCCTTACCACCACCACCGGCGATGGCTTTCAAGCGGAAGCGATTATTGGGCTTTTCGGCCAGCATGCGCTTGGCTTCAACTTGCAGCGCCGCGCCGATATCGGCAGCGTCAATAATATCGATGCCCGCATCATAAGATGCCGCCAACAGCGCCAGTGCCTGCTCTTCTGCGTCTTTACACGCTGAAAAATCAACGCTGAGATTGTGCTCTTTGGCACAAGCTTCCAGGCCGTCTTTACCGTACTTAGCAAACAGCGCCAAGCTGGTGGCATTGTTCACCCCGGGCGTGACCGATACGCCAGTTTCCAGCGCGGTGCGCTTGGCCTGGTCTTTCATGCCGGCCGACTTCTGGGTGAAAGAACAGGGGCCGATGAAGTTCAGTCCGGCGTTTTCCATCGCCTCGACCATGTCGGCATCTTCTGACATAAAGCCGTAGCCGGCAAAAATCGAGTTATAGCCATTGTCGTGGGCGATGCTGATGATCTGCTGAATACGCTTGTTGCGCTCTTCCTTGGTGGCACCGGTGTAATCGGGCACACGGTGCACGCGATCGGGGTCGGTCAAGCGACGCAGTTCAGGGGCCAGCGCATTGGTATAGGTAATCGAGTCTTTTTCTGAAAGTAGAATGCCGTAGCCGTGAATGCCCATTTCATCAAAGACATCCATTGCCTCTTTACGGATTGGCCCGCGGCAAATAATGAGTGGTTTCATATCCTTACAGGAGAAACCTCTAACCCAATCTGAAGTAGACTTAGTCAGCTGACGGTCTTTGTGAATCAGCGGATTGTTCAGGTAGTAGTTATTGCTTGTCTGCACGTTAATAACCTCTTAAGCGAATCGTCTGGTTGTGGTTGTCGAGCGTATGGCTGCTTAGTGGAATTCACGCTGTACGCCGGACATCGGCGCAGGCGTGTAGCCCTTCAAGTGCAGTTCCAGTTGCTCGCCCAGGACTTTTCGCAGGTCCGAGGGCATGACGATCTGGGAAATAGATCCCAGGCTCAGTGCTTCATTGGGGTTCATCAATTCGCGCTCGTAGCGCTGGGTCAGCAGAGCTTCTTCCTGCTTCTGCCACTCCGCGACAGCGGCATTGGCAGCCGCTTCAGCATCGGCCTCGCTCATGCCAGCAGCAATGTTCTGCTTAATGCCTTCGGCAACCCGAGACTTAATAGAACCGCGAATCTTGCGTACTTCATCCTTGTACACATACTCAACACCCGCCGGCCCCATAACCGCCAGGCGGGTAGTCGGCAAGGCGCAGACAAAGTCGGCACCAGTGGGATAGTTGTTAAAGGAGGCATAGGCACCGCCAAAGGCATTGCGGACAATGACCAAGAAGCGCGGTGTACGCAGGTCGATAATCGCGTCCAACATGGCGCGACCGGCTTGAACAATACCGCCCGCCTCTTGTTCGCGACCCGGCAGGAAGCCGGTGGTGTCTTCCATAAAGATCACCGGGATATTGTAGACATTGCAGAAGCGGATAAAGCGCGCATTCTTATAAGCTGCATCGATATCGATCTGCCCCGAAGCCACCGCTGAGTTGTTGGCAACAAAGCCGACCACGTTGCCGCCAATGCGGCCCAGCGCACAGATAGTGTTGCGCGCGCGCTCGGGCTGAATTTCAAAGTAATCGCCGTGATCGCACAGCTGCTGAATAATAATGCTGATATCGAATGGCGTGTTAAAACCGGTGGGGCTGTTGAAGGATTTTTTCAACAAAAGATCCACATCCCAGGTTTTACGGTTGAGCGGATCAGACGTCGGCTGGAACGGCGGCTGTGACGCCGAATTGTCCGGCAGGTAGTTCAGTAGCTCCTTGACCTTGCGCAGAGCCGCCACTTCATCTGGCACCACAAAGTCGGTAACACCTGACTTGCTGTGAACACTCGGCCCACCCAGCTCATCGGCGGTCACATCTTCACCCAATACGGATTTAACGACGCCTGGGCCAGTCAGGCCAAAGAATGTGTCATTGGGCTGAATTACAAAGGAGCCCTGACGCGGCAGATAGGATCCGCCGCCGGCATTGTAGCCGAACATGCACATGATCGAGGGTACAACACCGTTGATCTTGCGCAGCGCCGTAAAGGCTTCAGCGTAGCCGTCCAAGCCACCCACACCGGCGGGAATATAAGCACCGGCAGAGTCATTCAGACCCACCAGCGGAATACCCAACTTGCCGGCCAACTGAAACAAATTAGCCAGTTTGCTGCCGTTGGTGGCATCCATGGAACCTGCACGCACGGTAAAATCGTGGCCGTACATGGCGATATCGCGGCCGTTGACCTTCACGATCGCCGTTACCAGCGAGGCGCCGTCGAGGTTTTTACCCCAGTTTTGATACAGCACCTTGGGCTCGCTGCCCTCGTCCGCCAACACCTGGATACGCTCCCAGATGGTCATGCGTTTCTTTTCGTGCTGTTTCTGTATAGCTTTAATGCCCGCAGCTTTCATCGGACGCTGCTGCAAATCGTAGCCGGCTTGCAGCGCGGCCTCGTAAAGCCCGGGGTCGTAGTCGATCTGCCCCGGCACAGTGAATTCGAGCTCAGTCTTCTGCGCGAATGGATTTTCCAGTGAGGGAGTCAAATGCTCTTTTTTACTCATGCCTGTCAGTCCCAGATGCAATTTTTTGTTTCCGCGACCCGCATACAGGCTGAAGCAATCCCCAGCCTTTAAATTTCAGACTGCTGGGATTCCTGCCAGCGGGCATGTGAGTTGCTAATGATTGAGAATATACCGTTCTAGATTAAACGTCGGCGACGGCTCGTTGATTCTCAAAGCGGCGGCTAACATTACTGGGAAGCTCCCCAGCTGTCAATCTGATGAGCGCCGATCGAACCGCCAGCCTTCTACTGAAACAGTAGATTTTTCATAGGCCTAGCGCGTACAATCAGCGTCCACTCAAAGCCCTAAACTGAGCTTTTTAGCCGCTGCCATGTCCAGCTTACGTCGCCGCACCCTAGCCTATTTTTCCGATAGCAGCCGCTATTTCGACTGGCTGGCCACCGCCCCGCGCCCGGTGTTCATCGATGCGGGAAAACCCTACAGTGATCGCGGACGTTTCAGCATTATCTCCGCCGATCCAGACACTATAATTTCAATCGACGCCAGTGATAACACGGCTATTGGGGTATTGATATCTTCGGCCCAGGACGCTATAGGCGCTGCCATTTCGGGCATGGACAGCGCTAGCGACCTGCCGTTTTGCGGCGGCGCCATTGGCTATTTAAGCTATGAATTGGGCGAGGCGACGCAAATATCGCGCCCCGCGCAGGCCGACCTGCCGCTACTCTTGGTCGGCATTTACAGCTGGGCCGTGATTATTGATCACCAGCTGCAGCGCTGTGAATTAGTCGCGCAGGCCGACTGCAAAAGCCGCTGGGCGCTGCGTCTACTCGACGGAGAAACGCCAGATCGACCCACTCCAGCCCAACCCTTTCAGCTGGCCAACGACTTTTCCAGCACACTGGATTGGCCGGCCTATCAGCAGCGTTTCGCGCAAATTCAGCACTACATCCGCGCCGGCGATTGCTACCAGATCAATCTCACCCGTGAATTCACCGCCAACTACTCCGGCTCGCCCTGGCACGCTTACCAACGACTGCGCCGCGCTGCTGGTGCGCCATTCTCAGTGTATTGGGATTTTGGCGACGCCCAGCTGCTGTCACTTTCGCCTGAGCGCTTTATCAGCGCAGAGGGCGGAAAACTAAAGACCCAGCCGATCAAAGGCACCGCCGCGCGCTCCGCCGACGCCAAAGAAGATGCCAAACTCGCCGAACAGCTACTGGGCAGCGAAAAAAACCGTGCTGAAAACGTCATGATTGTCGACCTGCTGCGCAATGACTTCAGTCGCAACTGCGTCGCCGGCAGCGTGCACACTGAAAACCTGCTTGAGCTGCAAAGTTTCCGCACCGTGCACCACTTGGTCAGCACCGTGTCGGGCACACTGCGCAACCACATTTCACCGTTGGCCGCCCTGCTCGACTGCTTCCCCGGCGGTTCAATCACCGGCGCGCCCAAACGGCGGGCCATGGAGATCATCGCCGAACTGGAGCCCAGTCGTCGCTCATTGTATTGCGGCAGCGTATTTTACCTGTCGGCCAATGGCCGGATGGACAGCTCTATTACTATTCGCAGCTTTGTTTGCCACCAGGGTAAAATTCGCGGCTGGGCAGGTGGCGGCATTGTCGCCGACTCGGTGGCTGAGGAAGAATTTCGGGAAACGGAGGAAAAACTCGGCAAGCTAATGCAGGCGCTTGCCGAGTCGACCGCCAATTAAAGACTGAGGTTGCGGTTAGACGCTTTCAAAAACTCCAGTTTCAGTGCCTCGTAATCGTGCACTGCGGGAAACTGAGGGAATTCCTCAATCACATTGCTTGGAGCCTTGAAAAGAATACCGGCATCGGCCTCTGCCAGCATGGTGGTGTCATTGTAGGAGTCACCGGCGGCGATAATGCGGTAGTACAGGGTTTTAAACGCCAAAACAGCCTGGCGCTTGGGATTCACTTGGCGGATTTTGTAGTCCACCACCTTGCCCAGGTTGTCGGTCTCCAGTTTGTGGCAGAGCAAGGTCGGCCAACCCAGCTGCGCCATCAGCGGCGCGGCAAACTCATAAAAGGTATCCGACAAGATCACCACTTGAAAGCGGGCGCGCAGCCAATCCAAAAACTCGCGGGCACCTTCCATCGGGCGCATATCGGCAATCACAGCCTGAATGTCGGGCAATCCCAAGCCATTTTCTTCCAGCAGGCGCAGGCGCTGCTGCATCAGCACATCGTAGTCGGGAACATCGCGGGTGGTCGCTTTGAGCGCCTCAATACCGGTGCGTTCGGCAAAGTCGATCCAGATTTCCGGAATCAATACACCTTCTAGGTCCAGGCATGCGATTTCCACAGGGACGTTCTCCTCAAATAAAAAAGGCGCTCAATCTAACGGCTTGGCAGCGATAAAGCAAACCCTGATGGCGCGCCAACACCGCCTAAAAGGTCGGCAGCTCAATTGGCGCAAATAACTCTTCCAGCTCGGCCTTGCTGTGGCACTGGTAGGCCTTGTCCACCAGCTCCGGGGTAAGGTGGGGAGCAAACAGCTCGACAAAGTCGTACATAAACTTGCGCATATAAGTACCACGCCGGAAGCCAACCTTCGTCACACTGGGCTCAAACAGGTGGCTGGCATCAAGGGCGACGAGGTCGCTATCTGTGCTGGGGTCGTAGGCCATTTGTGCCACAATGCCAATTCCCAGCCCTAGGCGCACATAGGTTTTGATCACGTCGGCATCGGTGGCGGTAAACACCACTCGCGGCTCCAGGCCGCGCTGTAAAAAAGCCTCATCGAGTTTCGAACGGCCGGTAAAGCCAAATACATAGGTGACGATTGGGTGGGCGGCGATATCCTCAACGGAAAGCGTCGACACCTCTGCCAGCGGGTGATCGCGCGGCACGAGAATCGCCCGATTCCAGCGGTAACAGGGCATCATCACCAGGTCGCTAAACAGTTCAAGCGCCTCGGTAGCGATCGCAAAATCAACGCCGAAGTTAGCCGCCAACTCGGATATCTGCATCGGCGTTCCCTGATGCATGTGCAGCGACACTTCGGGGTAGCGGTCAATAAAGGCCTTTATTACCGGTGGCAGTGCATAGCGCGCCTGGGTGTGGGTGGTGGCGATTGACAGACTGCCGCGACTGGGGTTTTTGAATTCCTGGGCAATATTTTTGATGCCCTCAACCTTGTGCAGAATTTCCCCGGCTTCTTTTAAAATCGCTTCTCCGGCGGGCGTGATGCGCGTTAGATGCTTGCCATTGCGCGCAAATATCTCCACGCCCAGCTCATCTTCCAGCATGCGTATCTGCTTGCTAATCCCCGGCTGCGAGGTAAATAGGCTCTGCGCCGTCGCCGAGACATTCATCTCGTGGTGGGCAACTTCCCAGATATAGCGCAACTGCTGCAGCTTCATTATTCTTGCCTCCAGTCAAACATGGCGCAATCGCCGTCAGCCCTTGGTTACATTGGCAATACCGTGGGGCACATGGCCCGCCGACACATGCTCACTAGCAGACTCACAGTGACTTTGTTGATCATCAAAGAATACATCAGCACCATAGGCGCGCAAGAAATCCCCTTTGTCTAGCCCGCCAAGAAACAGCGATTCATCGATACGAATATTCCACTCCCGCAGGGTGCGAATCACACGCTTATGTGCCGGCGCTGAACGCGCGGTCACCAAGGCTGTGCGAATCGGCGGATCATCGGAAGGGAATTCACGCTGCAAGGTGTACAGCGCTGACAAAAAAGGTTTGAACGGCCCGCCGCTCAAAGGGCGATCGGCGGCAGCAACCTCACTGGCGGTAAAAGCCTCCAGTCCTTGGCTTTTATAAACCTGCTCGGCCTCATCTGAAAACAATACGGCATCGCCATCAAAAGCAAAGCGCAATTCGCGTTTAGCGGGCTGTTCGGCTCGGCGTGAACGCGGCATTAGTGTCGCCGCCGCCACGCCGTTATCCAGAGCGCGGCGAACATCTTCGGCATTGGTAGATAAAAACAAATGGCAACCAAAGGCCGAAACGTAGTTGTAGGGGCTTTCTCCGCCGCTAAACGCCGCGCGGTGAATATTCAGGCCGTAGTGTTCAATAGAATTAAAAATTCGCAAACCGGTATCGGCAGAGTTGCGCGACAACAAGATGACTTCAACGCGGGCGCGATCGAGCAATTCATTAAGCTGCAACAGACGCTCGACGATGTTAAAGGCCTCGCCTTTTTCGAGCACCTCGTCTTCACGATCAATTTGGTACTGCTGATAGGCGTCAAGCCCCTGGGTTTCAAAGATCCGGTGACTGTCGTCTAGGTTAAACAGCGCCCGCGATGAAATCGCGACCACCAGTTTGTCTTCAAATCCCTTGGGCATACACCCCCCTCATTACAAGCGCTCTCCACTATACAAGATGACGGGGGTCAAACAAGTCCGATATTTACAATTCCAGATGCTGCCAATGACTATTGGCCGGCGGCCGACCACGCAGAATGCGCGCGATATCAGCGAGCATTGGCGCATCGAAGGCTGCCGCCACAGATTGCACACTGCCCTGCGTCCATACATTGGCCGACAACAGCCCCAGCGCACGCGGTTCAGGCTCATCACTCCACAGCAGCGCACCACTTTGACCGCGACGACTGTCACAATCCAAAGCAAGCACCGCCATCACCACGCCGCGACTGCCGGCCAGTGGCCGCGCTTCGCAAAAGCTTAGCCACAGACTGCCAGCCGCTGTATCCATAGGATAGGAAAGCAGCCGAACGGCATGCGGCAGCGATTCGGCAACACCCAGCTCTGCGCCTTGAAATGGGCCGCGCAGCGGTTGCGACAATTCCAACAAGGCCAAATCGCTGCCGGTATAGGCGTCAACATCACCACGGAGTAACTGCTCGTGGCGGTTGTTTAAAAGCCAGGCCCGCGTTGGGCGGACATATTCATCCGGCTGCTCCACCGGGCGAGGATAAAAACGCAAATGCTCAACTAACTGCGGCTGGGCGCTGGCGCTATACAGACAGTGCGCCGCGCTGATCACCCAGCGTTCATTAAGCGCTGTGGCCGTACAATGACCGTTACCACTGGCGTATTGCCCCCTGAGTCGGCCAATACGCCAGCTGTGGCCGGGCGAAGCCGGCATTCGCCACAGCCGCAGCCGCTGGCTGCCACTGCGCGGATAAAACAAGGCCAGTGGTTGCTGCTGGCTGGGCTGTGATGCCTGACCATTGACGACAATCGGTAAGCCCTGCTTGTCGCTGACAAGCAATTTACTACCCAATGCGGCCGGCAACTGCAGGCCCAGCTGCCCCTGCGCTTCGCGCAGCGGCAACCACAGCAGCAACTGATTGAGCACAGCCCAAGCCTTTTCGGCGTAGATTGCCGGCTGGCGCCGCACCTCACGCCGCAGCCGTCGCAGGGCGGCTTCAACACTGAACTCATCGGACAAACCGAGCACCACGTAAGCGCTGCGCAACAGCCGTAATTGATCACTCCACACCACACTGCCGCGAGCCTGCTGGGCAAAGTACCAAGAGCGGTGAATGTCAGCATCCAGACCCTGTCCTCCCCAAAAATGCTGCTGGGCATAATCCGCAGCGAGCTGCGGACACTGGTCGACTAGCAATCGCAACGCTTGCATCTGTTGCCATTGGCTACCGTTGATATACAGCGACTCATCGCCCCCGGCAGGAAAGAAACGCGGCGGACAGTCCGCCCGGGCTATAGGCGTCAGTACCAGGCTGAATAACAAACACAGAAACACTGTCAGCGACGACAGCGGAGCGGTAGAATTGCGAGAATGGATGCCGCCGATTAGGCGCTGACTGAACAGGCTACGGAGCACTGGTAAATCTTGCATAACACAACCTGGCTTGAATTCGATGCGGCTGCGCTGCACCACAACCTTTCCGTGGTAAAACAGCTCGCCCCGCGTGGCGCTATCTTAGCCATGCTAAAGGCCAATGGCTACGGCCACGGTGCCGACTGGGCCGCACAGCAGCTGGCAGAGAGCGTGCAAGGCTTTGGCATGGCCAGACTCAGCGAAGCGCTGAGTCTGCGTGCCAGTCAAGCGCAAGCCAAGATTGTTGTGCTCGGCACGCTGATCGATAACGACACCCTGCAGCACTGCGCGCAAAATAATCTGGACTTAGTCATACACCGGCTGGCCGACGCCCAGGCGCTCTGCGCCAGCACACTGCCAGCGCCCATTACAGTCTGGCTAAAGCGCAATGTCGGCATGAATCGCCTGGGCCTCAGCGGCGGCGACTTCTGCGCCGCCCACCAATTGCTGGCGAGCAACCGCAATGTCAGCGGCATTATCCATATGAGCCACTTCAGCGATGCCGACGATGTCGCAAGCTCCACCACCGTTGAGCAGGCCCAGTGCCTGTTCGACAGCAGTGCCGGCTTGGGCACCTTCCCCCGCAGCCTGGCCAACTCTGCCGCCATCATTGCCCACCCCGGCAGCCACGCCGACTGGCAACGACCGGGGATCATGCTCTATGGCGACGACCCCACTGGCCAGCTTCGCGGTGACCAGCAGCTGCGCGCGGTAATGAATTTTAAAAGCCGCGTGCTGGCGATACGCGAGCTGCAGGCCGGCGAAGGCGTCGGCTACAACCGACGCTGGCGGGCAAACTCTAGCCGCCGTATCGCGACCGTCGGCGCCGGCTACGCCGACGGCTACCCGCGACACGCCGCCGACGGCACCCCGGTATTGGTCAACGGTCAAGGCGCCGTCATCGCTGGACGGGTATCGATGGATTTGCTCACCGTAGATGTCAGCGAGATCGACAAGGTGAGCGTCGGCGATGAGGTCACCCTTTGGGGCGACGGCCTGCCCGCAGCCGAAGTGGCCAAGCACTGCCAAACCATCAGCTACGAGTTATTTACCGGCGTCACCGCCCGCGTAACGCGCCACTATTAGCGGCGAGCGACCGGCCGCCGGGCTTGCCGCTGCCCGTACCCAGATATCGCGACCTTAGCTGTCGCCAGCCAGTGCCGAGGCCAAACGCGCGCGGCTAAGCTCGAACACCACCGGGCTGAGCAAAATCAGGGCAATCAGGTTAGGCAGTGCCATTAGGGCATTGAGGGTGTCGGCCAACAGCCAGACAAAATCTAATTGCGCCATCGCCCCGAGCGGGATCGCCGCAACCCAGGCAATTCGAAAAGGCATAATCGCAAGACGGCCAAAGAAATACACCACACAGCGCTCGCCGTAATAGGCCCAACCCAACATCGTGGTAAAGGCAAACACCGCCAAACCAAGCGAAACAATGTAATCGCCGCCGCCAATCAGGCTGTCGAAGGCCAGCGCCGACAGCGCCGCACCGCTCTCCCCACCCTGCCAAACGCCGGAAAGAAGAATCACAAAGCCAGTGATACTGCAGACCAAAATGGTATCGATAAAGGTACCCAGCATGGCGATCAGCCCCTGCCGAACCGGGTTGTTGGTCTGCGCCGCGGCGTGGGCTATCGGCGCGCTGCCAAGGCCGGCCTCATTGGAGAAAATCCCCCGCGCCACCCCAAAGCGAATGGCCGCGACCATGCCCGCTCCGGCGAAACCGCCCACCGCCGCCGCGCCGTTGAATGCGGCGTCCACCACCAGCGCAAACAGCGCCGGAATCTCCGCGGCATTCATCGCAATGATTACCAGTCCCAGCGCCATGTAGCTGACCGCCATCACGGGCACCAGTATCCCGGCCACCGCACCGATACGCTTAACACCGCCGAGAACCACCAAGCCCACGCCCAGCGCCAAAGCCACACCGGTCACCCACACGGGAAGGTCAAAGGTATTATTCAGGGCATCGGCGACCGAGTTGGCCTGCACGGTATTGCCAATACCAAAGCCCGCAAAGGCACCAAAGAAGGCAAAGCAGGCGGCCAGCCAGCGCCAGCGCGGCCCCAGACCATTTTTGATGTAATACATCGGCCCGCCGGTGAAATTTCCCGCCTCATCGCGCTCGCGATAGTGCACGGCGCACACCGCCTCGGCGTATTTCGTCGCCATACCCACCAGCGCGGTACACCACATCCAGAACAGCGCACCCGGGCCACCCAGCGCAATGGCGGTCGCCACGCCGGCGATATTACCGGTGCCGATAGTGGCTGACAGCGAGGTCATCAGCGCCTGAAAGGCGCTAATTTCACCGCTTTCAGCACGCCCCTTACGCCCCCGCAGGAGCAGGCCAAACGCCTGGGGAATATGGCGCAGCGGCAGTAACCGCAGCCCCACCATCAAATAGGCGCCGGTGCCGAGAATCATCACCAGCATCGGCCAGCCCCAGACCAGGCTATTGAGTTCGCTGATCAGCGCAGTCATGGTTTCCATATAAAAGCCTTATCGTATTGTTATTGCGCTTCATTCAGCCGCTGAGAAAATCAAAGTGTTGGCGGTGCGGGAACAAACCAAAAATACCGCCGGTGTGCACAAACACAATATCGCCATCATCACCGAAACGGCCGCGCTCACGCTCGCAGAGCATGGCGTGAAACGCCTTGCCGGTGTATACCGGGTCCAATACCACACCTTCGCAGGCCGCCAAGTCGGCAATGCAGCGATACACCTCCTCGTCCGCTTTGGCATAGCCCGGCCCCACATAGCCATCAATCACCTTCACCGACAGCGCGCCAACATCAATATCGAGGTGGTAACGTTGCTGCCAGTCTTGCAAGTCGTGGCCCACCTTGTTGAGAAACCAGGCCTCGTCGTCACAAACATTCACTCCCCACACCTGAGCACCGGGAATATAGCAATGCGCACCGGCGCTGAGTCCGGCCTGCGTGCCGCCCGAGCCCGTTGCGCAGATAATGTGCCGGGGGCTGATGCCGCTGCGCTGGCAGTCCGCAGCCAGCTCCTCGCTGGCCTTAAAATAACCCCAAACGCCAATCGCATCCGATGCCCCGGTGGGAATCACAAATGCCCGGCGACCCTGCGCCTGATAGTGGCTCTGCCAGTGAAGCAATAATTGATCCAGTTCACGCTGATACTGCTGGGGGGAATACACGCTGATCTCGGCACCGGCCAGTTGATCAAGCAGTAAATTGCCGTCGCCCACCGCCGGCGGCTCACCGCGCAGTATTAAATGGCAATGCAGGCCAAGCTGTGCGCACAGCAGTGCGGTGGCTCGGCAGTGATTCGATTGCAGACCGCCGCAGCTGATCACCGTGTCGCAGCCCTCTTCGCGGGCCTGGGCCAAATTAAACTCCAGTTTGCGAATTTTGTTGCCCGACAGGGCACAGCCGGTGAGGTCGTCGCGTTTCAGCCAGATTCTCGGCCCCGGGCGTTGCTGTTGGAGGCGATCAAGCGCTTGCAAAGGCGTGGGCAGGTTGGCCAGGTTCAGCCGCGGAGGATTTACTTGAATGGGGTCACTCATCACAGACTCGCTGGTAGGCAGGTATAGGAAGAGCCGCAGACAGAAATAAAAACGGGGCGCTCAATGCGCCCCGTCGTTGTCGTTTATATCGCTTTCAATGTGCCCTTGGGCAGCACCGCGTGCACCGCCACGCGCTGGAACTTCAGCTCCACGTTGTCAGCAACGCTGAGCACCACGTAATCGTCGTCCAGCTTGGTCACCTTGCCGAGAATACCGGCGCTGGTCACCACTTCGTCACCTTTGGCCAAAGCCGCAACCATTGCCGCATGCTCTTTCTGACGCTTGCGCTGGGGGCGAATCGCAATAAAGTAAAACAGACCGAACATCACTACCAGAAAACCGATCTGGAACAGCTCGCCACCCGGAGGGGCACCTGCCGCACCGGCAGTTTGGGCGTGGGCCTGGGAGATAAAAAAGCTCATTGTGCATCCTTAACTAAGACTAAAAAAATCATTGGGCGACGGCCGCCACAGGGGAAATCATAGTACACAAGGCCCCGAATCAAAGCGAGACATCGTAGTCCATTATAAAGGGAGAATGATCGGAAAAACGCTCATCTCGGTACACCCAGGCATCGCGAATGCTCGCGACCAAACCCGGGGTAATCACTTGATAATCTAAACGCCAGCCCACATTGTTTGCCCAGGCCTGACCGCGATTCGACCACCAGGTATAAATTGCCTCTTGGTTAATCTCGCGAAAGGCATCGACAAACCCGGCTTCGCCGTAGAGTTTGTCCAACCAGGCGCGCTCATGGGGCAAAAACCCCGAGTTTTTGCGGTTGGCCCGCCAGTTTTTTAGATCGATCTCTTGATGGCAAATATTCCAGTCGGCGCAGATGACCAGCTCCCTGCCCTGCTCTTTCAACTCGACAAAGTGGGGATAGATTTGCTCCAGGAAGGCATCTTTTTTCTGCTGGGCGGCCTCACTGCTAGACCCGGACGGCATGTAGAGTGAAATGACACTGAGCTGATCGTAATCGGCGCGAATATAGCGCCCTTCGCTGTCGGCCGGATCCCAGCCTAGCTCGCAAACAAACTGGCTGGGCGCCTTTTTGCAATACATCGCCGTGCCGCTATAGCCCTTCTTTTCGGCATCGCTATAGGCCACGGTATAGCCCTCGGGCTGAAACACCGGGTCATCGAGCTGATGCTGTTGGGCTTTCGTCTCCTGGATACACACCACATCGGCGTCCTGCAGCGCCAGCCAGTCAAAAAACCCCTTGCGGGCGGCCGCGCGAATACCATTGGTATTGGCAGTGATAATACGCATGGGGGAAGGCTCTCCAAGTGGGCGACAGGACAATCGAAGACAAAACGGCGCGCAGCTTAACAAACAGACTCGCAATACCGCAAAAATTCTGCCAGCGCCGGCCATCAGCGCTGAGTGGACATTTTTTGTGCAAAATTTCAACGCATTGCGCGCACTGATACGTCACCCATACAGAGCATGCTGGCAACGCCGCCTTAGCCTAGAATCCTTTAACACCATAACAAGAGCCAATAGGATACCGAGCCCATGAGTGCCAGCCCCGCCGAGCAGCTTCTGCATATAGAAGCCATCAAACGCCTTAAATACGTCTACCTGCGCGCCGTCGACACCCACGATTGGAGCTTGCTGGAAAGCACGCTGACGGAAGACTGCGTGGCCCGTTACGACGGTGGCAAATACAGCTTCGACGACCGCAGCCAGCTGATTGCCGGTCTGCGCGGCCATATGGACAGCCCCAAGGTGCTCACCATGCACAACTGCCACCACCCGGAAATCGAACTACTGGGCGACGGCGAGGCGAGCGGAAAATGGTATCTACAGGACTTGGTGTTCAACCAGGAACAAAACTGGATGCTGTTCGGTACCGCCATTTATACCGACCACTATCGACTGCAAGAAGGCCAGTGGAAAATCTGCCGCACTGAATACGAGCGTATTATGGAGGCCATTAATGCCCCCATTCCCGCCACGCTGAACTTCACCCACAATATGTTCACCAGCAGTAAATAAGGCAGCTCCCAATGACTTCAATTGCACAAACACTAAAAGACTGCGAAGCCCAGCTTTGCGCCGCCGGCGCCCCCTATGAAATGGCGGAGGTCGTACTGGATGGACAGCACTACCGCCAGTTTGTGCAGGCGCCCAGCACGCTGCGCGAGTTATTGGACGGCGGCCGCCAACACGGCGAGGCTGAATTTCTAGTCTATGCCGAACCCGGGCGGCCCGAGGAGCGACGCAGCTTTAACGACTTCTTTCGCCGCGTTGATGCACTGGCCTATCAACTGATCGAACACTACCAACTGAAACAGGGCCAGCGCATTGCCATCGCCATGCGCAACTACCCCGAATGGATGGAGGCTTACACCGCTATCGCCTCGTTGGGCGCCATTGTCGTACCGCTAAACAGTTGGGGAACTGCTGAAGAGCTGGAGTTTGTCCTTCGCGACAGCGCTGCCGACATCGTCTTCTGCGACCAGCGCCGCCTTGAGCTCCTATCGCCGCTGCTCGCCGACCTGCCCTGTCGCGCCATCGTCGCTCGCGGCGAGGCGACAGCACAGGCAGAAAGCATGGAGGCGCTAATCACCGGCGCCGACGGGCGCGCCATGCCCCAGCCGTGGCAGTGTCAGCCCGACGACCCGGTGCAGATCATGTACAGCTCGGGCACCAGCGGTAAACCCAAGGGCGCACTGTCGACACACCGCAACATCACCCAGGCAATAACCAGTTTCGAGGCGCAGGCCATTATGTCGGCAATGGCCAACCCCAAAGCCATAGAAGCGATGTTTGCCGGCGGCAATGCCCCCTGCTCACTGCTATCGGTTCCCCTGTTCCATGTATCGGGTTGTTATGCGGCCTTTCTGCTGAATCTGCGCGGCGGCCGCAAGATTGTGATGACCTATAAATGGGATGCCGGCGAAGCGCTGCGCTTAATCGAGCAGGAAAAAGTCACCATTTTCAGCGCGGCCCCGTCGATGGTCATTGAGCTGTTACAGCACCCGGACTATGACAAGCGCGACACCAGCACCTTGTTCTCATTAGGCGGTGGCGGCAGCGCCTGCCCACCGGCATTCAAACGTGTCATTGATGAGCGCTTCGAGCAGGCCTATGTCGGCACCGGCTACGGCATGACCGAAAGCAATGCCATTGGCGCAAGCTGCAGCGGCCTCGCCTATGAATACCAACCCGGCTCCGCCGGCACGCTGTCGCCGCTAGTCGATTTTAAAACCTGCGACGAACACGGCAACGACCTCCCGCGCGGACAGCAGGGCGAAATTTGGCTGCGATCGGTGTGCAACATCCGCTCCTACTGGCAGCGACCAGAAGCCAATGCCAGCCAATTTAATAACGGCTGGATGGCCACAGGGGACATCGGCTACCTCGACGAGGAGGGCTTTGTCCATTTGGCCGATCGCGCCAAAGACCTGATTATTCGCGGCGGCGAGAATATCTACCCCGCAGAAATAGAGGGAGTGCTCAGCAAACACCCGGCGGTGCTAGAGTCTGCCGTTTTCGGTCTGCCCGATGAGCGCATGGGCGAAACCGTCGCCGCCGTGGTGCGCCTGCATGACGACCAGCAGGTCTCAGCTGAGGAACTGCGTGAATTTCTCAGCAAGCAGCTCGCCGGCTTCAAGCTTCCCGAGCGCCTAGTGTTCAGCAACACCGTCCTGGCCCGCAACGCGACCGGCAAACTGTTGAAAAAGCAAATCAAAGCGGATTACGCTACACTGGCGCAAGCATGAATTGACGCCCCGGCGCGCTTGCCGGGGCAGTTAAGGAGGTTCGCCATGAAGATTTTTTCCGAGCGCCGCGCTCGAAAAATTCTCGACGACGGCGCCGAAAAGGCCGACGAACAACAATTGCAAGCCACCCTGCAGCAGCGTCAGCGCATTCTCGAAAAAGTGCTAAACAGCCCTTCGCTGGCGCCCTATCTCAGCCAGGTGCGCACCCTGTTCAATCTGATTCAGGACTATGTGCGTGGCGATTACCGGGAAACCCCCTGGTGGTCGCTAGGCGCCGTTGCGACGGCGCTGGGCTATATCCTAATGCCGCTGGATGCGATTCCCGACTTTATCCCTATTGCCGGGTTTCTCGACGACGCCCTGGTATTGAAGATTTGCTTGGACATGGTTGCCCGCGATCTAGAGCAGTACCGCCTGACGCGGAACTCCAAAGAGGCCGACACAACTGAGCAGCAGCCCTAAACTTTGGCCACATCGCCAGCGAGAATAAAGTGCAGATCCTCGGGTACCGGCCGCTCCTCCAGCTGACACTGACAATAGCTCACCGCGTCTTCAACAGTATCGCAGGCCACATAGGTCATTCCCGAATCGGCATAGGAAAAGTCTAAGGCCTTGCGGTCCACCGAATTGCAGCCGACATACACTTGCTCGACACAGCCCTGCATTTGGCACCAAAGCGATAGCTTGGGTTGTGCGGCGGTGACCTCCGGGGTGTGCAAATTGTAATCCCGGTAGTCGACTACCCGACACCAGGGACGCATTTCATAACCTTTGACAACCCGCTCCAGTTCCTGAAAGTAGGCCATCGCGCCCTGGAGATTCCAGGAGCCGTGCAATGTGGCAATTACCACATCGCCTTCGGTGCGAATGGAAAACGCGCCGTGTGCATCAGTACCCATAGTACCCTCTCCCACTACAGCCAATGACTTCTTGTAACAGCCTAGCAAAGCAGCGGCTATGCGTATTTATGCTAGCCCATATAGCCGGTTACCATGTCTTGGTGCACACCGCAGCCCGCGGCCTTATCAGCGGTAGCCGTTTTGCTAGGAAGGTGGCGCAGGACTCGACCTGCAGCACCGCGCTCAGAGCAGCTACACAAGCCGGCAATACTGAAAAATAAAAAAGCCGCTGCAGATGCTGCAGCGGCTTTTCCTCCAGCTTTTTGGCAAACATCCACTCAAGCCGATATTTCGTCCAATACTTCCAGTAATGTCTCATGGTGAGTCTTGGTTTTAAACTTGTCGAGCACCTTAACCAGCTTGCCATCTTCATCGATGATAAAGGTCGTCCTGACGGTCCCCATATTTTCTTTACCCATAAATTTTTTCAATTGCCAACAGCCATACTTCTCAATAACGGCGTGGTCTTCATCGGAGAGCAGAGGGAAATTCAGCGCTTTCTTTTCGTGAAACTTCTTAATTTTAGCAACGGGGTCAAAACTTACGCCGATCGCGACATAACCCCGCGCCTCTAACTCCGGCTTGATATCTCTAAGGCCTTCGGCCTGCACGGTACAGCCCGGCGTGGATGCGCGAGGGTAGAAATACAACACGACTTTTTTACGACCCTTATAATCCTTGAGGCTCAGCGTATTCCCATCCTGGTCCTGCAAACTAAACGCCGGTGCTAAATTGCCAATCTTGGGATGACTCATCGTTGATCTCCTAATTAGTCGCTGTCGCTATCGTTTTCATTACTGTTATCGGCCAATGGTACATCGGCCCGCTCGGCCAGCGCCGTCGGCAGGGTTTTCTTGACTTTGGCACCCAGCGACTCCAGCCGCGCCACCCGGCCCACCAGATTACCCCGCCCTTCCGTCATGCGCTTAATCGTTTTTTCATAGGCAGCCTGACCGCGATCCAAGTGTTTGCCGATATCTTCCAGTGACTCCACCACCAGGGCAAATTGGTCGTGCAGCGCACCAGCTTCCTTGGCGATTTTCTCTGCGTTGCGGTTCTGCCGCTCATAGCGCCAAATACTCTGTACTGTGCGCAAGGTCGCCAACAGCGTCGTCGGCCCAACCACAATGATATTTTGCTCGTAGGCGCTACTAAACAACTCGGGGTCACAGTCGAAGGCCGCCATAAACGCCGACTCCACCGGAATAAATATGAAGACGAAATCCAGCGTGCGGATGCCTTCGATATGCTGATATGCCTTGGTCGACAGCCCGGCGATATGCTGGCGAACCGATTGCACATGCTCCTTGAGATAACGGCTGCGCTCGGCTTCGTCGTCACTGCTACAGTAGCGCTCATAGGCAAGCAGTGAGACTTTGGCGTCAATGACAATGTCTTTATTGTCGGGCAGGCGCACAATGACATCCGGCTGGCGCCGCCGCCCCTGTTCGTCGGTAAAGCTCAGCTGAGTTTCATACTCGTGGCCCTTGCGCAGCCCCGACTCCTCCAGCACCCGCTCAAGGATCACTTCACCCCAGTTACCCTGCGCCTTATTATCGCCCTTCAGCGCGCGGGTAAGATTTTGCGCCTCACGGCTAATATTACCGTTCATTTCCTGAAGTGTTTTCAACTGCTCCCGAAGCTCACCGTGCTGGCGATTTTCAATATCGTATATTTGATTCACCCGCTCCTGAAAGCCTTTAAGTTGCTCACGAAACGGGTGCAGCGACTGCTGTAGATTTTGCTGATTACTTTCGCTAAAACGGCGGCTTTTCTCGTCGAAGATACGGTGTGCCAGCTGCTCAAATTGCTCGCTGAGACTTTCCCTAGCTTGCTTCAACAGCGCAATCTGCTCGCTGCTGGCAGTTTGCAGATGCCGGTAATCGCTGTCTTTGCGCGCCAGTGCTGACTGTATATCCGCCAATTTTTCGCGGGCATCATCTCTCTCGCGCTCGATCAATTGCAGCTGTTTAAGCTGGCTGTTCTGGCGCTCAACGGCAATCGCCTCAGCCTGCCGGGCCTCCACAGCCCACTGCTCGGCACGGCGCAAATCTTCACGAATAAGCTGCTGCTCAGCCTGCAAGCTGACCAGCTGCTGAACAAGGCTGTCGCGCTCTCTCGCGGCGAGGCGCCGACTGACTACAGCGCCGACAACAAGCCCTAGCGGCAGACCAAGCAAGGCAGCAGCAAGAAGGAAAAAATTTAAATCATTCATAAGATTAAGGCAGGAAGCTCAAAGATTAATGAGCACTGTACAGGGTCGTTGCGGCGCTGTCAGCCGTATCAGGAGTGGTCGAAGTTCCAATTGACATGCTCAGCCCACAACGGCCCCGGCTTGCCCAGGCGAATTGGAAAATCGTTGCGGCGGCGGTCGTCGAAGTAATCGAGCAAGATATCGGTGACAACCGGAAAAGCCAGCTCGGACCAAGGGATCTCGCCTTCGTTGAACAGGCGGCTCTCCAAGCTCTCTGGCCCTATACCAAAACCACCGTCCAGCTCGCCTTTGAAAAACACATAGACCTGATTAATATGGGGGATATCAAACAGCCGGTAGAGACTTTCATTTTTGACCTTGGCGGCAGCCTCCTCGCGGGTTTCACGCAGGGCGCCTTCGAGCATGGTCTCGCCATTTTCCATAAAACCGGCCGGAATCGTCCAAAAACCCAGTCGCGGCTCAATAGCCCGCCGGCACAGCAACACCTTGTCGCCGACTGTGGGCAGGCAGCCCACAACGACACGCGGATTCTGATAGTGAATAATTTCGCAGCGATTACACACGTAGCGCGGTCGGTCGTCGCCGTCAGGCACTTGCAGGCTGACCGCCGCTCCACACTCACTGCAATAATTCATCGACAAGGCTGCTCCGCTCGGGGGGGCAAAGTCTCAGCGAAGTTCTTGGTAACCACCACCGTGGAAAACCAGCGGCTTCCCAGTGGGACTCAGATCCATTTCTGTGACTTTACCGACAAGAATCAAATGATCCCCGCCATCATAGCGCTGCCAGATATCACATTCAAAGCTGGTCAACGCCCCGCGCAATACCGGCAGGCCACTTTTGCCAATGCGGTAGTGATCCTTGTCCAGCTGGTGAGCATCTTTCTTGGAATACTGATTCGACAATGCCACCTGCTCTTGCGTCAGCACATTGACGGTAAAGCCATCAGCGGCTTCAAACGCCGGAAAACACTCAGAGTCATTGCGTAAACTCCACAGCACCAGCGCGGGGTCTAATGACACCGACGCAAAGGAGTTAACTGTCATACCGAAGGGCTCGTAGCCGCGGGGGTTGGCAGTGATAACGCAGACGCCGGTGGCAAACTGGCCCAAGGCATTGCGGAAAGTCCGGGGATCGAAGCTCATAAAAATCCTGTTATCAGTGGTTCACGGCCAACCTGCTTACGGGTCGGTCTCGGGGGAGTGCATTATACCTTGGCTTTTCCGCAGGTAGCGATACTGCAGCTCGTCCATATGGGCGACGCCTACTGCCAGCGCTGAGCCGCGTCGTCATCACTACTGCGCGCGTCCACCCAGCGACTGCTACCGTCGCTGAGCTGCTCTTTTTTCCAAAATGGCGCGCGGGTTTTCAAAAAATCCATGATAAATTCACAGCCGGCAAAGGCTGCTTGGCGGTGCTTGGCACTGACCGCCACCAATACAATTTGTGCGCCCGGCAGCAGTTCACCAATGCGATGAATCACCGTGACGCCATGCAGTGACCAGCGCTCAGCGGCTTCACTCACAATCGCTTCAATACTGCGCTCGGTCATACCCGGGTAATGCTCCAACAGCATAGACTGCACCACATCACCTTCATTGCGCTCGCGCATGACCCCCACAAACTGCACGATGGCGCCGCTGTTCTCACTGCGCAGGCGCCCCAGCTCGTCGCCCACATCGAAGTCATCTTCTTGAACCAACACACGAACAAACATCATTAACCTCCTGTTACTGGAGGGTAAAAAGCCACTTCATCGCTGCTGCTCAGCGACTGATCGTCAGCCGCCACCTGCTGATTCACCGCACATAAAATATTGTCCTGAGCCAACACCTGCCGCCACGCTTCACCGCGCAGCGACAATACCTGCTTAAGGCCGGCAACGTCGCCACTGTATTCCAAGTTCAGTGACGAAGTACCCAGCGCCTCGCGCAATTTGGCAAAAAACAACACCCGTATCATGCCCACTCCCTATTCCGCCGCTCGCCAGTCGCCGGAGCGACCGCCGCTCTTGCTGAGCAAACGAATATTATCGATACACATGCCTTTATCTACGGCTTTACACATATCGTAAATTGTCAGCGCCGCCACCGACACAGCGGTTAACGCCTCCATCTCTACCCCAGTTTGCGCAGCCAGTTTACAGCTGCTGCGAATATGCACGGCACTTGCAGCCTCGTCGATAGCAAACTCCAGCTTGACTGAGGACAGCATCAGCGGGTGGCACAGTGGAATCAAATCACTGCACTTCTTCGCGGCCTGGATCCCCGCCAAGCGAGCGACCCCAAGAACATCGCCTTTTTTGTGGTCGCCGCGCGCCACCATCGCCAGCGTTTCTGCCTGCATGTGCACCGTACCTGCAGCCTCGGCCACGCGCGAACTGACGGGCTTATCCGTCACATCCACCATACTGGCGTGACCCTGAGCGTCGAAATGGGTAAAGCGTTTTTGCGTCACGTCATCACCCATAGCGGCTATCCGCCACAAAAGGATTGCTTTGGCGCTCATCGCCGAACGTCGATGTCGGGCCGTGGCCCGGAATGAAGGTGACATCGTCACCCAGCGGCCACAGTTTTTCGCGAATAGAGCTTACCAGCGTATCGTAATCACCGCGGGGAAAATCGGTGCGGCCGATGGAGCCCTGAAACAACACGTCACCAACAATCGCTAATTTACTCGGCGCGTGAAAAAACACCACATGCCCGGGTGTATGACCGGGGCAATGACTGACCGACAAGCGCTGCTCACCAAACGCCACGGTGTCGCCTTCGTTAAGCCAGCGGTCGGGCGTAAACGCATCGGCGTGAGGAAATCCAGACATTTGGCACCATTCTGGCAACTTATCGATCCAAAATGCGTCTTCCTTGTGCGGCCCAATAATTTGCACGCCGTATTTTTGACGCAGGGTATCGGCCGCCGCACAGTGGTCCATATGGCCATGGGTGAGGAAAATCACTTCCAGTTCTCCACCCAACTGCGCAATCGCCGCCTCGATACGGTCGATATCGCCACCGGGGTCAACCACCGCCGCCTTGCCTGTCTGCTCACACACCAATACCGAACAATTTTGTTGGTAGGCCGTTACCGGCACCATCGCACACTTCATCGCATTTAAAACCTTAATCTAACATTGCCCTAATGATAAGCAGTCGGCGGGCAATATCATAGCGCGCCGCAGGAATTTGCTGGGATGGCACAGGACTTGCTGTATGTGTTTCAAGCAGCGTGGCCTCGCGTCCGCTGACACAGGGAGGTGTGTCGATACGCAAGATGGACGCAACTTCTATTTGAGGACAACTTATTATGCAGCGTGCTTTCGCATACTCCCTGGCTCCGATCGTGCTCTCCATCGCCGCCTGTGGCGGCTCATCAAGCCCAAGCAACACCAGCAGCGGTAACCCTGAGACTGGCCCACTCGAGACATTCATTTTAGAGGAAGCGACAACCGCCGCGGTTCACGCCGCCTTTCGGGGTGAACTCGACACCGAAAATGGCGAAAGGCTCACCTGCGAAACGCTCGCCAATATGTATATCCAGCGAATTTTTGCCTACAACGACAATCCGCAGCCAAATGGCGGGCTGCCGATCCGCGGCGTGCTGGCCATCAACCCCCAGAGCCTCGCCCAAGCCAGAGAGCTAGACGCCGCCTACGCGCGCGACGGCGGCATCGGCGATCGCCCCCTCCACTGTATGCCGGTATTGCTAAAAGACAATTACGACACCTTCGACTACCCCAGTAGCCAGGGCTCCTACAGTATGCTGGGCCACCAAGCGGGTGTAGACGCCCACTCGGTGAATGGCCTGCGTCGTGCTGGCGCGCTTATTCTCGGCAAAGCCAATCAAGACGAGTTTGCGTTTTTTACTACTGGCTTTTCCAACCGCGCAATACAGGTGAGTAACCCTTATAACACGTCGGAAAGCCCCGCTGGCTCGTCCTCGGGAACCGGGGCCTCGATTGCTGCCAATTTCGCACTTGGCGGCACCGGCAGCGACACCTGTCAGTCAATACGCCACCCCTCCTCTGTGAACGGCCTGGTAGGTATACGGCCGAGCCTAGGGGTAATTTCCCAACACGGTATTTTCCCGCTCAGTCACGAGCGCGACACCGGCGGCCCGATGACGCGCACAGTGATGGACGCGACATTAATGCTCGACGCCATGTCTGGCGTAGATCCCCGCGATCCGAAAACACTGAACTACCCCGCAGAGCTTCGTCCGAGCAGCTATACGGAATTCCTAGATAGGGAAACCCATGGTATTGCCGGGCGAAATATTGGTGTAGTGCGGCAATTGGGTACTAATGGCAATGCCGCAGGCAGCGGAGCTCAGGGCGATTTAATTGCCGCCGCAGTGGAAAAAATGCGCGAAATGGGTGCCAATATTTACGACGTTTACCTGCCCGATTTTGAAAACCGTGGCGCCGGCTCGCGCCATTACGATATGAATCAGTATTTCCAAAGTTTTGAGGAAGAAAGCGGTAACAGCCCCCGCGGCTGCGTCAGCAGCCTGGCTATTGACGCCACAGGGCGGGACGAAATCGCGCACCAACGCAGCACTTGCACCGACATTCAGGGCATTCTGGAAACTGGCAGGGTCGGCCCGCGCACTGCAGCGCTCTTTGGTCTCGTCGCCGCCGCAAGTCCCAACCTCGCACCGAGCCAGGCAGAACTTGATGGCATTGTCGAAATGCGCAATTACACAACGGCGGCTATGGACGCGCTGATCGACCAGAACGGCGAGCCAGTCTTTGATGACACCGGCGAGCCTGTGCGCATTGATGCACTAATATTGAGCCCCGGCCCAACCGGAGGGCGCACCTGTGATTTCGGCTCTACTACTCAAATGGGTTCTATTGTCGTACCCGTTGGCTTCGACGACAGTGTTGGTGTGCCGCGCGGTATGGAGATCCTTGTCAGGCAGTTCGATGAGGGGCTAGGTCTGGGTATCGCCTACGACTACGAGCAGGCAACCAAACACCGCATACCACCCGAAATCTCCCCCTCACCCGCGGCAAGCAACGAGACTATCGCCAGCTTCAACAGCCGCCTTCAACAGGCCTTGAGTGTAGCGACTCGAGCGGCCCCAGAAGACCTGCCAATCGAGCACTATATTAAAGTGCTGCAAGATATTGGTGGCTAGGCCCACCCGCTGGGTATGACGAAGCCGGCGAAAACCCGGCTCGTCTACTTGTAAAACACCCGTCCGCGATAAACTCTCGGACTAACCGCCGCCGTGGGTGACGCATCGACCACCGCGCCATCTACGGTCATTTTTTGCCCCCGGTAAGTAATTTCCTTAATACTGATTGGCCCCCCCGCGCTAGGCGCCCGACCCAGCTTTCGCCCCGCCATGACCAGCACTTCCTCAATCGCGTGGCGCAGCGCGTCGTCGCCGCAACGCCCTCCAAGGGCCGACAACATATCGAGCAGTTCCGGGTCGGCAAGCCGAATGCGAATCCCAAACTCGGTGTAGATAGTTGCGCGCAATTGCTGCAGCCGATTAACCATTTCCGGGGTATATAACATAATGCGTCCTTAGATGCAGACTGCTGCGCCAACAGTGAATTACTAGCGGCTATGCAAAAACTGCTCCATAAGCCCACGTAAATATCGCTGTGGCGCAAACGCCATTTGCCAAGGCGACAAAAATCCCTTAGAGTAGCCGCCCTCAAAACATGCCGCTAATAGCTTGGCGAGCAAGAGTTTTGGTGAGGTGTCCGAGTGGCTGAAGGAGCACGCCTGGAAAGTGTGTAATGGGTCAAACTATTCGAGGGTTCGAATCCCTCCCTCACCGCCATAAATAAAAAAAACCCGGCCTTGCGCCGGGTTTTTTATACCTTCAAATCAAGCCGCGATGATTACCCACCTCCCAATGCCGCGCCGCTAATCGCCTGCTGTTGCGCACAGCCGACCAGCCCGGGGTATTCGGCCAGCACAATTGCCAGCGGTATTCGCGAGCAAATCGCACTAAAGCGGCCCTTCTGCTGGAAGTTTCTTCGTATTTGCTCGGAATCAATCACATCGAGCATCTGCGGCAGTATTCCACCCGAGAGGTAGACCCCGGAATAAGCCCCCATAGACAGCGCCACATCACCGGCAACTGCGCCGAGAATGGCGCAAAAGTCGTCTACCGCACGCCGACAGTAGACATCGCCAGCACGAGCGCCGGCCGTGACATCGGGCGCGGCCAATTCCTTGTCAAGACCGTCCAGCCGGCAGTTGGCCCAGTAGAGGTTTGCCAAACCACCGCCAGACAGCACCCGCTCCACAGAAACGCGCTCATACCGCTGCCACAACTGGGCAAGCACATTGGACTGGTGCTGGTTAATTGGCGCGAAACTGATATGACCACCTTCCGAAGGAATAATATCTCCGGACGGTAAAATCGCCGAGACACCCAAGCCGGTGCCCGGTCCAAGCACGGCGACAACACCGCTGGACTCAGTCTCTGGCCGCGGCCCGCCAATCCAATGAAGCTCGTCATCGACCAACGCACCAATACTTAACACCTGCGCGCTGAAGTCGTTAATAACAATAACTGGAACGCCGAGTTCATTCTCTAATTCTCGGCGACTGAAGGCCCAGTGGTTGTTGGGTAGATCAATCCAATCCTGCTCTACGGGCCCGGCAACGGCGAGACACAGACTGTCGATATTCACCACATGTCCAAGTGCCATATAGGCGCGCACAGCGTCAATAAACAGGGGAAATTGGGCGCAAGGGAAAGTCTCTATGCCTTGCAGAGTGGTTTGGCCCTCATAGATATAGGCAAACCGGGCATTGGTGCCACCGATATCCGCGACGATTTGCAGCACTTGTTGATTTTCCTGGCTCACCTATACCACTCCTTGTTCCTTGCTGTCATAGACTGTCAAATTCTGCGTCACCGATGTTGCTAGATGTACGTAGGGCGCGTATTAGAACATGGCTGGACGGCCCGTATCTAGCGGCACCCAACGATCTTCGCTGCAGCTCACTACGCCGCCATGGCGCCACTCGGCAGGCGGCTAAAAACACCCCCGATGGTCATCCATTCAGACCAGAGATTCAGGCAATCTATAACTGATAGGCTTTGCTGCGGCTTACTTGCTGGACGGCAGTAAGGTGAGCTAATGCAATACTAGGCGCCACGGCGCTGTTCGCTGGGTGAGAGTCAATTGGCAGAGCTCGGCTGCGCCCCCTGCCTGCATCCGTGCACTCAGCTGGCAAGCTCTATGACTGTACAGAGCCTTGACTGACACACCACGGCGAAACGCTCACAAACAGGACTAAATTAAAAACCTTCCGGAAACAAATGCAGCTTACCACTGATATTTGAATGGCTAGTACGCACGCCGCAGCTTATTCAAATTTGTGCATTTGACACGATTTTGCAGTGCATTCAGTTAGCACAAATATAACAAAGGCCTCGCATGACACAATCAGCAACAAAACTCGTGACGCAGATTACGCTGGCGGCCAGCTTTGGCGGCTTGTTATTTGGCTACGATACCGCCGTAATCTCCGGCGCCATATCGTCTATCAATCATTACTTCATCGCCCCTCAGGCCCTCGGTGAAACGGCGGGTAACAGCCTGCTTGGCTTTACCGTCTCCAGCGCCTTATTTGGCTGCATCATTGGTGCAGTGGTGGCCGGCTGGCTGTCAAACAAGCTTGGGCGCAGAAAAACTCTCATTATCGCCGCACTACTTTTCATCGTTTCTGCCATCGGCTCGGCGCTACCTGAGATGGGTTTTGGCGCCATTGGGCAGATGGGCCCCGATGCCTTGAAGATCTTCACCTGCTACCGGGTCATCGGCGGTATCGGGATTGGTATTGCCTCGATGGTGTCACCACTGTATATCGCTGAAGTAGCCCCCGGCCACTTGCGCGGGCGCCTGGTTTCATACAATCAGATGGCAATAGTCACCGGTATCGTACTTGTCTACTTTGTGAACTGGTTTATTGCCAAGCAAGGGGACTCTTCTTGGCTGAACGACATCGGTTGGCGTCTGATGTTTGCCTCCGAAATGATTCCCGCCATACTGTTCTTGATCCTGCTGCTTCCGCTGCCCGACAGCCCTCGCTGGCTGGTACTGAAAGACCGCGAAGACGAGGCTCTGGCCTTACTTCACAAGCTCGAAGGTGAACAGCAAGCCCCGCACACTATGGCTGATATCCAGTCCAGCTTGGTTGAGCACACCCGCCCACTGTTCAGTTTTGGTGTAGCACTGGTCGTTATTGGTGTCGTGCTCTCTATCCTCCAGCAGGCGGTCGGCATCAATGCGGTGCTCTACTACGCGCCATCAATTTTCGAGAACATGGGCTTCTCTGAACAATCTGCACTGCTGCAAACGGTACTCGTCGGCGTGGTCAATATGGTGGCAACGGTTATCGCCATTAAAACGGTCGACCGTGTCGGCAGAAAACCACTACTGATTATCGGCGGCATCACAATGGCGGTGGCCATGGCGGCACTGGCTACCTGCTTCCAAATCAATGCCCTGGGTGCTGGCGCTCTGCTGGCGATGCTGCTGTATATCGCCGGCTTCGCCATGTCGTGGGGGCCGGTCACCTGGGTACTGCTGTCGGAAATATTCCCCACCTCAATCCGAGGCAAGGCACTTTCCATCGCCGTTGCCGGTCAATGGCTGGCAAATATCGCCGTTTCCTGGTCGTTTAAGGTATTGGATGGCAACAGCTTCCTGATTGCCGAGTTCAACCACGGCTTTGCCTACTGGCTCTACAGTGGCGTTGCCATTTTGGCGGCATTTTTTGTCTACCGATTTATCCCCGAAACAAAAGGCCGCACGCTGGAAGAGATCGAGCAAATCTGGTCAAAAGACCAACCCACCCACAATGATGGGCTCGATGTTCGCCAAGCAACGTAGTTAACACCAGCCCCGGCGGATCACTCATCTCCGGGGCTGTTAACACTGCCCCAACCTCGCTATTTTACCAAGCCCCCCGCTGCGCCAACCTTGACGACCTGAACGTGCAAGCACGCTTTCTCACTGCTACCCCTCCCGGCATTGTGAAATTTTGCTCTGGCCGATATGATCGCCACCGCCCGTTTGGGTCGCCCAATTGAATAACCACCACACGCTGTAGAGAGCCCCATGGAAAAGCTGATAGAAAAACTGATGTATTCATCGCGCTGGATTATGGCGCCCATTTATCTGGGACTGAGCTTGGTGCTCTTTGCACTGGGCATTAAGTTTTTCCAGGAAATACTCCATGTTTTCCCCAGTATTCTGTCCATGAAAGAGGCGGACCTCATCCTTGTTACCCTGTCACTGATCGACATTGCCTTGGTAGGTGGTTTGATTGTGATGGTGATGTTTTCGGGCTATGAAAATTTCGTATCACAATTGGATGTCGACGAGGGTAGCGATAAGCTGGGCTGGCTGGGCAAGCTGGACGCCGGCTCATTGAAGAACAAGGTCGCAGCATCTATCGTCGCAATTTCGTCGATTCATCTGCTCAAGGTGTTTATGAACACCCTGCATACGCCCAACGACAAGATCATGTGGTATCTACTCATCCACATCACTTTTGTCGTGTCTGCCTTTGCCATGGGCTATCTGGATAAACTCACCCGCAGCAAGTAATGGGCCAGGCGTTGGCGGCGGCCATTCGCCACCGCCCATGCCTAGCAGTCACTCGCGCTATCAGGCGCTTAGCAGCGTCTCAGTTTCACCAAGGTCTTCACCCCCGAAAGCATCCAGCACGGCGGGAATGAACTTGGCAAACTCGCCGGTCATAATGCTAAAATCGGCATCAAACTGCTCAGCCAGGGTATCGGCATTGATATCGTCGGCGCGCTCGCGAATTAAATCACCAAAAGCCAAACGCTTCAGCGTCAGCTGATCGTCGACCAAGAAGTCGATACCGCCAGTCCAGCTCATAGCCAACTTGCTGACGAACATGCCGGACTGCAAATGGCTCTGAATTTGCTCGGATGCCAAGTCCTGATTTTTGGCGCGAATCACCGCCGTTTCGTCGGCGCGGTCACGCAACTCGCACTCACCACCGAGCTCAAAACCCGCTGGTGCGGCTCCACTCACCCAATCCGTTAACGCGTGCTGGGCGGTGTTTTTGGCCTTAAGTGGAATGACCGGCAAACCACCCAAGGTCTCGCGCAATAGTGCCAACAGGTCTTCCGCTTTTTTATGCGAGGCACTGTCGATGCACAGTAGGCCAGCCTCGATATCGATATAAGCATATAACTTGCGCGAGCGTGAAAATGCCCTCGGCAACAAGTCAAAGGTAATTTCATCCTTAAGATCACTGCGCTCTTTGCGCCCCGGTTTGCGGCCGTCGCGCTCTTGGATCTCCCGAATCTTCTCCTCCAACACTTCGTTGACAACGGCGGCGGGCAGCACTTTTTCCTGCTGCCTGGCGCAGATCATGACATAGCCATTGGCGGCGTGCAGATAATCGCTGCCGGCGTCGCCCAGCGGTTTACTCCAGCCATATGTGGACTGCTCCTGACTGCCGCAGGGACGAAAAGCTGCCTCCCCGAGTTTGTCATTAAGTTCATCCAAGCTGGTGGAAAACGGGCGGGTAAAGCGGTAAACAAGCAAATTCTTAAACCACATATATACGGGGTTTCCATTGGGTACGAAGGCGACAGAAAGCCGCCCATTGTAGAGTTTTTTTAGCGATACGACAGCCGCTTATTACTCTGTCGGCGCGATCAGCCGGGTTTGCATTTGTTGACACTGAGCCGCGCCATAGGCGCGCTGGCAAATACTGCGCATCTCATCACCGACCTGCAGGCTGCACTGCCAACCCTGCGCATCAAAGCTCTGCCCCTGACTCTCGCAATACTGCGTGGAAAGCTGAGTAAGCAACAAACGCTGCTGTGCGGAAAATTGCTGCTGCTTGCCCAGCAACGCCCTGCGTAGGGTATCGATATCTTTAGCACTCCGACGCGTATTCCAGGGCCAGCGTTTTACTAAGCCCCCCGACTCGTGAAGCCACTGCTGATATAAACTTAACAGGCCTGGGTAATTCGTTGCGACAGCGGGCGCTGGGCGATGAAAAACCTTGGCGATTGATTCGCGCAAAATGCGGGCTCGACGCTCACTGAGGCTACCCGATGAGCCATAGCGTTTAAACACCGTATCCAATGCACTGGCAAGCTCTTCGGTGGAGAGCAATAGCTGCGAGCGCTCAGCCGACACGGGCCTGCGACCCTTTTCCGTGCTCAGCATATGTGAGCTGTAATAGGGCTGCCCCTGCGTCGGCCGATCAATGCCAATGCCGACGGGGTGACCATGAGCTGCTCGATAGGCAGAGCGCAGCTGCCCGTAGTGCCAGTCCAAATACAGGCCGTGCGCGCGCAACTCACCTCGCTCAAGCGCCTCGGCGTCTACATCGAACTCAGCGGTACTACCGTGGTGATGAATACCAATTTTGTGAAACCGTCCGCTATTATCCAGATGCTCGCTGGCAATCGTGAGCACGGATGCCGGCATGGCCTTATTCAGCGCCAGAAAATTCGCCCTGTCGCAATCATAGGCATAGACGCTGAGTAGGTCTTGGGGCACTGTCAGGTGCGGCGCCTCACAGCCGCCAATCACCGACATACGCTCAAAGCTACCCGGTTCAAAATAGTAGTAGTGGCTGCGCTGGTCGGCTAACTGGTAATTAAAGTACTGGCGCTCAATCACATAGTGCTCGCCATCCCCAACTTCGCGTTTAATCTGCGCCATACCACGCGGCACGCCATCCTGGTAACGTACAGTCACCACAAACGGCCCTGACATTGGCCGGTAAATGCGTAAAAAACGCCTCACTGCACTTGCCGGGCTGATATCGTGCCGGTACTGACGATAGCGCTGCTCACCATCCATACTGAACAGCGGCGGCGCCAGACGAAATGCCGCGCTGGGGTAAGAGCTTAGCCAGCGGCTGTCATCAGCCTCGGCCAATAAGCGATGCTGGCTGTCGCGCAGCGAAAACTCACCGTTGAACTGCAGTTGCTCACTTGACTCCTCATAGTCAAACCGCCCGCGCAAACTAAGCTGCAGCCTTTCGCCGCCGCGATCAATATAAACCTGAGTCAATTCGCCGCGCTCAGGAAATCCGTTGTCGTCAAAGCGGCCGCTGAATACCGTATCACTGGCGGCAAATCTTAGTTCGCCCCTGCCTGGCAAATTGCCGTGCATATGGCCGTTAAAAATCACCGCCGCACCGTCGCCTTCGTATAGCAGTCTTTCGCTGGGGATTACACTACAGCCTGCCAAAAGCACCATCAGGTAAAACATCAGACCGCGGCGGGCACGGCGTTGTAGGGCAAAAATCATTTTTTCATCTCTGTAAATCTTGCGCCATCATAGAACGATGCACCGAAATGGTATTTGATCTCGGTCTCAGCTTTACTTGCCAGTGTGCTTCGTGACACTGTGACGCTTTTTTGCTATTGGTGGTTTATGACCCTTTCTCTGGTCAGCATTTTGGTTCTCGGCATTTTCTGTCAGTGGTTAGCGTGGCGCTTCCGGCTTCCGGCGATTGTCCTGCTCGCGGCTGGCGGGCTTATTTTAGGACCGTTAAGCGGCTGGATTTCGCCGCAGCAGGATTTCGGTCAGGGCCTGCAGGCGGTAACCTCACTCTTTGTCGCAATCATACTGTTTGAGGGCGGCCTCAACCTTCAGTTCCACGAACTGCGTGAAACCGCCAAAATGACCCGGCGTCTGACCTCTATTGGTGTGATTATTGCCTGGTTACTCGGCACCGCTGCCGCCCACTGGGTGGGGCAACTCAGTTGGGCGGTGTCGGCACTGCTTGGTGCCATCCTAGTGGTTACCGGCCCCACCGTCATCATGCCGCTGCTTAAGCACGCCCGGCTCAACCGACGCACTGCCTCCTATTTAAAGTGGGAGGGCATTATCAATGACCCGATTGGCGTTTTACTGGCCGTTTTAGTCTACCAGTACCTGCTCTACTCCGGCGAAGGCCCCGCCATCGGACATGTACTTACCAGCCTCGGTCTGGCCATTGCGGTGTCACTATTGCTCGGCGGCGGCATCGCCTATGGCCTCGGCGTCAGTTTCCGCCAGGGCTGGATACCCGAGTACCTGAAAGCACCCGTGATTATCGCCTCGGTACTGGCAGTGTACGCCCTAGCCGACTTGGTACAACACGAATCCGGGTTATTGGCAACCACCCTGATGGGTGTCGTGATGGGGAATATGCGGCTGCGCAGCCTCGATGAAATGCGCCGCTTTAAGGAGTATCTGACACTGATTCTGGTTTCCTTCCTGTTTGTGGTGCTAACCGCCTCACTTACGATGGAATCCATCCTCGCCATCCACCCACCGCTGATCTTAATGGTCGTGGCTTTTTTGTTTATTGTTCGCCCGCTGGCAGTCTATTTATCGACCATCGGCGCCGGAGGCGACTGGCGCGACCGCCTGCTCATCGGCTGGATCGCACCGCGCGGTGTAGTGGCGGCCGCGTCGGCTGGCGCTTTTTCACCGGCGCTGATTGAGGCCGGTTTTGAGGATGCCAAGTACTTGGTTCCCGCGGTGTTTATGCTGATTTTCGCCACTATTATTGCCCACGGCTTTTCCCTCGGACCGCTGACCCGGCTGTTAAAACTGGGCTCGCCCGGCAAGGGCCGTGTATTGATTGTTGGCGCCTCGCCCTGGGCCATTGAGCTGGCGCTGGTACTGAAAAATCTCAAGCAAGAAGTCATCATCGCCGACAGCGAATGGGGACGACTACAAAACGCCCGCCAACAGGGTTTGGAGACCTGGTTTGGCGAAGTATTGTCAGACATGGCAGAAGAGGCAATGGCGCTGGACAATATCTACACCGTGCTGGCCGCCACCGGCAATAACCACTACAACTCGATGGTCTGTAACCACTACGCGCCACATATCGGCCGCCACCGGGTATTCCAACCCCACGACAGCGGCAGCGACCGGGAAAAGCACCAGGTACCGGAAACCCGGCGCGGTATCACGGCGTTTTCGACTAATGTGTCCTATGCCGAAATGTGGACCCGACTAATCCGCGGTTGGTGCTTTCGCAAAACCAACATCACCGACAGCTTCAGCGAAACACAATTTCTGCAAAGCCTGCCAAAGGACGCCGTGCAACTGGCATTGATTCCGGAGAACGGCAAATTTGAGTGGCTGAGCAAGAACAGCCGCCGGCTGCAAAGTGGCGACACGGTCATCAGCTTTGTGCCGGCCGAAGCCAGCAAAAAGCCCGCGGTAAAAGCCGACAGTGCCAACAGCCGCACAACGCAAAATAGTGGCAGTGCGCCCAAGCTGCCGGCTTAACACCGACAGGTTTACAAGCTCATAAAGTCCGGCACATTGAACACCCAGCTGCGCTCCTCGCGGCGGCTGGAGATACGCCAGCCCTGCGCCGTGCGGCGATATTCGTCGACATACCACAGCCCCAGCATAAACACCTGCTTGTCATCACCGATGGGCATTTCCATCGGGTTGAAGCACATCACTCTGCCCTGCGCGCGATCGCCGTCGACGCGAATTTGAATATTGGCATTGAGGTGCTGGGTATTGCTAAAGGCCGGCAGCGCCTCTTGGAGAAAGGCAATGGTCGCATCCAGGTCACCCACCGCACCGCCAAAGGCACTGTAGTCAATCGCCGCATCACTGGTAAACACTTCGCGCAGCTCCTCGGCTGCCTGACGGTCGATAATGTCAGCGTAGTGAAACAGCAAATCTTGTATCTCCAGCCGGTCGGAGATTTCCTGTAAACCTAAAGCCATAATTGCTCTCGCTATTATTGTTATGTACAAACGAAAAACGGCAGTCTAGTGACTGCCGTTTTATCGTGCATGACCCAAGCGGGTGACATCAGTCTAGCTTGAACACCCGGCGAGCGTTTTCACTGAGGAACTTTGGCCACACTTCGTCTTTGAACGGCACATTGGGCATATCGCGGAAAATGCGATCCAGTGACAAGCCCATAGGGAAGTAACCCGCATACATCACTTTGTCACTGCCGCGGCTGTTGGCAAAGTTAACGATTTCTTCGGGGTAGTGCTTGGGCGCAAAGGCGCTGGTCATGTAATACAGATTGGGGTACTTAAGCATCAGTTTCCACGCCAGTTTTTCCCAGGGCTCAGCGCCGTGACGCATTACCACCTTTAACTCGGGGAAGAACCAGCAAACTTCATCCAACAGCTCAACTTTCTGCGGCGCCATCGGCAAGCGCGGACCGGGCACACCCACACAGGGGCAGAAAGGAATATCCAGCTCGACCAGCTTGGCGTAGATCGGATACCACTTCTTGTCGTTGTAGGGCACTTGCGGGCACAGGCCAGAGGCAAAGCCGGTAACTGCCTTAATGCCGTATTCCTTGTGGAAGCGCACGATCTTGCGCACTTCATCCATGCCGTTATTGGGATTGACTTCCAGCGAGGTGAAGAAGCGATCCGGGTGACGCTTGTAGGCTTCTTTGGCCACTTCGTTGTGATCGTCAATACCCAGCATCGCGCGGTCGATATTGTGCTTATCCATCTGCTCGATGGTGTAGGCGATATAGTCTTCTTTTTTGCCAGTATCAGGGATGTCTTTAAACATGTACTGGGCCGGCATTTTAAACATGGTCCGGCTTTCTTCGTCCATCAGCAGCGGCTTCATAAACTCGTACCACTGGCTGTTGTCTTCCCCGGGCACACTCAGCATCAGGTCGACTACCTTGATATCACTGGGTATTGGCATGGGTTGGCTCCTTGATGATTCGGTAAGTCGTTACATTCTCGGCGCACAGCCGCCCGGCCTCAATAGCATTAGACGCCAGCGCATGGACAAAATCGGTCAAATATCCTGAGCCTAGCAGCCCTCTTCCAACAATAAACCACGCAGCGCCGCCGCGGTTGCCGCCAGCTCGTCGGCAGCACCCGCGTCGCGGCCGTGCAGCTGGAGAGACTGACCCTGGTAGGCCGGAATCAAATGCAGGTGATAGTGAAACACCGTCTGTCCGGCAGCGGCACCGTTTAACTGGTGCACTCCAATACCATCGGCAGCGCAGTAGTGTTTCAACAGCGGCGCCAAGCGCGCCGCAAAACGCTGCACCGCTAGCAACTGCTCCTGCGGTAGACCGAAGATATCCGCATGATGATCCAGCGGCACAATCAAACAGTGGCCGCGACCGGCCGGCGCAATATCCATAAAACACAGCAGCTGTTCGTCGCGATAGACTTCGTGGCAAGGCAGCTCACCGGCAATAATATTGCAAAAGATACAGTCACTCACCGCCCGTTAAACCTCCATTGGACCGTCGTCGGGAAGGTGGGGACAGCGCGAGTAAGGACTGCCGTCGGGGTCTAAGCTGCTGTAGCGATACACCCCACTATCGTCGAGCTCTCGCTGCAGGCGCCCCTGGTAGTAGAGATAGTGTAGATGAGCGATCGACTCGCCCAGTGCCAGCGTCATTTGACTCATCTCAATCTTGCGGGCAAACAGCACTTCAAACAGCTCAATGGCAGCCTTGGGCTGCTCACAAGCCTTCTCCACTGCAGCAAGGTGGCCCTTGTGATGGTCGATCAAAAACTCCAGCCGGTAGTGCACACCGTAGAACGGCGCATTGTGAGCAGGCATCACCAACGTGTCGGCGGGCAGCGCCTCGCGAAAACGGGTGAGCGCAGCAAACCAGTCAGCCAGTGGGTTAGCCTCGGGCTCACTGGGCATCACACTCACATTGGAGGTAATGCGCGGAATAATTTGGTCGCCCGACAACAGCAGCTTGTCGTCAGCGCAAAACAGACTGACATGCTCTGGTGAGTGGCCGCTGCCAGTCATCACCCGCCACTGACGGCCGCCGATTTTAAGAATTTGGCCGTCGCTCAGGCGCTGATAGGCCTTGGGCATGGGCTCAATAATATTGCCAAAGCCGCGAAATTTCGTACGCATTTTTTCAATCACTTCGGCGGGAATGCCTGCGCGTTGAAAATATCGCTCGGTGGTCCATTCCAGATCGCCCTGCCCCATCGTACTGAACACCCGCGAGCTGATGTATTCGCCGAAGCTCATATACAGCGGCACGCGGTATTCGCGGCACAACCACCCCGCCTGACCAATATGGTCGGGGTGCATATGGGTGCAGATCACGCCCAGCAGTGGTTTTCCAGCCATCGGGCCGTCAAGCAGCAGCTGCCAGCGCTCCTGGGTATCTCCCCATTTCATCCCGGTGTCGACGATATACCAGCCGGCATCATCCTCCAACACATAGAGGTTGATATGGTCCAGCGCCATCGGCAGCGCCATTTGCAACCAGTAAATACCGCGGGCAACTTCTACCCATTCACCCTTTTGAGGCGGTTCAGCGAAGGGGTAACGAATTGCGTCTTTAGAACTATTGCCTGTTGCCATAATTACGGCCCACCGCTGCCGTGTTAAGAATTTTCACGCCACCATTGTTGCAGATGCGTCACCGAGATACAGCCCCGAGAGCGCTGCGCGGTGACGCTAGTATCACGCTATACGCAGAGGTAGCTGGCGCAGGCGCTGCCCGGTGGCGGCAAAAATGGCATTGGCCAATGCCGGCGCCACCGGTGGCGTGCCGGGCTCGCCGACCCCGCTGGGAGGATTGTCGCTGGGCATCAGATGCACCTGGATGTCCGGCGTCTCATTGATACGCAGCATTTGATAGTCATGAAAATTGCCCTGCTGCACCGCACCGTCTTCGATGGTGATTTCACCCTTCAGGGCAGCGGTCAGACCAAAAATAATGCCACTTTGCATCTGCGCCGTCACAATATCCGGATTGACCACCAAGCCGCAGTCCACGGTACAAAAGACTTTATGCACCGTTACCTGGCCACTGTTCACCGAAGCATTAACCACCTGCGCCACAACGCTACCAAACGACTCGTGTACCGCCAGCCCTTGATACTGCCCGGCCGGCGGGTTTCCCCAGTCGGCCAGCTCTGCCACCTTGCTCAGCAGGCGGTAATGACGCGAATCTTTTGCGATATTGGCCAAACGGAAATCCAGGGGATTAGCGCCGGTACGGTGCGCGAGCTCATCAACAAAACTTTCCATAAAAAAGGCATTCTGGGAGTGTCCCACCGACCGCCAATACCCCACCGGCACCGTGACTTCCTGCATCACGTAATCGCTGCGCTTATAGGGAAACTGGTAGGGCGTATGGATCAGCCCTTCCACCGCCGACGGATCATCGTCGGCCACCATATTACCGATGCCCTGGTGCACCATCGAGGGCAGCCATTTAGGCAACAGGGTGCGGGTCATTACCGGCATAAACTGCCCAAAAATACTCGGTGCCACCGCCGTACTCTGCAGGCTGGTCACCTTGCCCTCCTCCACGGTCGCCTTCATCAGCGCCGTGGCATTGGGTCGATAAAAGTCGTGACGGGTATCATCTTCTCGACTCCATACCAAACGCACCGGCCTGCCAGACAACTGCGCAATGCGCGCGGCTTCTACCACATAATCGCTCTGAATTCGTCGGCCAAAGCCGCCACCCAGAAAATGGTTATGCAAGGTAATCTGCGACGTACTGAGGCCGGTAGCGCGAGACACGGCATCTAACACCAGCTGCACGCCCTGCATTCCCGACCAGATTTCCAAGCCGTTTTCCGTCATCGCCGCCAAGGCATTCATTGGCTCCATCGTCGCGTGGGCCATGTACGGCACATCGTAAAAGGCCTCAACACGCTCGCCGCGTGCGGCGCTGGCCTCGCCCACCTCCTCAACCAATTTGCCTTTTTCACTGCGCGCCAGCTGGTGGCGCTGGGCACGCAAGCCTTTACTGCTCACCCCCGCCAAGGGGCCTTTATTCCACTCGACTTTCAACTTGCCTGCGGCTTGGCGGGCCTGCCAGTAATTTCCCGCCAACACCGCCACTGCGCCATCGACCTCCAGCACCTGCTCCACACCGGCACTGGCGCGCGCAGCACGGTCATCAAAAGACTTCAAGCTACCGCCAAAATGTGGGCAGCGCACTAATACCGCAGTCAAGGCGCCGGGATACTGGGCATCGAGGCCAAAACTTGCCGCACCTGTCACTTTGCCTTCAACATCCAGCCGCGTATTGTGGCGGCCAATAAAACGGTGCTCAGCAAGCGGTTTAACAGCAATATCCTCTGGCAGCGACAACGCGCGCGCCGTTTCAATCACGCTTGCCGGCTCTATCGCGGCCTCACCGCGATACAACTTGCCATCGCGCAGCACTATTTCATCCAGACTGACGCGCAATTGTTCTGCCGCCCCAGCGCGCAGCAAATACGCCAGACTGGCCCCCGCCCGGCGCAGCGGCTCATAGCTCGTGCGCATCGACGAGCTACCGCCGGTGAGCATCACGTAAAAATCGGGATCAATGAATTCGGGGTGGAACTGCGCCTGTTCAATATTCAGCATAGCTGGCGGCATATTCAGCTCTTCGGCAACCAGCGTCGCCATGCCGGTATAGGTGCCCTGCCCCATCTCAGCCTTGTGCAGCTGCAATGTAAAGACACCTTCCGGGCTCAACTGTAAAAACGCATTGGGCTGCAGGTCGCGGCCCGAAGCATGGGGCAGCGGCACCGGCGCGCAACCCGATAGCTGCACGCCAACACACAGCGATCCTGCAACCGCTGCACCGCCCTTGATAAAACCTCTGCGACTCACACTCATGCCTGCGACTCCTGTGCTGATTGACGGGGGTCGAACTGCTGCACAACCTGCGCCGCCGAATGGATCGCCGCGCGAATCTTAGGATAGGTACCACAGCGGCAGATATTACCGGCCATCGCCGCATCAATTTCGGCATCACTGGGGTTGGGGTTACTCTTCAACAGTGCCACCGCCGACATAATCTGTCCGGACTGGCAGTAACCACACTGGGGGACGTTCATGGCAATCCACGCCTCTTGCACCGGGTGCAGCGCGCCCTCGGCATTGGGCAAGCCCTCGATGGTGGTAATCGCCTGACCCGCTGCAGCCTGCACCGGAAAACTACAGCTGCGAATGGGCGCGCCATTGAGATGCACCGTACAGGCGCCACACAAGCCCATACCGCAACCAAACTTGGTGCCGGTCATTGCCAGTTCGTCGCGAATGACCCAAAGCAGCGGGGTACTGGGGTCGACCTCAAGCTCTACCGCTTGGCCGTTTAGCGTAAATGCCAGGCTCGCCATAATATCTCCGTGATTGTCTCGGCTGCGCAAACATCGCAAACCTTATTATCTTATAAACCACGATTATGGAGAAAGCGCGCCCACAACCCCATTACAGCTTGTTCATAATTAACGACAAATGTCGTGAAAAAGCGCCAAACGTCTGTTTTTTTACGCACTCGTAGTTAGAATGCGAGCAACAAATCCAACGACAATACATCGGCAGCTGATTCAAATGCGCGACTGTCATCCTCCAGCATATAGTAATCGTAAGACAGCGAGACTCCCGCCGACGGCGATAGCGCCATCATAAAACCGACGCCCATATAGGCATCACTGCCCTCAATCAAAAAACTCCCACTGCGATCGCTGTCCTCAACGCGCCCCTCCATATTCCAGCCATACAAGCCGGCGCGCACAAAGGCCGAGGCCGGCTCAGACATCGGGGTGTGCAGTCGCACGCCAAAAAAGCCGCCATCGATATCACCGTCGATCGCCACCGGTCCCGGCGCATAACCATTATTCAACACCCGACTGCCATCGGAGCGCGCATCCGCACTGAGCTCACCCAAACTGGCATAGCCCAGCTCAATCGATACCACCTCACTAAGCATCATCCCGAAGCCGAAACGGGCGGCGGTGGACTGATTATCCACACGGATGTCGCGCAGCGAGCCGTCGCCAAAGCTGTAGCGTATGTCGCCAGCATCGCTCGCAAACTCAGACGCCCCCAAGCCACCAAACAGGTAAAAATTGGGTGACCGGCTATAGGAGGAATAATGGCCACCATCGTGCCCTGCCGACGCGATACCGGAGGACGTAGTAAGGAAAAACGCCAAACCCAACAATTGTGGTTTCATTGCAGTACTCCAAGAATCAACCGTGAAGCCAGTGTGGGCCTAGTAATATGAATCGAGCCTGAATAACTATTATGGCTATCCGCGACGCTTCGCAAGCTCCAGTATGCGCTCGCTCAAATCCACCTGCGCCTCCAGCCTGCGCAGCAGCCAGTAACCACCGCTGAGCGCGCGAGCGACAAATGCCAGGTCAGGCACGGGTTTAAATTGCCCCCATACTGGCAGTGCGCGCCGGGCAATCGCGCGCGCGTCAGTAATAAAACTCGGATCGGCGAAGTCGAATGGTGGCTCGATGATCATCCTCTCATGCAAAAACTCGGTACTTTCTTTGTACGCTCGCGCTAACCCTGCAGAGGGCGGGCGACTGGGCTGGGCCAAACTTCCCATTTCTCCCAGTGCTTGATGCAGGGCGGCTATGTCGCGCTCGACGACTGCGCGAACTTGCGCGGCGATCAATCGCTGGTCGGTGACGCGTGTACGCTTTACACAGCCAAAGTCGAAGACGACGATGCTGCCGTCTTCACGAAAGCTGTAATTGCCGGGGTGCGGGTCGGCATGAACGATACCGTGATCAAAAATCTGCTCCACCATCCAATCCACATAGCGCTCACCAATACGATCGCGAACAGACTGAGGCCAACTTTGCGCGACTTCTATATTGCTGCCGCTGACAAACTCGGTAACCACCACCGATAGGCCGCAAAGCTCATTTACCACATTGGGTACGATAATACCGTCGCGATTTGGCAGCTCGGCAAAAATCTGCAGATGCTCGCGTTCTCGCTGGTAGTCCATCTCCTCAGCCATGCGCTCGCGCACTTCTTCAAGCAACGCCCTGAGACTGGCGCCATCGAAGGGCAAAATGCCCGCCATGCGCAGCATTCTTCCCAAATTATTGATGTCTGCATCCATTGCCGCGGCAACACCTGGGTAGCGCACTTTCACCGCAACTTTCCGGCCGTCGCGGAGTGTTGCCACGTGCACCTGACCAATAGAGGCACTAGCAAGCGGCTTGGGTTCTATCCGGGCAACCAGTTTTCTCTGGCTAAGAGACCACTGATCATCAAGCAATTCGCTGATGCTATCCCAGGGTAAGGGCTCAGCATCTGCCTGTAGCCGCGCCAGCTGCTTGGACAATTCAGGGGGCAATACATCGTGATACTGCGAGGCGAGTTGGCCGAGCTTCATTGCCGCACCTTTGAGCTCTCCCAAGGTTTCATACCAATCCCCGCCCACACGCGCCCAGTGCGCCTCCACGTCTGAGCGGGTAAGGGTGCGAACAATACCGCGGCCGAGGGTGCGCGCACCCGCCGCTAGGATACGTCGCCCGCGCTTCGTCGAATTCGGCAATGCCTTTCACCTCCGAAAAATTTGGGGAGTTCACTACTGCTATCAATGGCCCCACCGATAGATTTAACCATGTCACTGCCGGGCCCTTGCCTAACGATATACGATGTTACCGCGCTTATTCGGATCACGGTTTATTTAATCACCTCACAAATGCAGCGCCCGCGCCATTACGCACACCCTCTATGGTAAACACCACAACGCCGCATGCTGTACGCATGTACAGCAATAGAGGTATGATGACACAAGCACAAATCGACCCGAAATTGCACTTATAGCGCGCTTTAATCTCACCCAAGCCAGCGCGGCGCGCCAGTCACTCACAGCGACTTTCTATGAAGACAGAGCTCCCTGAAAACCGCCGTCAAAAAGCAGCCATTCAGCGCGCCTCACTGGAAAATCCGCTTTACTACTTGGCAAACTTGGAAACCGTTATTCACTGGGTGCTCACCCACCACAGTGATTTATTGCGGCCCTCTGAACTCGCAATACTTAGTGAATTTACTTGCCTACCCAAACACAGCAGGGCATTACTCGCCCGCCTCACCATGCGCAGTGGCACGGTGTTTCGCCAGGACGCCTTGCACTATCGTGAGATCCCCTCTATCTACAGCGCACTACACCCACTGGTCGACGCTGGCTGGGTAGCACACACTCCGCCCCTGGATACCAGCGACATTCACAGACTTTGCCGCCGTGCCGAGTTACTGCAGCTGCTGACAAGCCGCGGCATTGCCTGCCCTCGCACGCTGCGCAAAAGCGAGATGCTGCCTCTGCTGCAAGAACTGAGTGTCGATCGCTCAGCACAAACAATGAAGCAGTGGTGGCCCGAAGGGACCATTGAAACGCTCGGCCTCCTCCGCGACAGGCTTTTGCAGCGCATCCAACTGATGTTCTTCGGCAACCTTTATCAAGACTGGTCGGAATTTGTGCTCGCCGAGCTGGGACACCAACGCTACGAATCCGTGAGCTTCACGCCGCAATCCCGCGCTTTTGTAAATCGCAGCGACGTCGACGACTATCTCGATATCTACCATTGCCAACAAGCTTTGGCGGAAGGTATTGCAATCGATGCGCTGACGGTGCCCGCCCCCAATGCAAATACCTGGCTGGAGCACCGGCGGCAAACACTGTTATTTCAGCTCGCCCGGCACGCCGAGCGCAGCGGCGATATCGATACTGCACTACAGCTCTATCGCGACAACCCCCTGGAGGAAGCCCAAGTAAGACGATTCCGCGTATTGGAAAAATCCTCACAGCCACCAGAGCAGCTGCTGCGCCTCCTTGATGAGCCAATCCGCAGGGTGCTGCGGCCGGAAACACAACTGCACTTGCGGCGGATTCAGCAGCGCCTGCGGCGCAGGGCCGGTCAAGCCAGTCCGGCTCGCCCCGCACAAGCTATTCCCAACCAGAAGTTGCTATTGAGCCCTACTGAGCACGGCGTTGAAGTCGCAACGCTCACGACACTGACCGAAAATAGCCCACTTACTGGCTATTACTGTGAGAACACGCTGTTCACCGGGCTTTTTGGTCTACTGTTTTGGCCAGTATTATTTGAGCCACTGCCCGGCGCCTTCTTTCACCCTTTTCAGGCCGGCCCCGCCGACCTGTTTAGAGACGATTTTGTTAGCCGTCGTCGGGCGCTTATCGACCAGCGCTTGAGCCTGCTGGAGAGCGACGCCTACAAACAGGAAATATGGCAAGTCTGGCAGGCAAAATACGGCATCGCCTGCTCGTTGATACACTGGCCAGCGATGAACGAAGAGCTTGTTCAAGCCGCGCTGAGGTGTATTCCCGCAGAGCACTTGCTAACGGTATTCCGCCACCTGCTCAGTGACCTTCGCCACCACCGACGCGGCATGCCCGACCTGGTGTTATTCGATACAGCACGTTGCCGCTATCAACTGATTGAGGTCAAAGGACCAGGTGACCGCTTGCAAGACCATCAGCGCCTGTGGATTGAAACCATGCTTCACGCCGGCCTGCCCGTTTCAGTTGCCGAGGTAAGCTGGGAGGCCGGAAAATGATCGACGTATCAGTGCGCAATCTCTGCGAATTTGCCGCCCGAAGCGGCAGCCTGGAGTTTCGCTACACTCCCGCACCGAGTGCCGATGAAGGTATTATCGGTCACCTTACCGTTCAACAGCGCCGTCCAGAGCCGTATGTTGCCGAATACCATTTGACGGGCGAATGCGCGGGCATTGGCATATGCGGTCGCGTAGACGGTTATTACGTCAACCCAGACAACAGCTATCTGGAAGAGATTAAAACCCACCGGGGTAATATCAACCGCATTGGCCCTGGGCGGCGCGCCTTGCACTGGGCGCAGCTGAAGGTTTACGGCGCCTTGCTGTGCATGCGCGACAGGCGCGACAGTATCGACCTGCGGCTCACCTATTTTGAAGTGCGTGACGAGCATGAAATACAGGACACACAAACCTTCGAGGCCGCGTCACTCACCCAATTTTTATACACGCTGTGCGACCGCTATCGCCACTGGGCGGAAAGTGAAGCCGCGCACCGCTGTGCTCGGGATGCTGCCCTCCGGGCACTGCGCTTCCCCTACCAGGACTTTCGCACCGGTCAACGCGCGCTGTCTGAAAATGTCTACAAAGCGGCAATGCGCGATACTCCGCTGTTACTTCAAGCCCCAACAGGCATCGGTAAAACTGTCGGTGTTTTATTTCCTGCGCTCAAGGCGATGCCGGCTGCTGATATGGATCGGGTATTTTTCCTCAGTAATCGCAATACCGGGCGTCAGCTGGGTGTAGATGGTCTTTGCAGCATTCTCGACCATCAAGGTGCTGCGGTCCCTTTGCGGTTCGTCGAACTCTCAGCCAAAGAAGCCAGCTGCGATCACCCCGACAAAGCCTGCCACGGCGACTCCTGCCCCTTGGCCGACGGTTTCTTCGACCGTTTGAGTGCCGCGCGCCAGCAAGCGACGGAACAGCGCTTGCTCAGCCAGCAGGCGCTGCGCCGCATTGCCGCAGAACACAGCATTTGCCGCTACTTTCTCGCCCAGGAGATGGCACGCTGGTCAGACGTGGTAGTCGGTGATGTGAATCATTATTTTGATCAATTTGCACTCCTTTACAGCTTGGCGCAGCAAAATGACTGGCGAGTGATGCCAGTGGTCGACGAAGCTCACAACCTTATCGAGCGCGCCCGGGGCATGTACAGCATGGAGCTTTCCGAAGCGGAGCTGCTCTACACGGTGCGCAAGGTCCCCACGCCACTACTCAAGCCGCTATCTGAATTAGAAACCGCTTGGGCCGCGTTGATCCGACCCTTTCTCGACAACAGCGAGCTCGAGCCCCACCACCAGTACTATCTGGATACCGTGCCAGAGGACCTCAATACCGCGCTATACGGGGTGATTGCGGCCATCACCGACTACCTAACCGACCACCCGGCCGCCGCCGATGTGCAGCAGGTGTTATTTACTGCGCTGGCTTTTCTGCGACTGGCCGACAGCTTTGCAGACCACTCCCTGTGTACGCTCAGCTTTGAAACCCTAAGCGGCAGTAATCACGTCAAACCGGGTAGCGGCAAACTGTCTATCGACAACCTGATTCCCGCCGACCATTTGCGGGCACGCTTTGACGCCGCCGCCAGCACGGTCCTGTTCTCCGCCACGTTATCCCCCCCGCAATACCACCAAGACCTGCTGGGATTGCCCGCAATTACCGTCTTCAAAGATGTTGAGAGTCCGTTTTGCCGCCAGCAAATTGACTTAAGGCTGATCACGTCAATCAACACTCGCCAACATCAGCGCCAATACTCACTCGCACCAATTTGCCTGCGCATTAGTCAGCAAGCGGCAAGAACCCCCGGCAATTATCTGGTGTATGTCAGCAGTTTTGATTACCTCAACGCCTTGTTTGAGCACCTGCACCAGCAGTCTCCCGCATTGCGACTGCTGCGCCAACGCCCCGGCATGCCGCCAGCCGAGAGAGAAAGTTTTATTGCCGACGTCAGCGACTCCACACCCAGCGTCGGTTTTGCTGTTTTGGGCGGCGTGTTTGGCGAGGGTATCGATCTGCCCGGAGAGCGGCTGATTGGGGTATTTGTCGCCACGCTCGGCCTCCCTCCCCACAACGACCTGTACGAGGTGCTCCGGCAACGTCTGGAAACTCGCTATGGCCGCGGTTACGACTACACCTACCTGTATCCCGGTTTACAAAAAGTGGTGCAGGCTGCGGGTAGGTTGATTCGCACCCCGCAGGACCGCGGCGTTATCGAATTGATAGACGACCGCTTCACCCGACCTGCAATCCGCAAACTCCTGCCGAAGTGGTGGGGCCTTAAATAATTGCCTTTACCTAGGCCTAAACCGTTAGCGCGTTGGCGAAGGCCGTTAGCCGAGCATTGATTACCGAGCGCCAAAAATTCGCGGCAATAGCCGCGTCAAGCAAGCCGTCAGCCCAAAGGCAATAACGGCTGCTTACAGCTCTATCTCTAGGTCCGACTTTGGCCTGGCCGAGCACAGCAGAACTTTGTTTTTTCCCCCCGGCGGCTGAATATCATCGGGATAACTCACCTCGCCGGAAAGCAAGGTGCACTCGCAGGCCTGGCAAGCGCCGTAGCGACAGCCTGAATTCGCATTGATTCCCTGCTCTTCTGCAAAGCTGAGCAGGCTCTCCTGCGCGGGATTCCAACTTACCGTCTGATCGCTTCTACTGAAGTGGATGCGGTATGCAGTTTGATCACCATCATCGACGCTCAGGCTGGCGCCGAAGCTCTCAAAGTGCAGGCGCTCCGCAGCTATTCCGCACGCCAGCAAGCCATCGTGGAAGGCCTTGCTAAAAGCCGGTTTCCCGCAAACCAGAAAGTCATACTGACCAGCGGTAGTCAGCTCAGCGCATACTCGCTCGGGCGTCATGCGACCCGAGTGACTGCCCGAAGGCCGCTCGTCCCCCTCCTCCCCGCTAACAAAAAGGTGGAATTGAAAATTCGGTAATTGCTGTTTCAGCGCTTCAAGCGCACCCTGGAAAGCAAAGTCTTGCGGGTCGCGAATGCCATGAAATAGTTGGAGTTCACGCTGAGGATTGTCTGTGGCAACACTTTGCAAGATAGACAGCATGGGTGTAATACCGATACCGGTGCTAACTAAAGCGAGCGGCTGGCAGTCTGTCGGCACGGCGCCAAACTGCCCATTCGGGTCTTTAATAGCCAAGCTGTCACCAACAGCGAGTTGATCATGCAGCCAACCGGAGCCTCTGCCCACCGCTGATTCACCGTTCACCGTGCCGACTTCACGCTTCACCGATATGCGAAAGCTATCCTGCTGGTGACCAGGGCTGGACAGCGTGTACGGCCGATAGACCAGGCTGCCATCGCCCTGTGGTATGGCCAGCACTATATGCTGACCGGGCACAAAGCGCGGCAGCACTGTGCGCTCTGGGTCTTGAAACCACAGCGAGAGAATATCGCTGGATTCACGCTCCCGTTTAACTAGGGTAAAAGCTCGGAAACCTCTGGGGTAAGGCGATATTACCGCTGACGAAGGTGCGCTCTTCTGCTCCTGCCATTCCGCAATACGATTACCTGCTCTAACTATATTCGACTTGAATCGGCGCCCGACCTCATCGAACCAGACGAAGAGTTTAGCGCTAGCCTGATCGACCAGCTCAACGCTATCGCCTACGTGAATCTGAGCGCGATTACGTGGGGTCGCATAGGCACCCAAGTGCTGACCGGCATACCGCATAACCGTGAGGGGAACATTGGAGTCTTTGTGGATACCGGGCTGCTCCGTGCCGGGCATGGAGCAGCGGATAGTGGGATGGTTACAGCGAATAAGGGCATCACCGATACGCAGCTCACGACCACGCCATGTGTTCTCCACAATACCACTCAACTCGGGGTTGGTTTCGATAACAAAGCTGGGGCGATAGCGCTCGGGACAAAAATTCCCCTCAGGGTAAATCGCATTCATGCTAGCCAGTGCGGCGCTGGTAATGAAGTGGAGCGGGTAGACATCGTAGAGCGCGCCGGGCGGCGTCGCGTAATTGGACAAATTGGCCAGTACCTTCAATGAAAACCAAGAAAAATCAGGGTCTGGATCGTCTGCTCGCATGCCCAATACATAGCGAATTTCCTTAGGGCTCATCGGCTGGGTCAGGCGATAGGGTTCTTTGTCTCGCGCAGCCGGGCGCGGCATCAAGGTGACACGTTTGCCAAGATACATCGACAAAATCGCCGATGCATAGGGATCATCGGAACTAACGCGGCGCCCGTCTGGCAGCTCGATCTCTACCTGCGACTCTGCCGCCGGCCCAAAGCCAGCGCTAGGCTCCACTAGGTAGCGGGCTTTGAGCATCATCAGCTTGGGAATGCGCCTAGCTGTCGCAATCTCATTGGTCTCGTCATCGCGAACCGCCCAGGTGCGGTCATCGGCAAAACCCGCATAGTCAATCTTGGCCGTGCTGATGTGCTCGCCGCACATCGATTTAACAGGAAAGCGCCAAATTTCCTTGATCGTGCCTACATGCATTTTTCACCCACCTACTCAGGGAACCGCTTTTATGGTTTTAACGTAAATTCTCGATCACCTGGGAAGCGGCGCGCTTACCCGCGCGCACCGCACCTTCAAAGTAGCCATTCCATTGGGTCGCCGTTTCAGTTCCCGCCCAGAACACCCGTTGTTGCGGCGCACGAATGCTATGCCCAACGGACGTCCAATGACCGGGGCCAGCGACTCCCGCATAGCAGCCACGCGCCCACTCGTCATTTCGCCAACTGTGGTCGCAATAGTCGAGAGGTTGTGCTGCATCGTCTCCAAACCAGTTTTCCAGGGCGCGCAAGAATACTTTTCGGCGCTCAAAGTCGCCCAATTCGGTGTATTTGACGCCTTCACGCCCCTCAATAAAGCCCATAAGAATGCCGCGTGTTTCACCGGGTGGCGTCACATCAAAACACACATGTACCGGCGGCACATCCGAGACCGCAGAGCCAGACCAGCCCTGCTTCCGCCAGAATGGCGTTTCATAAATAGCGAAACACTTAATGGCGCAGCCCGGTTGCAGGTTGTTCAACAGAGCCTGCTTGGCCTTTGGCAGGGGTGGCGTAAAGGCGATCTCATTCGCCAACACTGGCGGCGCCGCGCACACAAGCGCCGCGCCCTCCCACTCACGGGCATCACTCCTCACCGTAACCGCGCCGGCCCGTTGCTCAACCTCCCGTACAGGCGTGTTTAAAAAAATGCACACACCGCGCTGTTCCAGCTGCCTAGCGTAAGCCTCCGCCAATGGTTGCACACCCCTTTCCAGCCGGTCTTGCTGGGCACCCCCCTCCGACTCCACCAAGGAGAAAAAGCCACCGCCACTGCGAAAATAAAACAGCGCATGCAGCAGGCTGATATCGTCGGGGTGGGCAGCAAAGATACTTTCAACTGAAATACTTAAGACACTGAAGGCGTCGGGATGGCGCACATGCGCGCGCATCCAGTCTCCCATACTCTGACTATCCAGCGCTTTTGCACGCGGCGACAACCAGGGGCTTTGCTTGTCGACCCGTCGCATCAGCCACAGCAAACGCATATAGGCGCAGCCCAGGCTACAGAGCGCAGACAGTGACAAGCTAAAGGGAATGGTGCCGCGATACGCGCCGAGTCGGCCCGAGAACAAGGTGCGGTGCTTCCCAGCGGTATACATCGGCCAAGTGCTGTGGCCCAAACGCTTTGCCAGCGCGTACATCTCGTCTTGCCCAGGCCCCAGCCATTGGCCGCCATAATCCAACCAAATGCCATTTTCCTGTTGTTCTGTGCGCGCCCGCCCGCCAACACGGTCTCGAGCCTCTAAAATAGTGACCGGCAACCCCTCTGAATTGAGCGCGTCGGCTGCCGCCAACCCAGAAAAACCGGCACCGATAACAATGACACTATTGGAGGCCATGCTAGTTATAAGCTCTCTGCTTCACGCTGCCCGTTAGCCACTGTGCTATGACAGCGATGCTGCAATGTAATATTGTTCACAGCGCTCTCCATGGCGGCCATGCAGGCCTCGGTTTTTTCCATAAACGGCATATGGCCAACATTGCGGAACACGACCGTTTCTGCCTGCTCAATCTCCCCCGCCAAAAGCAGAGATTGCTCCGCCGGCACAACAGGGTCGTGGGTGCCGGCAAGCAGATAGCACGGTATTGAAATGTCATTCAGCTGTTCAGCAATCTCCAGGCGATGGATGCCTCTGAAGAGGTAAAACAATGCCGAAGGGTCTTGGCGGCGAATATTCGGCCGAATATTGTCAATCATCTTCTGACTCAATGGGCTTGCCAGGTAGGCGCGGCGGTCATACGCCAGCATGCTGGCAAACATTCGCTGAATGGATACACTTTTTTTGGCCAGCCAAATATTTAATGCAAACAGACCTTTTGCCCAGTTGCCCGCGCCCGCCAGCTTTACCAACAAACCTTCCACACCGCCCCAGTTGCCGTTGTGAAAACCTGCGATACTGACAATCCCAATCACATTCGGCGCCCGGCGAATCGCCAGATTTAACGCGCTGAAACCGCCGGTAGAATGCCCGACGACAATAGCCTTTCGGCTACCTATCAATGCAGCAATGGCGCCCAGTGTGAGCTCGTAAAACCACTGTTCATCCAGGTTTTGAGAAGCAAAGTCTTGCGGCACCGTGGAAGGATGATGAGCGGGCAAACTCAAGGCATACCACGCGCGCTCCTCCCGGAAGCTCGCTGGCACACAGTCTCTCCAAAAATTGTTTGAGGCCAACACACCATGAATAAAAACTATCGCTGGCAGATCCTCACTCGCCAGGTGCTCATTGACCGCCAAATAGCCCAGGCGATGGCCTTGCGACTCAACGAAACCCTCTCTGACCTTCATGCCAGCACTCCCCTATCAGCAACCGCATATTGCTTAAAGGCCCAGTCTAATCTTTGCAGAGGCTAAGGTATTGAACGAAAGAGCTACACCAAGGTTGACTGCGCCATTGCGCGCATCGCATCCGTGTAGGTAAAGCCAAAAGATTGCGCAAACGCCCGGCTCATATGGGCCAAATCGCTAAAACCAGCCTGCATTGCCGCGTCCATCGGCGGTTGGCCTGCCAGCACGGCATCCACTGCTAGCCTCAACTTGAACCATTTCTTATAGCTCCGCAGTGGCACCCCGGAGCATTCCACAAACCAATGCGAAAAACGGGTTGGAGACAAACCGACGATGGCTGCAAGAGCATCCCGGTCAATATCTCTCCCCGACGACAATTGCTCGCGGATCTCTGCTATCACCCTGGCAAATCGCGGCCCAGTAGTTTGACTCGGCCGGAGCAAACTCGTTGACTCCACAAGTGCTCGCAAATCCGTATCCGGGCCAATATTGGACAGCCACCCAGGTAGTGAATCCAGTGCTAACGCAGCCCAGCCATCGACGACCTTATCTTCGAAGCTATCGCGAATGGACGCTGCCAAAGGATCAAAATATATCGAACAAACGACACCCGACTCGAGGCGGTGCGCCGTCTTGGAAGAGAAATACACCGCCTGCCCGCGCTGGCGACCAGCGCGCGTTTCGAAAATGAGCTCGGAGCCCAGCGCAATGGTTAATTGCGATGCCCAGTGGCTATGCAGCCGATTGTCGCCGACACGCCCCCGGTAAATTGCCACGCCTTGGCAAACAACAATATCGCCACCCCAGTCCTTACGCTTCAACTCACCTACCTCAACACTATTTTTATATGGGGACCATAGTAACGGTATTTCCCTGGATAACCGTAACACCCACTATTCACCGGCACGGGACACAGCCCAAAGCACCCTAATTGTGATAATGGGGTATCCGCGCATGAAAGAGTAAGCTTAAAAAAACACATTCACCCAAAGCAAAAAACCACAGGTATGCGGTGAAAATCACTACATGAAATTGCAATGGTGATCAGCAAAAATGCTGCTTACGCGGTTACCACAAAATTTGCGTTTTCTAGCCCCAGCTCCGCTGCAGCAACAATGCATGGCGAAAGTGCTAATGGGCCGCCTGCAATGGGTGAATCGCCAGGGAAAGTTGCTCAACTAGCTACAAGAAACCTCAGCCCGTCGCTCGCAACCCATACAACCCAAAGTGCGAGCGCAACGAAAAATACACAAACGGCAAGCAAAACACCTACCTGTAAAGCGAAAGCGACTCTCGAAAGGAAGGAAATACCTGTAACTCATTGAGTTTAATTGGTGCCCGAGGCCGGAATCGAACCGGCACGACCGTGAGGTCGAGAGATTTTAAGTCTCTTGTGTCTACCAATTTCACCACTCGGGCAATAACCGGCGATTGCATATAGATGCAGTTGCGGCTGTGGGAAGGCGGACGATTCTACTGGCTAGTTCCCGAAAAAACAACGCCTTAGACTGGGTTTAAAGCTTTACCGGCAACCGCAGGCTGGCGCCGATACACTAGCAAACCAAGGATTAACCCCAGCGCTGCGGCGCTACCCAGCGGGTAGCGTATCGTCAGCACGAGTGGCAACAGGCCGGCGCGCACGACCCGTTTTGCCCACTCCCGCTCAGCAATGGCAGCCGCTAGCGGCGGTGAGTAGCGGTAATACAGCCGCACAAACTGGCGACCCAGCTCAGCGCGGAGTAATACCTGATCGCGGAAGTGCCGCAGTAGCTCCACTTCCTCGGCCAAGAAGCTACCGTAGGCCGCAGTCGCGATAAAGCAGGCGTCGTCTTCAGCTTTCGCCGAAGACCCACTCTCGCCACCACTGTTGCTCGGCGGCGGCCCTTCGGTGCCGACGCGCTGCTCTAACAGAACTCCCGCCGCACTGGCATTAAGCAGCCCGCTGCCACTGACGTCGTCCTCGCCAACCGCGGCGCGAAAGCCGTCGACATCGGTAGCACTATCGCGCACAGCGGCAATCAGCTCGGCTGGTGTCGCCGCCGGAAAAGCTTCCTGCAGCAATGCAAATACGGCTGCGGCATTTGGCGCTGCAGCCGATGTACCGAAAAAATTACGGAAGTCGTCGGGCTCGCCATCCTCGGGCGCCGCGCTCGATGATGGCGAGCCAAGGAAGGTCGTATTGTTGCCGTCAACTGCGGCAAACTGCGGCGGTCGGCGTTCACTGGGCAGGTAATTCCCGCGGCTATCGAACTGCACGGTTTGAGGCCCGCCCCTCGATGTAAATGGCTCGGGGTCGATGCCTACAGTGGTATAGCTGCCCGGCGCGAACTCTGGCGATTCCCACCAGGGCACCGCTGCCACCGCGGCAATGCCGTCGGCAAGGGTATGTCCCCAACTGGCGGGCGCGTTGTAGCCATACTCTATCTCAATCGGACTGCCGGCGGTGTACAGTAAACGAAACTCAAGCGGCACTCCCGCTTGCTGGGGAATATCCTCTTGGCTACCCGCGTAGTGGTCTACCGCCAGATAGAACGTCGTGTCATTCGCCCCTGCCTCTAACAACAAAAACTCCACCGCATCGCCGCGCGGCTGGCCAGTGCTACCCTGCGCATTGATACTGCGCCCGTAAAAGCTTGGGTGATCGATATCCAACGCCTCGACACTGGCTACAGTGGTCGCGTAGAGGTCAAGATCAATCTGTGCCCCCGCCCCGCTGTTAACACTGGCATTTGGCTGATTCCAGTTCAGTAGAACGTAGATTTGTTGGCGGGCCGCCACGGTAATGGCCATAAAGCGGTCATCGCCGTTCTGTGCCCAATTGTGCAAGTCGTCACCACTGGGCGGACTGCCAGCAGGTGGCTGGTCGTCAACCACTGGATTGCCGTCAGAATAAACAAAGCGGTGTCCCTGGTCTCCATCATTGCCGACAGCACTCAAGTAGGGCGTTCCCGCCGCGACGCATTGCTTGGCGGCTATCGCCGGCAAGTCGTCTTGATAACTGCCCTCAGTGAGAAACAGTACATCATCAACCACTACCGTCGCGCCGTTGTTACACAGATTGCGAATAGCATCGGCAAATTCCTGGCGGCTACCACCAGCACTGTGAAACAGCAGCGCCGCCCCCGGGGCAATATCATAGATCAGCTCGGCCATGGCCGCGCCCTCATCGGTACCGGTGAGATTGCCACTGCCGTCGCGACTATTGTCGTTCAACAACCGCACCGAGGGTGGCAGGTCACCACTGTCTTGGGGGCGGCTACCCATAAGTACCCCGGCACTGCCGCTGTCCGGCGTAGTATCGCTGTCGCGCACCGCCAAGGTGTGGGCAAAGCTATCGGAGATAATGCCAATCGCCTGACCAGCGCCATCAACGGAATAGGCCGATGCCAGTTGTTCGCTGCGCAGCGCACGGCCAGCGCGGCTGTCTGCCGCGCCCCGCCGCAGCAGTGGTGGCGGCGCATATTGCGCACTTTCCAGCCACGGCAACACTGCCAGCTCGTCTAGCACATTGAGATCTGCCACGGCGATACGCGCCCAGCGACCGTCATCACTGAGGTAGAGCAACTGCACCGCTTTCAATGCGCTCAAATCACGGCGCAACTGCTCTGACGATACTTTGGAGGTGTCTACTTGCAACTCGACAGCCATCCGGGCATCGCGCAGCTCACGCTGCATTGTGCGCACTAATAGCGCCGGTTGGGCGCGCTCACTGAGGCGTACAGCATCACGTAAATGACTACCGATTGGGTCCACGCCCTTGCCCGCCACCACAACTTGCGCTGCCGCTGCGCTGATAAGCGCAAACGATCCACAGACAAATAAAATCGAAGCGCGCATCACGGTGGATTTCATCATAAAGGGCGGGTCTCTATCTCGGCAGATCTCTGTAGGGGGCGACAACAGCAGCTATTTGGCTAGAGTTACCATGGTAATGGCGTCAATTTCCTGCAATTTTTGCAGCGCTTCTCTACTGTAAACGCGCAGAGTAAGTTGCTGAAAAGCCGCATTTAACTGCTCTACAGAGTAGCCCTCAAGGGCCAGTCTCTCAAGTAACTGCGTCACTTGCCCGGCACGGAAATGCAAAATAAACTGCGGGCCACTGCGAAACAGCTCCTCGACCTCGCTCGCCGCTAAACGCTGCTGCAGATCCGCGGAGTAAAACGTTGCCTCTCGCCACGCAGCCTGCTCCTTGGCATGTTGTGCCAACTGCTCCTGCCCCGAGCAGGCCACGAGCCAGCTCCCCGTTGTGGTCAGCAAAATGCCTATCGAACAGCAGAGCTTTATCAATCCCGGCATCGCCCAGCCCCCTATTTCACATCCTTTAAATAATGATATGTCTGGCCGCACAGCAATACAGTAAGGGATTCTCACAGCCCAAGCTGCGCTTTACATATACGATTATCCATATATGATTGCGACTCACTACAGGAATACGCCGTGCTGAATACCCTGCAATTATTTAAATGCCTGTCTGAGGACACACGACTGAAAAGTCTGCTGTTAATTACGCGGGCCGGAGAGTTGTGCGTATGCGAACTCACCAGCGCCCTCCAACTCAGTCAACCCAAGGTCTCGCGACATTTAGCCGAACTAAAACGCTGCCATATCGTCAGCGATGAACGCCGGGGCAAGTGGGTGTACTACCGCCTGCATCCGCAATTGCCATGCTGGGCACAGCAGATCATCAATGAAGCGCTGGCCGCAGAACCCAGCTATACCCGCGCCGAAATGGCCAGGCTGGCAGACGCGACAAACTGCTGCTGAATTTCGCCTATCAATTTCTTCACTCGCCGAGAAACCCTATGAACCTGCTCTTTGTCTGCACCCACAACCGCTGCCGCAGCATCCTCTGCGAGGCCCTTACTCGTGATCTTGACGACCCCCGGTACCAAGCGCGCAGTGCGGGTAGTGCGCCCTCGGGCCAGGTGCATCCCAAGACCCTAGAACATCTTCAGGCATTGGGCATCGACACCGAACACCTTCACAGTAAATCCTGGCAAGCCCTCGGAGACTATCAACCCGATGTAGTGATTACGGTCTGCGACAGCGCGGCCGGTGAAGCCTGCCCGCTATGGCTAGGTGACACACTGCGGGTGCATTGGGGGCTGTCCGACCCATCGGCAACTGCCGGTTCCGCTGAAGCAGTAGATGCCGCCTTTTCGGCGTGTATTGCGCAGATACGCCAACGCCTAGACGACATGCGCAAGCAGAAACTGGCCAACATGCCCAGCCAACAGTGGCCCGCCGCTTTTGCCGCACTCGGTGCTCAAACCCAGCCTTTATCGGAGAACTAATCGTGGGGATATTTGAACGCTTTCTCAGCCTTTGGGTCACCTTGGCCATTGCCATCGGCGTGATCGCCGGCAGCTATTTTCAGCGACCCTTTGAATACATCGCCAGCCTAGAGTACGCCCACGTCAACCTTGTCGTGGCGGCGCTGATCTGGCTGATGATTTACCCAATGATGATCCATATTGACCTGGCGTCGATCCGCAAAGTTGGCCGCCAACCGCGCGGCCTAGCACTGACGCTGGTGGTAAATTGGCTAATCAAACCCTTTAGCATGGCCGCCGTAGCCGTGTTGTTTTTCGAGTACCTGTTCGCCGATCTGGTCGACCCGCAAACGGCCAGTGAATACATTGCCGGCATGATTTTGCTCGGCGTCGCCCCCTGCACTGCCATGGTATTTGTGTGGTCCCAACTGACCGATGGCGACCCCGCCTATACTCTGGTTCAGGTCTCCATCAACGACCTGATTATGGTACTGGCCTTTGCCCCGTTATGCGCCTTGCTGCTCGGCATCAATGCGATTATTGTCCCCTGGCATACCCTGCTGCTATCCAGCGTCCTCTATGTCGTACTGCCCCTTTTGGCGGGCTTGCTAACCCGCAAACTGCTCAGCGCATCCGACTTGCAGCGCCTCAGCGCCATACTCAAACCCTGGTCTATTGCCGGGCTACTGGCCACCGTTACCCTGCTGTTTGGCTTTCAGGCCGACGCCATCATCAGCCAACCCCTGCACATCGCACTGATTGCCCTGCCGTTAATTCTGCAAACCTACGGCATTTTCGCCCTATCCTACTTTGCCGCTTGGCGCCTGGGCCTGCCGCACAACATCGCCGCACCGGCGAGTATGATTGCCACCTCCAATTTTTTTGAACTGGCGGTAGCGGTCGCCATTTCACTGTTTGGCCTTCACTCAGCAGCGGCACTAGCCACCGTCGTGGGTGTGCTGGTGGAAGTGCCGGTAATGTTGTCGCTGGTCGCCATCGCCAATCGCAGCCGTCGGCAATTTTCGCTTTACACTAGTTAACATAAGCGCAGTTCATGACATTTAGCGCCAAAATAGCGGCAGATTTGCCAATACAATAAGAGACAAGGCGCACACTTTTTTGTGACAATAGGGAAAAATACGTAGCTATGTTTGTTATCACTCCGAGACCGACCCATAATAAAACCGTTAGAAACAGAGGCGGAAGATACCATGCGATTTTCAGACTTGAACTGCTTTGTCGACCTGAACTGCTTTAGTAAAAGTGGCTTTTACGATACTCGCCTAGAGGAAATCCCCCTCGAGGAGGTACAGGATTGTCTCAATCGCATCGAGATCATCGACGGCCGCAGCGCCCGCCACGACGCCTTTCACCGCCTGCAAATTGCTGCCGAGCAAGCCGAGCACAACGGCTGGATAAAGCACGGCCAACAGCTGCTGCCAGACCCACTGAGCAACCTGTCTGAAACTAACTTCATGATTTCGCGTTTTGAACGCGGCGAACGCGCAGCCATCCTGTTCGCGCTGAGCGAAGGACTGTCGCTGCTCGAGGCGATCACCATGAAGCGCCAGGATCTAAAAGGCCTGGCCCTCTCGCCCGAGGCCGCACAAATTGCCAGCCGGCTCACTCCGCACCTGCACTGCGAATGGCTGTTTTGGCGCGAATGCAATGGCAGCCCTGTACCACTAAGCAATTTGCCGGGGCGCTGGCGCCAAAAAATGCCAATGAGCTGGGAACACTTCAGCCAGGCCTACCGGATCCGGCACAGCGGTCGCAAAGCCGATACGGCCTGAAAACCGCGGGACGTATCAATCAACACGCTAGGCGGCACCAGTGGCCGCCTCTACTCCTTTGCCAGCCTCACTACACATTCACTAGCGAAACGTCAAAACGCCCCTTCAACACCACGCCTACAATGCGCAATCACCCGTGCCGGCAAACCCACAAACACGGCAGCCCCACCTGCGACCAGCCGGAATCGCTAGCCGTGATGCGCCAACGTCTTATGCTGATGATGCCGACCTTAAGTACTCAACAATGTGGCTTCATGCGAAAGCCACAAACACACTCTACAGGCGTCTATAGGCGAGCATACCGCACAAGGATTTTTACTTAGCTCGGAGAATGTTTGCTATAGTGCGATTCAACTCAACTTTAATACGACCTCCTTATTTCTATGCATACTCCTTTTAAGCACTTTTCTTATCTCCACGCAGGGTTATTTATACTGCTTTCTCTAAGCGGTTGCCTAAACAATAGTAACAAGCCTGAGACTGAGAATATTGACGAAAACCTCAGCGAGATTTTGTTTGAAAACACTGGCGAAAACTGCCGAAACTTCATGATCCTCGCGCCGATCAGCGAAGAAAACGCTCGGAAATTTGTCCCCGCAGAACTCACCTTGGTCCAGCCCCCGATCGGCTTTGTTGAACTGGCCGACTGCCCCTCGGGCAGCATAAATGGCGTTGATAGCGGACCCTATCGAATTGCGGAAGCCGCTGTTTTCATTACCCCACCCGATGGTAGCGACACCCCCGCGATTATTGGCAACCAAGCCATTTATTTATTGTGGCAATTGGATAACAACGTTGAACTTTCACAATTAAAACAACGTGCGGGTTTTTTCGGAGCTGTGGTCGACGACATCGAACTTGTACTGGAAGCCGATGCAAACGTTCCCGCGATTCAACACGGGGTGGCCGATGTGCCATTCACATTTTCGCCATATCAACTCAGCGCCCAGTTAAGCGCCGCGGGACCGCAGGGTCCACCACTACCCAATGGGCTCTGGCACGCAGGTGACTATGGACTGATACATACCCACAATGACATTTACGCCACGGATGAGGTACTGGGCGGGATAGGCACCATTACTGTTGAAGAAGGCAGCGCCCTACACGAACTATTCGGCACCACTACGGTAACCGGTGCAGCGGCGTCAGGTATTGGCTCTTTCCACAATACCACTCGGCTGCGCCAAGACATCGTGGCAACTAAGCCTGAAACCGCACCCTAATATAATGTAATGGCTTAGGGCTGAATATGTCCGCTCCACAGCCCTAGCCAAGCCCGTACAATCCTGTCGGGTAGGGAGCGTCATTGCAACGCAATACCAACAGACATATCCCGCAGCGAGGTGGCCCAACGCGACGCCTCCAAGCGCATCTACAACTCCCAGCTCAAGAATTGAACTAAGCCGCTGTTTGCCGCTTAAAAGTGCTCAACCGTACCCAATTCTTTACGCACTAAAAATTCATGGCGCGGTTTTTTTAGCTTGGCGACGCAATTCTCGGGCCGACTCAGCAAGGTTTGATAATAAAGTGCTTTAACTAGCTCAGAGAACACAAGACAACACGGCATCCGGGGCCCGTGGAACTCGCAGGAGAGAAAATAGTAAACGAAGGAGTTAGCGTTGCGGTTAGCAACCACTTATATCGAAAGCTTGTTATAAATGGAGGCGCGGGTCGGAATCGAACCGGCGTACACGGAGTTGCAGTCCGCTGCATGACCACTCTGCCACCGCGCCTTGTATACCCACAGCCAGGCGGCTGGAAGTATTGGAGCGGGAAACCGGGTTCGAACCGGCGACCTCAACCTTGGCAAGGTTGCGCTCTACCAACTGAGCTATTCCCGCAACACCTTGAGTTAGCATTTTCGCCCGCAGGGCGGTAACTCAAGAAGGCGCCCATTCTAGCTTCTCCCCGCTAACTGTCAAGGAAAGTTGCTGATTTATCGCAATTTTATCCGTCGTCGCCGTGTTGGCCACGCAGATCCGGCCACGCCGCATGCAAATAAATCAGCATCGACCACAGGGTCAGTAACGCCGCCACATACAAACACAACATATTGACCTGATACAGCAGTGTCGTAGGATCGGGCGGCGCCATCAACAAGCCAATAATGGCGACAATTTGCGCCGTGGTTTTCACCTTACCCAGGTATGACACGGCAACACTGGTGCGCTTGCCCAGCTCGGCCATCCACTCGCGCAATGCCGAGATAACAATTTCCCGGCCAATAATGATCACCGCCGGTAGAGTGAACAACCACGTGTCGTAACGCTCAATCAACAAGGCCAATGCCACAGCCACCATCAGCTTGTCAGCAACCGGGTCGAGAAAGGCCCCCAGTGGCGTGGACTGGCCGAGCTTGCGTGCGAGGTAGCCGTCCAGCCAATCAGTAATACCCGCCAGCGCAAACACCGCCGCCGCGGCGAGATAGCTGCCGGGAAAGCGCAGATAAAACAGCGCCACGAGTACTGGAATTAGCGCTATACGAAACAGCGTTAAGGCATTGGGTATATTCATAAAACTCTCGTTAAAATCGTGTAGCGCTAGTTTAGGGCTTTTCTATGCGCTGCGCAGTCCCTCATAGATTTCGCGGGCGATTTTTTCACTAATACCGGGCACTCGGCACAAATCAGCAACACTGGCTTGGCGCACTCCCTGCAAGCCGCCAAAATGGCGCAGCAGCTCCCGCCGGCGCTTGGCTCCCACACCCGGAATGGCCTCCAACCCCGAATGCCGCCTCGCCTTGTCGCGCCGCGCCTTGTGGCCGGCGATCGCAAAACGGTGGGACTCATCGCGAATATGCTGTATCAGGTGCAGAGCCGGGCTGTTGTCCGGCAGCGTCAACTCGCGGCCGTTGTCGCCGCGTATCAGCACTTCCAAGCCGACGCGACGATCCGAGCCCTTGGCGACACCGATAACCAGTAAGCCATCGATACCCAGCTCTGCCAGTACATCCAGCGCCTGATTCAACTGCCCCTTGCCACCGTCGATAAACAGAATGTCTGGGCGCGGCACTTCGCCGCTGGCAATACGCTTGTAACGCCGACTGAGCGCCTGCCGCATAGCGGCATAGTCATCTCCGCCGACCACGCCCTCGATATTCATTCGCCGGTAATCCGCCTTAAGCGGGCCATTGTCGTCGAACACCACACAGGAGGCCACGGTGGCTTCGCCGCTGCTGTGACTGATATCAAAACACTCCAGGCGCGACGGTAAATTGTCCAGCGCCAACAGCTCTTGCAGGGCGCGAAACCGCCCGGCCATACTCTCACTGGCTGCCAGGCGGTTGCGCAAATTTTGCTCGGCGGCCGTTATCGCCAACTGCAGCCACTTAGCGCGCTGACTGCGCACCCGGTGCACTATCGCCACCTGTCGCCCCGCCTGTTCACTTAGACTGTCGGCCAGCAAGCTGGCATCGTCCAGCGCGACATTGACGACCAGCTCACGCGGCAAATCGACAGCGCCGCTGCCGGTAAGATAGTGCTGGGCAATAAACGCCTCAATGTGGCTACTCACGCCCTCCTCCAGCGCACTTTTTGGAAAATAACTGCGACTGCCCAATACCCGTCCGGCCCGCACCGACAGCAGCTGCACGCAACACAACCCGGCATGCACCACACCGGCGACAATATCCAAATCGCCGGTCTCGCCCTCGATGCACTGACTGGCCTGCACCTGTTGCAAATAGCCTATGCGATCGCGCAGCTCAGCCGCCTTTTCAAACTCCAGCGCTGCTGCGTAGCGCTCCATATCGTCAGCCAAGGCCTGTTGCAGGGCCGCACTTTTGCCACTGAGAAACATCTCGGTGTGGCGCACATCGCGTTGGTATTCTTTATCGCTGACAATACTGACGCAGGGTGCGCTGCAGCGGCCAATCTGGTACTGCAAGCATGGCCGACTGCGATTGCGATAGTAGCTATCTTCGCACTGGCGAACTTTAAAAACCTTCTGCAGCCAATTGAGGCTCTCACGCACCGCGGCCGCACTGGGATAAGGGCCAAAATACTGGCCTGCGCCGCGCTTGGCGCCGCGATGCAGGCTCAAACGAGGGTGGCGATGGTCACTGCTTAAGTAAATATAGGGATAGGATTTATCATCGCGCAGCAGGATATTGTACGGCGGCCGATACTGCTTGATAAGGTTTTGCTCAAGCAGCAGCGCTTCGCGCTCAGTGGCAGTTACGGTCACTTCAATTTGACAAATCCGCGACACCAGGGCCATCGTCTTATTCGTCAAACCTGTTGCTCGAAAATAACTGCTGAGCCGATTGCGCAGATTTTTTGCCTTGCCAACGTAGAGCACTTCAGCGGCGTGGTTTAGCATCACGTAAACCCCCGCTTTCTGGGTGACCGTTTTCAGAAATCGCTGGTGATCAAACTGCTTGGAAGACGGCATAGGGGGTATCAGCTGCCGCTGGGTGCCTCGATCAAGCCGTGGCGAATGGCGAGCAAGGTCAGCGCCACATCACCGTTGACATCGAGCTTCTCAAAGATGCGGTAGCGATAGCTGTTAACGGTTTTCGCCTGGATATGCAGTGTATCGGCGATGTCCTGCACCCGTAGGCCGCTGCTGATCATAATGCTTATTTGTATCTCTCTCTCGGACAGGCTGTCAAAAGGTGACGTGGAGTCCTCATCGTAGCTGCGCAGCGCCAGAGCTTGCGCAATGCCCGGGCTCAAATAACGCTTACCGGCAGCCACCCGGCGCACTGCGGTCAATACTTCCTGTCCGCTGTCATCGGCGCCTTTACTCAAATAGGCCCAAGCTCCCGCTTTTAGTAAACGACTGGGCATCGGCTCCTGCTCGCAGGCACTCACAGCAATAATTCTGGTATCTGGCGCCAGCTGCTGCAATTTTCGCGTAGCTTCAAGGCCGCCCATACCCGGCATGCGAATATCCATCAATACGATATCCGGCTTCAGTTCTCGGCAGCGCCGAATGGCCTCCTCACCGCTGCTGGCCTCGGCAATCACCGAGATATCGTCGGCATCGTTCAAAATCTGCGCGATCCCTGTGCGCACCATTGCGTGATCATCTGCAACCAACACTGTGATCATAGTGTTACTCCCTGTTTAAGACGCAAACGATACCACCGCGGCCCATATTGAGGCTACCGCGAGATTAGCGAATTATCTGCCGAAAGGTGATATTTATCCGTCCACCCCGCTCTACCCTGCGCGGCAAACTGTGCTGCCAGTGCGCCTGTGTGGGCGGCAACATCAGCAGCAGCGAACCGTGCTGCAGGGCGATGGTCTGCGGCGCCTCTTCGGCGGCAATCCCGCCCGGCTTGGGGCGCAAACGAAAATCTCGGCAGTCACCCAAGCTGATCGAAGCAATGGTCGGCGACGGACCCAGCTCAGGCTCATTATCCGTGTGCCAACCCATACTATCGCGGCCGTCGCGGTAATAATTAAGCAGTGCGCAATTGAACTCACACTGATACTCCTTGGCCAGGCGTTCGCGCAGCTCAGCTAGCCCCGTGGGCCAAACCGTCGCCCGGTGGCTCTGCCCGCTATAGCGATAGCTGAGGCCCGGGTCGCCAACAAAGCTAACCAACCGCGGCGTGAGCCGCCAGCGCCCGAAGATATGCAGCTTGGACTGCTGCCAGTCGACATTTTCACGCAGCGCGCGATACAGCGCGTTGGGGTCGGCAACAAAATCAGCTTGATAAACAAGCTCCGCACCGGCTAGGGCTATATAGCCCGGGTGATCTCGATAGCCATTGCTCATCAGTACACCCGCGGTTCAATCTCCAAACGCACGGCGAATTGCGCATAGACCGATGCAATGATGGCGTTGGCCAGTGCCAGAATCTGTTCACCGCCGGCCTGCTGGTAATTGACCAGTACAATGGCTTGACGGGGATGCACACCCACCGGCCCCTGCCGATGCCCCTTCCAGCCGCAGCGCTCCACCAACCAGGCCGCCGCTAGCTTCACCCGGCCGTCTGGCATTGACCAATGCGCCATTTCCGGCCAGTGCTTAAGTAGCTCTGCGGCCTGGCTCGCTGTCACTAAGGGGTTCTTAAAAAAACTGCCGGCATTCGGTTCACGGCGGTAATCGGGCAGTTTGCTGGCGCGGATCGCCGCCACCGCCTGGGCCAACTGCCGGGGGTGGACCCGGTCAGGGTCTTCACCCGCCGCCAGCAAATAATCGCGCAGCGCGGGATAGCCGGCGTCACCCTGAGGCCGACGGCACAATTGCAGCGCCACCTCGGTAATGACAAAACGGTCGCTGAGCGCGCGTTTAAAAATGCTGTCGCGATAGCTGAGCTGACACTCGCTGGCGCTCAGCCGCCGAAACAGTCCCCGCTCGATATCCCAGCCCTCGACCCAGCGCAGGCAGCGCGACAATTCAACGCCGTAAGCGCCGATATTTTGCACTGGTGCAGCGCCGACCGAGCCGGGGATGGCAATGAGGTTTTCCAAACCGAAATACCCCTCATCGAGACAGCTGCGCACCAGTGCATCCCAATTTTCACCGGCGGCAACACGCAGTAGCGGTTGACCGTCAAGCTGCTCTACGTCGACCCCGCGACTGCGCATATGCAAAACCAGCCCGGGATAGTCGCGGCTGAACACACAATTACTGCCTCCGCCCAGCACCAGCGCTGGCAACTGCTCACCGCGCGCATACTCCAGCGCCTCACACAGCTCGTCCCGCCCATCGACCGCGCAGTAGGCCTGCGCATGGGCAGTGATACTCAGGGTATTACAGTCAACCAGGCAGTGGTTTTGCGTAATCACCGCCATCAGCGCCCCGACCTTATTTCTGCCAGTAAGCCATCAGCCGCGGCCTCAACCAAACGCAACACCTCAACAAAACCCGCGTCACCACCGTAGTAGGGGTCAGGAACCTCTTCTACCTCCGTATCGGCATAGTCGAGAAATAACGACAGCACCGCAGGGCTCCCCTCAGGTCGCAAGGCCCGCAGATCGGCTAGGTTGGCGCAGTCCATCGCCAGGATGTAATCGAACGTCTGGAAATCTTCAAGCTCAACCTGGCGCGCCCGCAGTGGCGACAGGTCGTAACCGTATCTCGCGGCCATGGCCTGACTGCGAGAATCGGGCGCACGGCCGATATGCCAAGCTGCGGTGCCGGCAGAATCGACAAACACTTCCTCTCCCAGTCCAGCCTGAGCAATCCGCTGTTGAAAAACCGCCTGCGCGGTCGGCGACCGGCAAATATTGCCCAAGCAGACAAACAATACCCGCCTAGGCATCGCTGGCTGCCCCCAGCAGGCGACGGACAGCGTTGAGGTCGGCCTCGGTATCGACGCCGCCGGGAATCTCCACACAGCTCTTTGCAACGTGGATGCGCACGCCGTTTTCCATGGCCCGCAACTGCTCCAGCCGTTCACAATTCTCCAGTCCACCCGCCGGCCAACTGACAAACTGGTGCAGGAAGCCGACGCGATAGGCATAGATACCAATATGGCGCCAATAGTTAGGCTGCTTGGGCAAGTCATTGCGGCCATCCAGCCATTGGTCACGGCTATAGGGAATGGGCGCGCGGCTGAAGTACAGGGCAAACCCCTGCCGATCACTAACCACCTTTACGGCATTGGGGTTAAACACTGTCTCGGCGTCGTTAATCTCCTCCATCAAGGTGGCGATACCGGCCTGCGGCTGGGCGGCCAGATTCGCCGCCACCTGTTCGATGGCCGGCGCTGGCAGCAGCGGCTCGTCACCCTGAACATTAACCACGATATCGCTGTCGGCCAGCGCCAGTGTGGCGACCACCTCCTGCAATCGATCCGTACCGCTTTCGTGACTTGCGCGAGTCATACATACCTCGGCACCGAAATCGCGACAACAGTCGGCAACGCGTTGATCCTCGGTGGCTATCACTACCCGCAGCGCGGCACTGCTCGATGCGCGCTCCCACACATGCTGAATCATCGGCTTGCCGGCGATCTCCATCAGCGGTTTGCCCGGCAAGCGGCTGGAAGCGTAACGCGCGGGAATGATAACGGTATAAGACATGGCGAACCTCGAAACGGTCTATAAGGGTTTGCTGAGCAACTGGTCTAGCGCGCGGTAAAAGGCCGGGCTCAAGTCGGCATCGACGGGCAACATCCAGCTATCGGACGGACATATCTGCGCGCACTTGACCGCGTCTTTCTCGGTCATCAGCAGCGGCAAACTGGGCTGCACGTGTAAATCTTCCGCGCTATAGCAGTAGTGATCGGGATAGCCCTGGCTCTGACAATCAAAACCAAGCGCAGCCAAAGCGGCAAAAAATCTCGGCGGGTGGCCGATACCGGCAATCGCCCTGACCCGCCGACGCGCGGCGGGCCAATCCGCCGCCCGACATTGCTCACCACTGTGTAGATTGATCAAGGTGTCGCCGCGCAGAGACATAAAATACGGCGATAGCCCCACCGGAAAATCTGCCGCAGGCTCACCATTGCAGATACTCAGGTCAACCCCCCCGCTGCGCGCCACCGGCTCGCGCAGAGGCCCCAGCGGCAGGCAGTGACCGTTGCCAAAACCGCGCGAGCCATCTACCAGTAGCACCTCGATATCCCGCGCTAAACGGTAGTGTTGCAAGCCATCATCGCTAACGATTACCGTACACCCGCACTGTTCTACCAACAACTGCGCCGCGGCCACACGATCAGGCGCGACGGCAACCGGCAGACCGCTGCGGCGCGCCATAAGACAGGGTTCATCGCCAGCCTCACTGGGGAGAGTCTGCTCATCGACCAATAATGGATAGTGTGAAGCCTTGCCGCCATAGCCGCGGCTGACGATCCCCGGGCGATGCCCCCTCGCGCGAAGATGGTGGGCAATCGCCAATACAGTTGGAGTTTTACCACTGCCACCCACGGCGATATTGCCGACCACAACGACCGGCACACCGCAGTGTCGTGGGCGAATTAGACGTCGGCGCAGGGCCGCTACCGCGCGAAACAGTTGCTCCAGAGGCCACAGCAACCACAACAGGCCTGGGCGGCCATACCAGCGGTTATTCAACCAGCGCTCAAGACTCACCGCTTTGCTCGAAGTTTTTATGGTAGAGCTGCGCATAGCGCTGGCCCAGGGCAAGCAACTCCGCGTGACTGCCCTGCTCGTAGATACGCCCTTCTTCCATCACGACGATCTGGTCGGCACTTTCAATTGTGCTGAGGCGGTGGGCTATAACGATGGTGGTGCGGCCCTTCATCACTTCTTCCATCGCCTTCTGAATATGGGATTCCGCGCGATTATCCAGTGCCGAAGTGGCCTCATCCAGAATCAGCAGTGGCGCGTTTTTAAGAAATGCCCGCGCAATGGCCAAGCGCTGGCGCTGGCCACCCGATAGCATCACCCCATCTTCACCAATAACCGTGTCGATACCCTGCGGTAGAGCATCAATAAACTCGCTGGCATGGGCGGCTTCCACCGCGGCCAAAACCTCTTCACGACTGGCCGAGGCCATACTACCGTAGGCGATATTGTTGTATACCGTGTCATTAAACAAGGTGACTTGTTGGGTCACCAGGGCAATATTGGCGCGCAAATTATCCAGTTGGTAATCGCGAATATCTACGCCGTCTAGCAGCAACTCGCCCTCTTCATGCTGGTAAAAGCGCGACAGCAGGCTCACCAGCGTCGATTTTCCCGACCCAGACAGCCCTACCAATGCCAGCGACGTCCCCGGCTCAACATGCAAATTGATATCAGTGAGGACCTGGGGCAGCCCCGGTGCATAGGAAAAATTAAGATTGCTGATATCAATCTCGCCGCGCAAGCGCTGGCATTGATAACTGCCACTGTCTTTTTCCTGTTCGGCGTCGAGAAATTCAAAGATATCCTGAGCCGCCGCCAGACCCTTTTGGATAACACTACTGACCTCGGCCAGCTGACGGATAGGCTTGGGTAAAAACAGAGCCGCCGACAAATAGGCCACAAAGGAGCCCGGCGTCATCTCCCCGGTTAGCCCCAGTGCAATCCAAATCAGCAGGCCGGTCGCCAGCACCACAGGAAACTGAATCACCGAGGGGCTGAGGGCGTTGTAAAACGCCATTTTAATATTTTGATTGCGGTTTTTTCGGCTCGCGCCCTCAAAACGCTCGCGCTCCTGCTCGCTTCCACCGTATAGACGAATTTCACGATAGGCATTTATGCTGTCATTAGTAACCTGATTAACCTCGCCCATCGCGTTCTGGATACTGCGGCTGATCTTGCGAAAACGCTTACCCACCCACCACACAGTGATGCCAATCATCGGCAGCGCCAGCAGAAATACCATTGTTAACTGCCAGTTCATGTACAGCAGATAGCACAGCAAACCAATCGCAAATGTGCCCTCACGCAGCACCACCTTCAGCGCATTGACCGCTGCACCAGTAACCTGTTCAACGTTGAAGGTGATCTTGGAAATCAATACACCGGTGGAATTTCGATCGAAATAGCTACTTGGGATGAACTGCATCTTACGGTACAGCTCAATGCGCAGCACGTGCACTAAACGGTGGGATATGCCGGCGATGAAATAGTTACCGGCAAAAAAACCCAAGCCGCGCCCGACACCGAGAATAACCAAGGCGGCAACAATCCAAGTGCGGGCCGAAGCGAGGTTGAAATCATCGCCACCGACCGCCCACATCAGCTTGGCCGTCACCCCACCTTCACCCGGATTCACATTGCCGCCAATATAATCGACGATAAGCTGCATCATATCAGCAAGCAGCACCTGCACACCGGAATATAAGGAAAACCCCAGCACACTGATGACAAACAGTGGCCAAAACGGGATCACGTATTTAATTAGTCGGCCATAAATGGCGAGGTCTGAAGTTTTTTCACTCATAATTTATACCGTCAAG